>JAKSPK010000030.1 GCA_024404875.1 Oscillospiraceae bacterium
ACAAAACAACAATCATCGACATCGGCGTACTTATCAACAACGCACCGTTTATCGCACTGCTCGTGATTGCAGGTGCAGTAACAGTTGTATACCTTTGCCGCCGCAAGAGAACGATCGGGGAATAATTAACCCATGTCAGGAAAAACTCTCAAAGTGCTGAACGGGGTTTACGGTTTTCTAATCGAAAGTTTCGTTCTTGCAGCCGTGATGTTTGCAGGCTATTCAATATGGGATAATTCTCAGATATATCGTTCAGCCGAGAACGTTCAGGCACAGATTCGTCAGCTAAAGCCTGACCAATATGCAGATGACGGACCGAGCTTTGATGAGCTGAGAGCTGTTAACGAAGATGTTGCGGCTTGGCTGACAGTAAACGATACGAATATTGACTACCCTGTGCTGCACGGTGAAAACAATCTGACCTATATGAATAAGGATGTCTATGGTGAATTCTCTCTGGCAGGAAGCATTTTCCTTGACAGCAGAAATAAACCGGATTTTTCAGACAGTTATTCCATCATTTATGGTCACAATATGGAACAGCACCTTATGTTCGGAGACCTTGCTTTATTTAAGGAAAAGGATTTCTTCAAGGAACATACAGAAGCAACGATTCTTCTTCCAAATGAAGTGCGGGATTACGGCACAGTCGCAATACTCCAGATTTCTGCAGGTACAGATGAGATTTTCAATACCGACCACTGGGACAGCGGGTTTGAAGGATTCGACGAATTCTTAACCGAAAACAGTATCTGGTATCGCTCAGAACTGATTGACCTGATTAAAAGCAAACCAAATGGAGTTGAAATCGTTGCTCTTGCAACCTGTTCCGCCGGAAATACAAATGACAGAACTGTTCTTATTCTGATCAGAGAAAAGCCTGGAACTCCGACGGGCGGCGACGAGGACGAACCACCACCCGGTAAAGACACTCCGGACGATCCGCATCAAACTGGGGACAGCACCATTCACGGAAACGGTCCTAAACCTACAGGTGACAGTCAAAATGTGAATTTCTGGCTTTATGTAATTGCAGGAAGCCTGCTGTTCATTCTCATCTTTGAAAGCATGGAGCGTTATCTCAGAAGGTACAAATGATAAATAACACCGCACAGCAATGTGCGGTGTTATACTAAGGAGGGATTTTTTGAAAAGAATGAAACCCGCAGTTTATTCAATATGCTTTATGCTCATTGCATTCTCCATATTCAATATATGGACAATTAAAAAATCTACTTCTGAAACAACTGCGCTGTACAGCTCTCTTGCTGAAATCATCGAGGAACCTTCTGAGGACAGTGATTTAGATTTACCTGATGACATTGAATCTGGTTCACCCAAACCCGTACTGAATCAATGGATAGAAAAGCTGAAACTCGAAAACGGCGAAACAGTCGGCTGGATACGTATTCCAAACACCAGAATTGACTATCCGGTTATGCAGACTAAAGATGATACTGATTTTTATCTTTCGCATGATTTCAAAGGGAATTCTGAAAAGCACGGTGTTCCTTTTGTCGATGTTAAATGCAGGGTTAACAGCTCTGATAATCTCATTATTTACGGACATCACATGAACGACGGAACGATGTTCCAGAATCTCATGAAATACCGTGAAGCACAATTCTGCGAGGGAAATGACTATATTCAGCTTTTTACGCTGCAGCAAAACAGAGTCTTTGAGCCCGTTTATGTTCTTGTCATTTCGGCAAAAGAATCCGAAGATTTTCCATATTATGATTATGTTGATTTTCATGATAAGCAGCGCTTCAGTGATTTTTTGAATGGCTGTGAAAAATACTCTGTTTGGAAGAATTCAAATCCTCCTGAATACGGAGATACGCTCCTGACGCTTTCAACCTGCGAATATACCAAAGAAAACGGCAGACTTGTTGTCATTTCAAAAGAAATCATCTCCTAATCCCAAATACGCTGGATCCTGCGAAAAACAGCACAGTATAGGCGAGTATCCGCTCTGTACTGTGCTGTTTTTGCATAAGCGCCAACTATAGTCCGTCAAATAAAAGGCGGCTGTGAAAACAACTTCACAGCCGCCAAAATAGATATTCTCCCTTAGTTCGTAGCGTATGAATACCAGTCGGTCCCTGCGGGGATTATTTCAGAAGAATCCTCTTGAGCATTGTCAGGTCGATTGCATTCAGCTTTTTGTCACTGTTTATATCACCGGCCAGCCAGTCGGTGATGTCGCCAGCACCAATCAGATACTTGCAGAGCATGACTGCATCAGAAATATTAACCTGTCCGTCTGCATTGACATCGCCAGAAAGCGAACCGGCCGGATCTCCGTAGACTTCAATTTCTGCAATATTGCAGCAGTAAACATTGTCCGGGTTATAGGAATTCTGCGGAGCGCCCTCAGGGACTGCGTAACGGATATATCGTGCTGTTGCGTCTCCCTCAAAGTTTTGAATGTAATGCATTCCGAAGCTTGGAACACCGCGCACCGTGTGAATGGTCGTCCAGTTAGTTCCGTCTTTGGAAACCTGGAACATGCCATCCGTGCAGCGATATTCCTTCGTGTTTCTTGGGCAATAGCCAATCGCCTGAATATCATACAAACCGCCCAAATCAGCCTGAACCCAGCCATTTCCGACTCCGTCGAAAAAGGTTGCCGTATCTCCGTCAAAAGCCTTTGTACCGTCATTCGCAGTTTGCTGCCACGCATCTGTGCTTGTAACCGCCGAAGTGCTGATATCAATCCGGTTGAGTGCAGCTGCCGGATTCAATTCGCCGTACACTTCAATTTCAGCAATATTACAGCAATAAACATTGTCTTTATTGTAGGTGTTTTTCGGCGCGCCTTCCGGTACTGCATACCGGATGTATCTTCCGGTCGCGGCAATCTGCGGCTTTACATAGTGCATGCCGAAGCCCGGCTGATTGGGAATTGTGTAGACTGTTTTCCAGTTGACACCGTCATCAGACACCATGAACATACCGTCAGCGCAGCGATATTCATAGTTCTTGCGCGGGCAGAAGCCGATCGAAGAAATATCATAAATATCGCCAAGATCAGCCTGAACCCATCCGCCGCCAACTCCGTCAAAATATGTTCCTGTGCTGCCGTCAAAAACTTTTTCAAAGGATGTTGATGCGGTATTGTTCCAGGAATTTGTTCCGGAGGTGCTGATGATCTCAATGCGGTTTGCACGGGCTGTGCTTCCCTTTACACCATCAATGATATAGGTTGAAACGGAATTTGCAGGCAGCGAAACATTCAGCTGATCGCCGGTCAGTCGTGCTGCACCTGCATCAGCCCAGTTTTCAGTTGCACTGGTACGAATGCACTGTGCTGTTCCGCCGACTTCACCGAATGCAGAAAGATCATAGGACATATCTGAAGCGTTTCCTGCAGTATTGTAAGCAACAATAACAAGCTGTTCCTTTTCTTTGTCATATGCGGCCATCGTATTTCCGGAGGAATTCAGCATAATCATGCCCGGGCGGATATAACGAGTATACTGGCCAAAGCAGTAGTATTTTTTAGAAAGGATGATCTCATTTTTATCGTGATCAGCACAGGCAACGCCCCAAAAGCCGCCATTGATATTTGGCAGGCCGGAATCCGTGTTGCCGTTATATCCGACAGATGAAATATGGCTGTCAATAACCTGCCAGAGAATCCATGCGGAGGAATTCAACTGGTTGCAGTCCGCTGTAATTCGGCCCGCAAGCCACAGACCGCCTGACATGGCACCTGCATTGGTACCCGCTGTGCCGTTTCCGTCTACTTCACTCATCCAGAGATTTTTTCCGGTAGCATATGCCGTGTCCTTCAGCTGGGAACGTTTGCTTCCGGCGTAAGTATGTGTATCAATACGGGAAATCGCATTTTTCGCAGCACCCGAAAGCTTGTTGTAGGCATCAATCTGCGTATCAATGCTAGTTTCATCTGTTCCGCAGAGAATGACATCATTCATTCCGCGGGCCTGCATGGACTTCTGAAGTTCAACAATAATTTTAGACTCAGAATCGCCAAGGTCAAAATGACAGCCTTCCTGTTTCTTACTGTTTGCGCCCCAGAAGTTTGTGTAAGGCTCATTCAGGGGCTCTACGGACTGAACCTTGATACCCCAGTCTGTTTCATAGTGCTTGCAGACCTCTGCGAGATACTCAGCAAAAGCTGTGTAGGAATCGTCGCGGAGATTATTCTTTCCGGGATCGTAGTTTCCAGTCGAACAGCCGCTCTGGCACATATAATAGGGCGGTGAGTTGGAAAACATCTCAACGATTGCTTCGTCTCCCGCAGCTTTCACACATCGCTGCAGCACATTTCTCTGATTCCAGTCTGCGTTCCAGTCATATGTCGCCTTATTATTCTGATATACAGTATAGCCCGGCATATTGGAGTCTGTTCTCGTGATATGATGGTGTGACGGATTATCACCGCCGCCGATATTAAACCGGGCGATGTTCAGCCGAAGACCATCGTCTCCATAGAATGTATCTGCCGCTTTCTGCGCAAGCGTGTCAGAATAACCGAGTCGGTTTGCCCACCAGCAAAGTGATGTTCCCCAGCCTTCAAACACACCATTGTTGATAATGTATGTGTCATCCGGCGAAAGCACGATTGTTGTGGCGGCATTTACTGCTGACGGAACTGCACTGAATGCGGACAGCGTCAGACATCCTGCGAGCAAGCCGCAGATCAGCCTTTGTTTTTTCTTCATTATATCCCTATCCCTTCGTATTTGCTCATTGAGCATGGCAGTGTATTATCTGTTGCGGCTATTGTTTAGCCGTATACAAACTTATTATATCACATTTCTATGCAAAAAGCAACTTGTTTTATCACTTTTTTGTGTGCAAAAATGCACAAATCGAAAGCCCAATAACTGATATGCCACCCTTGCGGATACTTTATATCACCAGTATCTGTAACCGCCACGCATAGCTGTGTATTTCGTATAGGTACTTGTCATTATATGTGAATTATGGTATAATGGGTACAGCATAGAACAAGAGGCGGTTCTTAAATAAACGACAAAACCGGATTGTTGCAGGATGTGATGATAAATTTGTCGGTAGATTTGAAAACTGTATCCTTGATACCAAACAATGCGAAAATATGCTTGCGCACACAGGCGGGAGCTTTTCGATGAGGTGCATGATATAGAGGATAGCATCAGATGTCTCGACTATCTGGTGCTTATGATGAATAAGGAGGGCTTGGGATGAAGGAGCGATTGACAGGTATATTTACTGGTGAGCGTTCACTCTTTATGGCGCAGGATAAGCATATAACAGGCAGTGTATTTGAAGACGGCGAATCACCTTTGAAGCATAGCAAGAATATCGAGGTTGAGGACTCACAGTTCAAATGGAAGTATCCTTTCTGGTACAGCGAAAATATAAGCGTAAAAAACTGTACATTTTATGAAATGGGACGAGCCGGTATATGGTATACGAGGAATATCTCTGTCAGTGACTGCGCGTACATCGCACCAAAGGGTTTCCGCAGATGTGACGGCGTATCAATAACAAATGTAAACTTTCCCAATGCCGCGGAGACTCTATGGCAGTGTCGTAATGTTAAGCTGAACAATGTAACTGCCAAGGGCGATTATCTCGCTATGAACTGCGAAAATATGGAAATAGACGGACTAAACCTTGACGGAAACTACAGCTTTGACGGAGCAAAAAATGTCACGATCCGCAATTCAAGGCTGATGAGTAAGGATGCTTTCTGGAACAGCGAAGACATTACTGCCGAAAACTGTTATATAAATGGTGAATACCTCGGCTGGAATTCAAAAAACCTTACGCTGATTCATTGTACGATTGAAAGTTTACAGGGGCTTTGCTTTTGTGAGAATCTGACGCTCATTGGATGTAAGCTCGTGAATACAACCCTCGCTTTTGAATATTCGACCGTAAATGCTGAGATTATAGGTATGGTTGACAGTATCAAAAATCCTCTTGGCGGTGTCATCAAATGTGAAGGCATTGGCGAACTGATCATGGAGGAGGATAAGGTTGAAATCGGCAAGACTGAGTTTATCAGCAATAGCGTAACTGCGGAGGCATGATATGAAATATATTTTTGATGAGATCGTCGACAGAACGAGAACGAATTCCTATAAATGGGATATTGCCGATGACGAGCTGCCTATGTGGGTAGCGGATATGGATTTCCGCACAGCGCCGGAGGTAATTGAGTCTGTCATCAAGCGAGCCCAACACGGTGTTTTTGGTTATTCCACAATTCCGGATGAATGGTACAGTGCCTATATAAATTGGTGGAGAAGCAGACACAATGTTGAATACCAAAAGAACGACCTTATTTTCAGTACAGGCGTTATCCCTATTATTTCAAGCTGTGTACGAAAGCTGACGACTCCTGCTGAAAATGTACTTATCATGACTCCTGTTTATAATGTATTCTATAATTGCATCAGGAACAATGGCAGAAATGTACAGGAGTTTTCTCTCGACTATAAAAATGGTGAATACAGCATTGATTTTGAAAAGCTTGAAAAGGCGTTGTCTGACCCTCAGACTACGCTGATGCTGCTGTGTAATCCGCATAACCCTATTGGCAAGATATGGGACAAAGAAACGCTTGCGCAGATAGGTGAATTGGCTTACGACAATGGCGTGACGGTCATTTCTGATGAAATACACTGTGACATCACTGACCCAGGCTGTGAGTACATTCCATTTGCATCAGTTTCAAAAAAGTGCAGAGACAACTGCGTTGTCTGTATTTCGCCAACAAAGGCATTCAATCTTGCCGGACTGCAAACGGCCGCTGCTGTTGTTTGTAACAGCAGACTTCGCCACAAGGTATGGCGTGCACTCAACACTGACGAGGTGGCAGAGCCAAATGCTTTTGCGGTACAGGCAGCTGTTGCGGCATTTGAACAGGGCGGCGAATGGCTTGATGAACTGCGGCCGTATCTTTATGACAACAAACAAGTGGTATCTGATTATCTTGCTAAGAAGATTCCTCAGATCAAACTCATACAATCAGATGCAACATATCTTCTCTGGCTTGACTGCACATCATTCGGGATCACATCGAATGAGCTTGCTAAGCATATTCGTAAAAGCACAGGGCTGTTTCTTTCAAGCGGAGATATCTATGGCAGCAAGGGCTGCTTTTTAAGAATGAATATTGCCTGTCCGAGAACTGTGTTGCAGGAAGGGCTTGAACGGTTGGCAAAGGCAGTCGAGTTGTTGTAATATAAGTTGTTCTTTCTGAAAGACATCATTTTTATCAGCCTGTCGGAGTGCTTTGCTGCGAAAACCTGACATCACCGCAACTACTCCCTGGCAAAGCAGGGGGACGGTTTATCTGGAACTGAAGCCTAAGAATCATCATGATCATACCATGAAAGAGCATTCGCATTCGAAATAAAAGAAAAGGAGTTTAGAAATAATGAAAATCACAATGATCAACGGAAGCGCAAGAAAAGGAAATACATTTGCACTGGTAAATGCATTCGTAGAAGGTGCAAAAGAAAAAAATACAATCGAAGTGATCGAGCCTGATAAGCTTAGTATTGCAGCTTGTAAAGGTTGCGGAGCTTGTCAGTGTTTCAAAGGCTGTGTGGATAACGATGATACCAACCAAACGGTGAATAAAGTAGCAGATGCTGATATGATTGTATTCGCAACGCCTGTATACTGGTGGGGCATGACAGGTCAGATGAAGCTTCTGATTGACAAGTGCTACTGTAAGGGCACAATGCTCAAGGGAAAGAAAATCGGAATTATATTAACAGGCGGAGCATCTGTCGATAGTCTGCAGTATGATCTTATCAAAACGCAGTTTGAATGTATGGCAAAGTATCTGAGTTGGGAAATTGTATTCTTTCAGAAATACAGCGCCAATGGCAAGGATGAGCTTTCACAGAATTCTGCTGTAATGGATGAAATGACTGAGGTAGGAAGGCGCATATGAGCAGCAAGAAGCATCTTCCTTTATATGGAATAGGACCGATACTGTGCTGCCCTATGGCTGTGCTGACTGCAATCGGAATCTACTGTTCATCCAAGGCGCTCATTTCCGGTTTGATTGAAAACAAGACGGTGAATATTATTCTGTATATTATCGGAACACTTCTGATTATTGAAGGCATTATTCTGTTTTTTGCGGCTGATCTGAACGGCAATTTGCAGAAAAATATAAAGGAAAACAAACTCAAAACCAATGGCTCATATAAATTTGTCAGAAATCCTTGTTACTGTCTGTTTCTTCTTTCCTGTACCGGTGCAATATTGATTGCGCATAATTGGTATTTGTTTGTCCTGCCTTTTGTATTCTGGGGAGTGATGACGATTGTGCTGATCAATACAGAAGAAAAATGGCTCAGAAATCTATACGGAAAAGAATATGAAGATTACTGCAAGAGAGTAAACAGATGTATTCCGTGGTTTCCGAAGAAGGAGAATCAATGAATATCTACACATTTTTATCTTTAGGCTATGATTTGCTTGATGTAATCTGGTTTTCAGATAAGGGGAGAAATCCCCGTGATGTGATTGAAAATCTGATTCCGAATAAGGAATGCAAAGTTCTTGATATGTGCTGCGGTACATTTTCCAATGGTCTGCCAATCGCAAAGAAAAACCCAAAGAACCTTGTAATCGGACTTGACAGATCAAAGGCTATGCTTCGTGAGGCAAGTACGAAAATCCAGTCAGCTGGCTTACAGAATGTGAAGCTGCTGTGCAGGGATGCAGCGCAGACAGGCTTGAAACCGCAGATTTTTGACTATATCATCCTCGGACTTGTCCTGCATGAATGCGATTCCGATTTGTGGCAAGGAATCCTTTCCGAAGCACACAGACTCCTGAAACCAGACGGAAAGCTCATTATTCTGGAATGGGATAAACAGGTGAAATTCAGCAGGAAACTAAAGTTCTCACCCTTATATGTAATGGAGGCAGCGCTGAACAATAAATATTTCAAGGAATTCTACCATAGTGATAAGGCGAAGTTTTTCGCAGGATATGGATTTAGAATGCTTGAAAAGCATGACTGCAATTACACAGCAGTTATGAAACTTCAATATGCCCCCATGAAATAATACACATATGTACGAATTTAGCTGCAGCAGATTTCGTCGCAAAAACTGTTTGCTGATTCAATCGCATAAGGCCACAAAACAGCATCGGATTCTCATGAAAATCCGATGCTGTTTTGCTGTGTTTCGTCACTTTCGGCTGCTTGATAATAAGATACAGCAAATCTGCCGAACCGAAGTATGGCACCCTGTGAATAACTGCACGCCTACATGAGAAAGCAAACAGTTATCAGGAGATATGGTACTGTCTGCCGTCTGTGACGAAGCAGACTATGCCGTCCAGATCGGTTCGGTATACCGCGCAGCCCGCATCATGCAGCCGCTGCATTGCTTTCAGGGCGGGGTGACCGTAATCGTTGAATGCACCGCAGGAGATCACCGCCGTTTCCGGCGAAATTGCTTCCAGGAACGGTGCCGTAGAGGATGTTGCTGCACCGTGATGTGATACCTTGAGAATATTCGCCGGCTGAAGCAGCCCTGCCTTTCTGAACACTTCTTCACTGTTGGCTTCGAGATCGCCTGCCGCAAAGAGCGAGACATCCCCGAATGTGACCCGTACACCGAGCGAGCAGTCATTCAGGTCGTCAAATCCCGAATTGTCAACGCTGAGAAATTCTACAGTCAGCTCTCCGAACATTCGTTTCTCAAAGCATTTTGGCGTATGGACGGGAATCTGTTTGTCCTCGGCAAGATCGAGAACATTTTGGAATGTCGTGCCGGTTGGAAGCAGCGGTTCCGGTATGTCCGGCAGACAAATCTCGTCTGCGGAAAATGCTTCCAGTACTGCGGGAAGTCCGCCGATGTGGTCGCTGTGAGGATGTGAATTGATGATGCAGTCGATCCGCTTTACACCGGCATCACGGAGCATCTGCACAAGCTCTGCTTTGTGATCGCGGTCACCGGCATCGATCAGCACAGAATATTCAGCCGTCTGGATCAGCATGGCATCGCCCTGTCCGACATCGAGAAAGCGGATGACTGCGGTATCGGCCGAGGGCATAACGGCACGCTGCTTTGTGAATTCTAGATAGACAAATAAGCAGAGCGCAGCAATCAGCGGGAGCAGTATGGCTGTCAGCAGAACCGGCCATTTTCTGCGGAAGGCTGTGCGCCTGTTTCGTCGGCGGTATTTGCGGTCGATCGCGCGGATCTCATGAAGATCCTTTGACATAAGCACCTCCTGTCAGCAAAAAGGCTGCTGCACCGAAATGGCACAGCAGCCGCTGTCATTACTTTCGTTCTGAGATCGGCTGGTATGTTTCCCAGCCCTTGACGGCCTTGTATGCCGGACGGATGATCTTGCTTGCACCGAGCAGCTCTTCAAGTCGGTGCGCAGACCAGCCCGCGATGCGCGATATTGCAAAGAGCGGTGTGAACAGTTCATTCGGAAGATTCAGCATCCGGTAAACCAATCCCGAATAGAAATCGACATTTGCACAGACACCCTTGTATATGCGGCGCTCTTCTGAGATGATCTGTGGTGCGAGCCGTTCGACGAGTGCATAAAGCGCGTATTCCTCATGGCGATGCTTTTCGTCTGCAAGCTGTTCGACAAAACTGCGCAGGATTGTCGCTCTGGGATCGCTTCGCGAATAGACCGCGTGTCCCATGCCGTAGATCAGCCCTGCGTGGTCGAAAGCATCCTTATGCAGCAGCTTCCGAAGATACTGCCCGACCTCTTCCTCGTCCTTCCAGTCCTTGACGCGCTCCTTCATGTCGTCGAACATCTGCACGACTTTGATATTCGCACCGCCGTGCTTCGGTCCCTTGAGAGAACCGAGAGCCGCCGCCATCGTGGAATAGGTATCTGTTCCGGAGGATGAAACGACATGGACAGTGAAGCTGGAGTTGTTGCCGCCGCCGTGCTCAGCGTGCAGCACCATAGCCAGATCAAGGATCTTGGCTTCGAGCTGTGTATATTGCTGGTCAGCACGGAGCAGGCTCAGCAGATTTTCTGCTGCTGAAAGATTCGGATCGGGCTGATGCAGGAAAAGGCTTTGGTCATTCTTGTAATAGCGATATGCCTGATAGCCATATACAGCGATTGAGGGAAACTGAGCGATCAGCTGAATGCACTGTCTCAGCACATTCGGAATCGAGGTATCATTCGGATTGTGGTCATAGGAATAGAGGGCGAGTACGCTCTTTGCCAGCGTATTCATCATATCTTCGCTCGGTGATTTCATGATGACATCGCGCGTAAAAGAAGGCGGGAGCGTCCGGCAGCTGCAGAGCAGCGCACGGAAATCTTCCAGCTCCTGTGTGCTCGGCAGCTGACCGAACAACAGAAGATAAACGGTCTCCTCGTAGCCGAAGCGGTTGTCTTTGATAAAGCCGTTTACGAGATCCTCAATATGATAGCCGCGGAACAGAAGCTGGCCTTCACCGAGCTTCGTTTGGCCGTTTTCCTCAGTGCCGGGGATGATCTCACTGACATTCGTCAGGCCGGCGCAGACGCCTTTGCCGTTGATATCGCGCAGGCCGCGTTTGACATCGTATAGTGCATAGAGATCAGGGTCGATCTGATGATTTGCACGGCAGAGCTTGGAAAGCTCCTCGATCTTGGTCTGTGTGGTATAGCGATTCCATTCACCCATCGCGCAGACTCCCTTCTTTTTTCTTCACGTCGGAATAACGAGTCTCGTAGATATCCTCTGTGTAATATTCCCGAAATTATATTATATCTAGTATACCATGTTTCCTGAAGTTTGTCAAGCAAAAATGATGCTCGCTTCGGTTTTTCGTACATAATTTAGAAAGCACTGCTTATCCCCGATTAGCGCAGCAGTTCGGTCCGCAGAAAGTGCAGGATCTTTTTTTCACGCCGCGAGACCTGTACCTGTGTCATTCCAAGCTGTGCTGCGGCGACAGACTGCGTCACATTCCGCATATACCGCAATTCAATGAGCATCCGGTCGCGGGGCGCGAGCATTGCAAGCACCTGCTGAAGCGCAAGATGCTCCTGTAAGGCAGTCTCCGGCGACGGGACAGGGATATCGAGCGTTGCGGCACCATCTGCATTTTCAACAGACAGTGACATGACAGGCTGTGCAGCGCAGAGCGCTTCGGCAGCATCAGCTTCTGAAATGCCGAGCTGCTCTGCGATCTGCCGGACGGTCGGTTCTTTTCCGGTTTCGTTACGCATCTTTTCGGCGGTGCGTCCGGCTTGCATTGCTGTTTCCTGCAAGCGCCGCCCGATATGAACGCTTCCGCCTTCGCGGAACAGCCTGCGGATTTCTCCGAGGATCACCGGAACGGCATAGGTTGAAAAACAGACGCCACGTGCCGGATCAAAGGCATTGGCCGCTTTGACCAGGCCGAGACAGCCAGCAGAATACAGCTCTTCATATTCAATGCCGCGGCTGCGGAAACGATTTGCACAGAGATGCACCAGCCCGAGATGCTCCTCAGCGCGAACAGCCGGATCATTCCTCGCCATTGTGCAGCTTCTTTCGCATGGTGACGGTCGTACCGCGGCCAAGTCGGCTTGTAACATTCAGCTGATCCATGAAGTTCTGCATCACAGTGAAGCCAAGACCAGCGCGTTCCTCGGCGGGCGCACTGGAATAGAGCGGGGTCATGGCTTGTCCGATGTCGGCAATACCGCACCCCTTGTCTGCAATCCGGATATAGATGACACCATCCGGCAGCAGACGGACGGTTATGGCAATCATGCCGTTGTGACTATCCCGATAGGCATGCACGATGCAGTTTGTTACTGCCTCAGAGACAGCAGTCCGCAGATCGGCAAGCTCTTCGACGGTCGGATTGAGCTGTGCCGCAAATGCGCAGACCATTGTTCGCGCAAAGCTCTCATTTTCTGAGCGCGCCGGAAATGTGCATTTGAGTTCATTGAGCGTATTCATGTATGGCTTCCTCCTGTTTTGTGGGGTGTTCTGCATATGGCGGCGCGGACTCTGCGGGGACGGGATGCTTCATCGATTCAGTATAGCTGCGAATAACGGCGAGTCTGTCCGCACCGGAGATGCGCAGAACCTTTCGGATTTGCGGCGAGGGATTATGTATCTCCAGCGTGCCGCCGTATTCTTCTAGAAGATGCGAGCGTCCCATGATAAGCCCGATGCCGGAGCTGTCCATAAAGGTGACACGCCGGAAATCGAGGATGAGGGTCAGCGGATACTGTTCCCGTACGGCGAAGTCAATCGTCTCGCGCAGTTCCTTGGCACGGTGATGATCGATCTCACCGCTGAGAAATGCCGTGAGCCTTTGCGGTTCCTGTTTCAGTTCTAGCATATGTATGTTCCTTTCTGTTCGTGAGATAATCCTATTATACCGCATCAGCAGCGCAGATGGTGTCGGATCCGGTCGCCGGCCAGTGGAAGGGTGTCAACAGATAAGACTTGACGAAACAGCCTGTTTCGTGGTAAAATATAATTGGATATAAATACCCCGCAACAGACGAAAGTACTGCGGATTATTTGTGTAAATAAAAAACGAGCTTTGGAGTGAAATATGAAATATCTGATCGTAGACGGAAACAGCATTCTTAACCGTGCATTTTACGGTGTGAAGCCCTTGTCGAACCACAAGGGCATCTTTACAAATGCGATCTTCGGCTTCTTTAACATTCTGCTGAAGACGATCGGCGAATCCGGCGCTGACAGCGTCATCATCGCATTCGACCGCAAGGAAAAGACCTTTCGGCATAAGGCTGTTGACAGCTATAAGGCAACACGCCACGGAATGCCTGATGAGCTGGCCATGCAGATGCCGTATACCAAAGAGATTCTTGAGGCACTCGGCTATCCGGTCGTGACATGCGCCGGCTGGGAGGCGGACGATATTCTCGGCACACTGTCTGTGGCGGCTGCAGCGGCAGGTGATGACTGCGTTCTGCTGACCGGAGACCGTGATAATTTACAGCTGCTCAGCGATCATGTGACTGTCCGTTATGCAGGAAACCGCGAGCAGGTTCTCTACGATGTTGCGAAATTCGAGGAGGAATACGGATTTCCGCCGGTCAATCTCATTGATCTGAAAGCATTCATGGGTGATACTTCTGATAATATCAAGGGCGTGAAGGGCATCGGCGAAAAAACTGCAAAAGATCTCATACAGAAATACAGAACGGTCGAGGAGGTCTATGCCGCGCTGGAGGATCCGGCGTCATTTAAGCCGGCACTGCGTACGAAGCTGGAAGCCGGCAGAGAGGATGCCAAGCAGAGCAAATGGCTCGCGACGATTGTGACCGACGCGCCGATCCCGACCGATGCCGCATCTTATGTCCGCAAACCGCAGGATATCGAAAGGCTTTCTGCATTGCTGACTGAGCTGGAGCTTTATAAGCTCATGGATCGGCTCAATGTGCAGCCCGCCGCCACGCCGACAGCAGCAAAAGCGGAAGATCAGAAGGCTGTCCCGCCGGAGCAGACAGCTGTTACGGCGGAGCTGCTGGATATGCTCTGCGCATCAGAACATACGGTGGATTTTCTTTATGTCAAGCCGATCCTTTATCTTGCTTGGGATAATAAGGCCGCCCGTCTGACCGATCCGGATGCAGTCAACCGCTTTCTGACCTCCGAAACACCGAAGCGCACATTCGATGCGAAGCCCGTCTACCGGATGCTCATGGAGCAGGGGATGACAATCCGCAATCTTACACTGGACTGCGCAATCTGCGGCTATCTGCTCAATCCCTCCGCAACGGATTACCTGATTGAACGGCTCTGCGCAGAAGGTGGGATACCGTATCAGTCAGAGCTCGGTGAATTTGCTGCGATCGCTGCAATGCCAGCTCTTTCCACTTATCTCGAAAAGGAGATTGAAGCGCAGGGCATGGAGCAGCTTTTGCGCGAGATTGAGATGCCGCTCATTGAGGTGCTGGCAGACATGGAGCATACAGGCGTGTGCGTCGATGCAAACGGTGTTGAGCAGTTCGGTGCAATGTTGTCTGGACGGATCAGTGAGCTTGAAGCGCAGATTTATAAATCCGCCGGCAGGAATTTTAACATTCTCTCACCGAAGCAGCTTGGCGTAATTCTGTTTGAGGAGCTGGCATTGCCCGCCGGCAAAAAGACGAAAACCGGCTGGTCTACGAATGCAGAGGTTCTGGAAGGTTTGCGCGGACAGCATCCGGTCATTGACCTGATTCTCGAATATCGGCAGCTTACCAAGCTTCGCTCGACCTATGTTGACGGGCTGTTGAAAACCGTTGCGCCGGACGGCAGGATCCACACCAGCTATCGCCAGACCGAAACGCGCACCGGGCGAATTTCCTCCACGGAGCCGAATTTGCAGAATATACCTGTCCGGACACAGCTTGGCAGGGAGATGCGGAAATTCTTCGTTGCAGCGGAGGGGTGCTGTTTGCTCGATGCTGATTACAGCCAGATCGAATTGCGGCTGGTCGCGCATCTTTGCGGTGATGAGAATATGCGCCGAACCTTTGAGGAAGAACGGGATATCCACCTGACGACAGCCGCACAGGTCTTCAATATGCCGGAGGATATGGTTACGAAGGAAATGCGCAGTGCGGCCAAAGCAGTCAATTTCGGCATTATCTATGGCATCGGTGCATTCTCACTCTCAAAGGATATCGGTGTATCCGTCACACGGGCGGATTGCTATATCAAGGATTATCTGCATTCGTTCCCGCGTGTCGAGCAGTTCATGGACGAAACGGTTGCACGCGCAAATGAATCAGGATATGTGACAACGCTGTTCGGCAGAAAGCGCTATGTGCCGGAGCTGCGTGCATCGAATAAAAATGTTCAGGCGGCAGGCCGCCGAATTGCGATGAATACGCCGGTGCAGGGAACGGCTGCCGATATCATCAAGGCGGCAATGGTACGCGTTTGGCGGCGATTGCGTGACGAAGTACCGGAGGCCAAGCTGATTTTGCAGATTCACGACGAGCTGATCGTCGAAGCACCAGATGCTGCGGCAGAAAAGGCTGCGGAGATCCTTCATAGTGAAATGGTCAATGCCTGCGAGCTGTCGGTGCCGCTGACTGCGGATGTGCAGAAGGGACAGAGCTGGTATGATGCAAAGGGCTGAATGGACAATTGAATTATTCTCAGAGAGGACTATCAGCGGTGTAGCGGCGCTGGCGGCTAAATGCTTCACAACGCCGTGGTCAGAGGCGATCTACCGGCGGGAGCTGGAAAACCCGCAGTCTGTCGGATTTGCCTGCATCGGAAATGGGACTGTGATCGGCTTTATCCACTGCAATTTCGTGCTGGACGAACTGACGCTGAATACGCTCTGTGTTTCGGAGAATTACCGTCGGCAGGGGATTGCACGGCAGCTCTGGGATGCCGTCCGCAGCATGATGCAGGGCGTGTGTACGGTCTGCTATCTGGAGGTTCGTGAGAGCAATGTTGCTGCAAGGACGCTTTACGCATCGCTTGGCTTTGTGCAGAACGGTTATCGTGCACGGTATTACTCGCAGCCGGAGGAAGCGGCGGTGCTGATGGAAGCGTCGCTTGTGTAATCAGCATATATGGCAGCACCGCCGGGATGATACGGGCGCGATTGTTGGCCTCCCATCGCTGAAACTCATGCTGGCTGAGGCAGAAGAAAAACGGTTTGCGGTTTTTCTCAGGTGATGCGATCATTCAATGCGACTGCTGTGGACAGAACGATCTTAACCGCATGAAGTCATACGCAATCAAAACACCCTGCAGCTTTTTAAGAAAGCCACAGGGTGTTTTGTTATCGCATGATTCATTGAGTGCTTATTTGGACTGTAAATTGGAAACTATTCAATTGCTCTGATTGGAAAAAACATATAATTTTTGCCAGTCATTGGACACGTGAAATCATGAACCGCACCTGCAGGAATTATCTGTTCTTGTTTCATATAATCAATCACTTCTGCAAAAACATTCTCACCTGTATTTTCTACACAAATGTATTCGTATCCTGGAATGATCCATTTTACCCATCCTTCAGGAGCCTCCGCTTCGTCAACACACTCAACGCCTGCTAAATATAATCCTTTGCTATAATTTTCTTCCCACGGTCTGAATGAATGTGATAAATCAGACATCGCTCCCCAGAATCCGGCAAAATTACCATTCTCATCCCTTTTTGCCAGATTTTCAACTTCATAAAAATGAGAATTCGCATCTTCCCATAATCTCTGAATAAATCCAGCTCCATCCAATGTAGAACCTTCTTTTCCTATTACGATAAACGACTTTTTCAGATATCTATCTATCTTCATACATTATCCTCACAAATACAGGTTTGGCAAGCTGCTGCACAACTGGGAGTTGTGCCTTGAAATCTGTATTATGCCAAAATACGGAAAAAACAATCAGCGTTGGAATGCATGAGCGCACTGTGCCGGACACAGTGCGCCTTTCATCAAATAATATAGTACCAGCTATCGTCGCTGTCGAGATCGGTCGAGGCAGGTTTGGAGTCGGAGTCATAGCGGTAATGCAGCTCCTGATTCTTGATGCTGACCTTTGCGCCCTCCGGAATTGAGCGTGTGATAAATGCGTTTGCACCAATGACTGCGCCTTTCCCGATGACGGTCTCGCCGCCGAGAATGGATGCACCGGAATAGATCGTCACATTGTCGCAGATTGTCGGGTGACGCTTCTTGGATTTGAGCGATTGGCCCCCGCGTGTCGAGAGCGCACCGAGCGTTACGCCTTGATAGACCTTGACATTATCACCGATCTCGGTCGTTTCGCCGATGACGATGCCGGTACCATGGTCGATAAAGAAATAGCGGCCGAGCGAAGCGCCGGGATGAATGTCGATACCGGTCTGACTATGCGCAAATTCGGTCATGATGCGCGGGATGATCGGCACGCCGAGCAGATGCAGCTGATGTGCGAGCCGGCTGATGAGGATCGCGAACAGTCCCGGATAGGAATAGATGATCTCATCCTTATTATAAGCGGCGGGGTCTCCGTCGAATGCAGCCTGGACATCTGTCTCGACATAGCTGCGGATCTCTGGGATCTTCTCGATAAACGCAAGCGTCAGCTCTTCAGCGCGTGCCATCCGCGCATCAAGGCCAATTTCCTTCATTTCGGGAAGATATTCCAGTACAACGGAAATCTGGCGGGCTAGATTGAAAATCACATCCTCCAGCAGCATGGTTGTCTGATTGCGCATGGTGTAGACGCGGTAGGACTGTGCGCGGTAATAGCCGGGAAAAATGATCTTTCGCAGCTTGTGTATGATATCAATGATGATCTCCTTGTTCGGCTGATCGAAAGCGATCACGGCGTCGATTGTGCGGTCTGTCTGATAATCGGCAAGCAGGGTATCCACCAGTGAGCCGATCCGCTGTTCGGTTTTAACTGACATTTGCAGTACCTCCGTTCTTTATATAATAATCGTTTGCCGTAAAAAAGTTGATGTGTTTTTCGGGGATAAAGAAAAAAGACTGTGAATCTGGATTCACAGTCTTTGAGTCGAGGTGACAGGACTTGAACCTGCGGCCTCTGCGTCCCGAACGCAGCGCTCTACCAAACTGAGCCACACCTCGTTTTGTTTTCAGCAGCCTTTCATCTCCCGACTGCTTTGCTATTATAGCACAAAGAAACGAAAATGTCAAGAGGAAAATCGTCAATTTGCAAAAATTATCAGAAAACACAATTTACCCCTTGATTTTTCACAAGAAATGTGGTATAATGATCACTGTCAGGGGGATGATACCCCTAAAAACGTTTCAAATATCTGGAAGATTCCGGATTATAGGTGTGCGGGCCCTGTGCAGCTAAGCACCGTGAACCATGTCAGGCGGGGAACCGAGCAGCATTAAGCGGATCGCTGGGCGTGCCGCAGTCAGCCTGCACACCTATGATCCGGAATTTTTATGTATTATCAGCAGGTGCGGATCGGAGGCAGCAATGGGAGACAGACTCCGAAAATATACCAAACAGCTCCTGGAGCTTGCGTTTCGTGCCGGATTGCCGGCTCTCATCATTTTCGGTGTATTGCTCGGCACCTTTATTGTCAGGGGAATGCCGCAGAATGCCGATTTTACCCCCAAGACCTATCTGGGCATCTTGATCGTCTGCTACATCACTGCATTCATCACAACTTGTGTGGTGCATTTCCGTGATCTCGTTCATGCGGCGATGCGTGCGGACGGGCATCTCATTGGAAAAAACTTCGGCGGCTTCCGCAGGCCGGACAAGATCTTCAGCCGCGGCATGGACCTTTATGCGCACAATCATGCGCGGGAAGCCCTTGATACATTTTTGCAGCTCAGGCAGGAATATGATCTGACAGAATCAGAGGAAGGCGTGCTGTCGTTTTATACCGGCCGCTGCTATCAGCTGCTCGGCTGCGCGTCCAATGCTGTTCCTTACTACAGAAAGGCACGGATGAACGGCTTTTCTGAGCCGTTTGCGATGCTCTTTGAAGCGCGGAGCTGTGCTGAGGGCGGCGATTTTGAGGGAAGCCTGAAACTCTATGATTATCTCCTGTCGCATGAGCACCCGGATTCATTTTTCTTTTTGTATACGGATATAGGTTACATCTATATCCGACAGAATCAGCCCGATCAGGCGATTGAATGGTTCGAGCGCTCAATCAGGGAGCAGCAGAACTATGCCTTCGCACTGAGCGGCATGGCAATCGCTATGCTGCAAAAGGGCGAATTCAAAAAGGCAAATGAATATTCCTATAAAGCGCTCATCAACAGGCTGAAAGATCCGAGTAGCTTCCGATCCTATTTTGCTGAGACAAAACAGCTTATGCTGCAAAATCATCCGGATTGGTCGAAGAAGACCGGCATTCATCCGGAAGAGCAGGAAGCACCTGCCGATTCGAATACCGAAAAAGAGAATCTGCCGCAGCATGATGAAGAAATAAAGCCTGCGCCGGAAAACTGATCGCGGAAGGAGTGAGCTGTATGGGCGCTTATGAAGCACTGTACCGCAAATGGCGGCCGCAGTCTTTTGAGGATATCGTTGCGCAGCCGCATATCACAAAAACCGTACGCAATCAGATCATGCGCGGCAAAACCGCCCACGCGTATCTGTTTACAGGATCCCGCGGTACCGGCAAGACAACCTGTGCGCGTATATTTGCGAAGGCAGTCAACTGTCTGAATCCGAAAAACGGCGATCCCTGTCTGGAATGCGAGATTTGCCGTGATGCTGAGGCCGGTACACTTACCGATATCATCGAGATCGACGGCGCCTCGAACAACGGCGTTGATGAGGTGCGTAATCTCCGTGAAAATGCAAGCTTTTTACCGGTTCGATGCAAATACAAGGTGTTCATCATCGACGAGGTTCATATGATGTCCGCAGGTGCGTTCAACGCTCTGCTGAAGATGATCGAAGAGCCTCCGGAGTATGTGAAATTTGTCTTTGCGACGACCGAGATTCATAAAGTTCCTGCGACCATCCTTTCTCGCTGCCAGCGCTTCGATTTCCGTCGTATTCTGCCTGCCGATATTGCCGGCCGCATCCGGTATATCGCGGATAATGAGCAGTTTACGGTCTCCGAAGCCGCTGCACACCGGATTGCTGTTCTTTCGGACGGCGGTATGCGTGATGCGCTGAGTCTGCTCGACCAGTGTGCTGCGATCTCTGATGCCGTAGAGCTGGCGACTGTCGAAGAGGCGGTTGGTGTTGCCGGAACGGAATCCGTATTCTTGGTTCTGCGCGCAGCTGCGGAGAAAAATGCTTCTGCTGCGCTGGAACGCATCGATCTGCTCTATCAGCAGTCGAAGGATATGACGCGCTTTGCAGACGAGATCTCGCAGCAACTACGGAATCTCATGCTGCTGAAAACGGCGCCGGATGATGCTTCGCTGCTGGATATCATGCCGGAGGAGCTGGAACAGCTCAAAGCGATCGCATCGCTCTATTCGCTGCCGGGCATTATCAATGCACTTTCCGCAGTGCGGCAGTGCTGTGACCGCATGACACGCGCCGGCAACCGACGCATGGAGCTGGAAATGACGATCATCCGTCTTTGTGCCGATCAGCAGCAACAGAGCGGCGATATCAAGGCAATGACAAACCGCATTGCCGCGTTGGAGCAGCAGCTTGCCGCAATTCAGGCAAATGGTGTTCCTGTGCAGCAGGCGCCCCCGCCAAGACGGCAACAGTCAGCAGTAACAAAAAATGTGCCGACGCAGAATTTGCAGGTGGATGCCAAGACTGACGAAAAGCAGTTTGTCGCGGTCAAAAACTGGGCGGCTGTGCTGGAACGGTTCTTTGATATCAATCCGGCAGTCGCGGGGCTGCTGAATAATTCCACAGCGTATATTTATGCAGAGAAGAATATACTGCTTGTATGTGTTCGGAATATGCTGTTCCGACGGCTGTTCAAGCAGAGTGATGCAGTTATGCTGCTGGATGCCGCAGAGCAGATCCTCGGCACACGCTATCAGCTCCGCTACAAGGTTCTCGAACAGGAGGCTGATCAGACGCCCCCAGCAGAGATTCTCATGCAGCGCGCACAGTCCGACGGCATTCGTACTGGAATACAGGAGGATGCGGGCGTATAAATTTGCATGATACTGCGTAATTTTTCGCAGTTTATCATATATTATATTTTGAAAATGATAGGAGAATTCTTATGAAATCCAGAGTACCGAAGCAGTTTCAGGGCAGCCAGGACATGAATTCCATGATCCACCAGGCTCGTAAAATGCAGGATCAGATCACTGCACTTCAGGAGGACATCGAGCAGCGTACATTTGATGCGACTGCAGGCGGCGGTGCGGTTTCCGTGACTGTCACCGGCAAGAAGACGCTTCAGTCGATCACACTGAAGCCGGAGGTCGTTGATCCGGAGGATATCGAAATGCTTCAGGATCTCATTATCAGTGCAGTAAATGAGGCAATCGCTAATGTCGAGGAAACCACTGAAAACGAGATGAGCAAGATTACCGGTGGTGTGGCTCTGCCCGGCCTGTTCTGATCAAAATGGACAATTTCAGCGCACTGCCCCTGGTTGTCCTTGCTGAAAAATTTGCGGCGCTGCCCGGTATCGGAATGAAAACCGCGCAGCGCCTTGCATATTCTGTCATGGAAATGCCGGAGGAGCAGGTTCACGAATTTGCCGAGGCAATTCTGAATGCAAAGCACCAGATTCACGACTGTCCGATCTGCCAAAATCTGACCGAGCAGAAAATTTGCACGATCTGCGGCAATGCGAAGCGCGATCGCTCGACGATCTGTGTGGTTGAGGGTCCGAAGGATGTCGCCGCGATCGAACGGACACATGAGTATCAAGGGCTTTATCATGTGCTGCACGGTCTGATCTCACCTCTTGACGGCATTGGTGCCGATCAGCTTCGGATCGCGCAGCTGCTCAGCCGTATTCAGGAAGGCGGAGTAGAGGAGCTTATCATGGCCACGAATCCGAGCGTGGAGGGCGAAGCAACCGCGATGTATCTTTCACGGCTATGCAAGCCGCTCGGTGTCAGAGTGACGCGGCTGGCGTTCGGTCTGCCGGTTGGCGGTGTGATCGAATATACAGACGAGGTGACGCTCAATCGGGCACTCGTCAATCGCAGTGAAATGTGAGGGCGCATCATGCAAAGGCTCAGAAGTGTAATCTTCGATATGGACGGCACGCTGTTGGATTCTATGCAGATGTGGCATGAGTTGGATCTGCGTTTTCTGCGTGAAAACGGGATCGAGCCGCCCGCGGATATTTCGGATATCGTGAAGAAAATGACGGTTGACCGTTCCTCAGCGTATTTTGTGGAGCGTTTTTCCTTGGCGATGACGCCTGAGGATGTCAAACGGCGTGTAGAGGAGCTCGCTGCGGAGGAATACCGATTGCATTTGCAGCTCAAGCCCGGCGCGGCGGATTTTCTGCGTATGCTCGCAGATATGGATATACCGTGCGCGATCGCTACCGTCAATTATCCGTCGCTTGCTGAAGCAGCGCTGCGGCGGCTCGGTGTTGACGATTGTTTTCGTATCATTCTGACGCCGGAGGACGATGCCGCCGGAAAGCATACGCCGACGCTTTATCTCCGCGCGGCGGCAGCACTTGGTTCGTCGCCGGCAGAGACGGCTGTGATCGAGGATGCACGATATGCAGCGGAGACTGCGGCAGAAGCGGGGTTTTATACCGTTGGATTCTATGATGATGCCGGTGCGGCGGATTGGGATGAGATGCAGCAAATCTGCCGGAGAACTGCCGTAAGCTGGCAGGCGCTGGCGGATTCGGATTTTCTTTCGATGTTCCGCAAATAATTGAAAAAAACAAAGCGCATTGCGGCGTTTGCAGTCGCAGTGCGCTTTTGTATTGTGATATCAATGGCCGTGATTGGCAGTGCGAAACGGGATTTGGACAGACTCTGTCCGATCAGAATGACGCCGAAAAGTGATCGCAGCAGCGATCGGCACTGCAAAACTGAATCCGAGTGCTGAGAGCCATGCGGCAGGGGAGAGCGGAACAGTCGAAAACACGCGCTGCATAAATGAAATCTGCACCGATGCCAGTGTAACCGCCGCGGAGCAAAGTACAGCAAGGATCAGCTTGCCGTTTGAGAAATATGGAACGGAAAATAGAGTGCCGTCCTCGCGTTTGCACTCAAACACATGAAGTAGCTGTGAGCATATCAGCGTAATGAGTGCGCCGGTTCGTGCTGCATCCACAGAGCCGGTTAGCCGCAGGATGGTCGTGAATGATCCGAGCGTTGAGAGCGCAATGAAAATGCCGCGAAAGACGATGCGTGAGAGCAGACCTCCCGCAAAGAAGCTTTCATCAGCGGCGCGAGGCTGCTGCTGCATGATATTCGGCGCGGGCGGCTCTAGTCCGAGTGCGACTGCGGGCAGACCGTCCGTCATCAGATTGACAAGAAGGATTTGTGTCGGAAGCAGCACCATCGGCATTCCCATGAGGATTCCAGCGAACATTGTCAGTACCTCGCCGATATTGCAGGCAAGCAGATAACGCACGAATTTGCGAATATTTGAATACACTGTGCGTCCCTGTTCAACGGCAGCTGCCAGTGTATCAAACCGGTCATCGAGCAGAATAATATCTGCGGCCTGCCGCGTGACATCGGTGCCGTTTTTGCCCATTGCAACGCCGATATCCGCTTCTTTGACTGCGGGTGCATCATTTACGCCATCGCCTGTCATCGCGGCGATATGTCCTTTGGCACGGCAGGCGTGGACGAGCCGCAGCTTGTGTGCAGGGGTGACGCGGGCGAATACAGCATATTGTTCAAGCTTTTCTGCGAGCGACTGATCGCTGAGCGCATCCAGCTCTGCACCGGTCATGGCACGGTCGGCGTGTGGAATGCCCGCCTGTTTTGCAATCGCGGAAGCGGTCTTGATATGGTCGCCGGTCAGCATGATGACGCGGATTCCGGCGCGGGTACAGTCGGCAATCGCGCGCTTTGCCTTTTCTCGCGGTGGATCGAGCATTCCGATCATGCCGAGAAAAACCATGCGATCCGGTGCATCGGCGGTGCTGCATCCGGATTGCTCGGCGAATGCCAGAACGCGCAGCGCATCTGCTGCCATTGTATCCGCAGTGCAGACAAGCTCGGCGCGTTTCTGTGGCGTCAGCGGGAGATCTGCGCCCTGTGCTCGGTAATGCGAACAATCGTGCAGAATCACATCAATTGCGCCCTTGCGCAGTGCGAGAATACTGTTTTCCGATTTGCAGAAAACGGTCATTGCGCGTTTCTCGCTCTCAAACGGAATCTCAGAAACGATGCGATAACGCGAAAATGCATCTGCGGTCACGCGGCATTTCGCGGCGGCAATCAGAAGCGCTGCTTCGGTCGGATCGCCGCTGATACGCCACTCTTCTGCCGAAGCCTCTGTTTTAATTTCCGCGTGATTGCAGAGAACTGCACAGCGCAGCAGCGGCAGCAGCGCATTGCAGGCATGCTGTGAACAAGCGATGCCGTTTTGCATCAGACTTCCGCTTTTCTGCCAGCCCGTACCGGTTACGGTATAAGTCGTATCGGGCGTTGCGATGCGCTGAACGGTCATTTTATTTTCGGTAATCGTACCGGTCTTATCGGTGCAGATGACCGATGCACAGCCGAGTGTTTCGACCGCGTGCAGCCGGTTGACGAGCGCATTCCGCGCCAGCATCCGTCTGACTGCCAGCGCAAGGGCGATTGTAACTGCGGCTGGCAGTCCTTCCGGGATCGCGGCAATCGCAATGGTAATGCCGGTCATCAGCATATCAAATACCGGTTCCCCGCGCAGAATACCCGCCGCTGAGACTGCGATGCATACGATCAGGCAGATGACAGCTACCGTTTTGCCAAGCTCTCCCAGCCGCTTCTGGAGCGGCGTCTGGCCGTCGTCAATTTCAGAGAGCATTTGCGAGATTTTTCCCATTTGCGTGGATTTTCCGATCAGACAGACACATGCCTCAGCAGTGCCGCGTGTGATTGATGTTCCGGCATAGAGCATATCGCTGCGTCCTGATTCATGATCCTGCGCGGGATCATTCGCTGAATGCGCGTGCTTTTCAACAGCATCAGATTCGCCGGTGAGTACGGATTCCTCTGCATAGAGCTGCGCAGCTGACAGGATTATCGCATCCGCCGGAACGCAGTCACCTGCTTCCAGCAGAATGATATCATCCGGTACGAGATGCTCTGCGGGAATTGTCATCAGGCGGCCGTCCCGCCGGACTTTGGCTGTCGGTGCAGTCATATTGCGCAGTGCGAGCAGAGTCTGTTCGGTTTTGTATTCCTGTACGAATCCTAAAACGGCATTCAGCACAACAATCACTGCGATTGTCACGGCATCCACATATTCGCCAAGCACCCACGAAATCACAGCAGCGGCAAGCAAAATAAGCACCATGACATCGGTGAACTGTGAAATGAATATTCTGATCGGATGTGCCCGTGCCTGTTCCGCAAGTGTATTGCTGCCATATTGCTTCTGCCGGCTCCGAACCTCATCTGATGTAAGTCCTTGCATATCCGCTCACTCCTCTCCGTATAACCTATGCGGAAATATGTGTGGATATGCAGATTGATTGCATGGAGCGTGAGAATAAAAGCGTTCTGATTCATAATCCTTTCAATCCTTGTTGTGAATGCTGTTTCTAAACCCGGATAACGGTGTGATATGCAGCAATAGGAAAATTTAGCAATAATCCATCATCTATCATCAAAGATTGCCAGTTGATTCCTGAAACATACTGGAATGCAGAAAGCTTCCTGACCGGAATGAAAGCGGTCAGGAAGCTTTTTGTATCAGCACATCAGAGCGTATAGCTGTAATACTGCATGGTTGTAACATTGTAAATATCGCTTGTGTAGATGTCAGTCAGTCCCCAGTATTCAATAAACATGGAAGCATAGGAGTCGATCATCTCACCCTCCTGCATCTGTTGGATCAACTCGGTATCCGATTGATGAGAGATCGCTTTGATGTATAGGCCGATCTCATCGGCCATGGTGTATTCTGGATACGGCAGTTCAGTCACAACAATGTTTCGCTCGCCGGATGCGATCTGCTCCCGCAGAAGATGAATGCTAAACCGGAAAACATAGTGATTGGACAAGTGAATGTAGGAGAGGATGCAGAGTACGGTGCCGGCCATGACCGCAGCTGCGCGTTCGGCGATTGTGTCGAATGCTTTCGGGAAGAACGCACTTGCATAATATACAAGTTCCAGTGCAAGCAGGAGCCAGAAGCAGAAGCCTGCGAAAAAGCAGCGATTCGTGACAGGGCCGACAACGATAAACGGCAGTGCGCAGATGACAGCGCTGCAGATATAGACGGTCACGCGCAGCATCCGCTGCCGATCTGTCAGCAGAAAGGCGAGATAAATCACGGATAGCATATACAAAAATACAAACGCAGTTTCCAATGCGCTGATCCGTTCGGCTGAGGAGAGCGACTTCAGCGGAATACCCGCAGTCATCATGACGGAATACACCGCATATGAGACTGTGCATCCGAGTGCGAGTCTGCCGTAACGGGATTGCTTCTTATCCCAACTGCTTCGGTCTGTCCGGCTATAGAGCAGCAACATTGCTCCGGCAATGCACAAATGCAGCAGACAGAATTCCCGTGCAAATATGGGAATGACCATTTTATAGAGATGATAATACATATCTGAAAGATCGAAGCTGATCGTACGAAAAGTCAGCTCCTCAGCTTCCTGCATCACAGCCTTGTATTCCGGTCGGTACAAAAGGATAAAAAGTCCAATTGCTGCACCGGCAGCAAAAGCAATCTGAAACGCACGGGGCTTTTGATCCTTCCTGCACGCAGAATAGAGCAGAACAAAAATCCCGAATACGACATGGAGAATCGAGATGTGTTCTGCGAACAGTGCTCCGGCCAAGCCGAGAATGCCGCAGAGTGGGGTCAGTGCCTGTTGTTGCAGTTTTTCGCCCCGGAATGCGCGAAAGCACAGGCGCATATACAGCAGCGTAAAGATCAGCGGAATGACATGGACGGCATAGCCGAACAGCCACTTTACCGTTTCCCTGACGATCGAGGCAGGCATGGTCAGAAAGAGTCCGAATGCGAGCCATGAGACCGCCGGACGCTTTTCTTTGAACTGCACGAACCGCGCTATCAGCATGATGAGCAGAAACAGTGTCAGCGTATACAGCACTGCCTTGACGACCGGATACCGGATGATGAGATATGCGAGATTGTTTGCGATATAGCGTCCGTTTGTGAACGCATATGCATATTGTCCCGGTATTTCAAAAGCGTAATTCATCACATAGTCATCACTGCTCAGTGTCGTCGAAAAGCAGCAGATCGCTGCATACAGAAAGACAGCAGCCGGAAATAGAAAGTCTTTGATGTGCAGATTCTTTCTTTTCATGATCAACATCCTTTCCGTTTACGATTTCTCTTTTTAGTATTATAGCAGAAATGACAGAGAAATGCAATAGGATCTGTCGGTATCACCATAATCAATCCATGTTTCAATTATGCGCTGCTGCGTTAATCCTTCGTGTTTGGCATCTGTATCCAAGAAGCATAATTGTCTGATTATCATATCTTTATTATACGACTGTTTCTCTCTTGTGTCTTTGAATGGTTTTTCAGTGATGCCCATAATATACAAACAAAACAGTATTTTATCGACAAGGTGATTCCATACAAATATTACTTATTTTTTTGCTGAAATTGTACGCTTGAATTTTGCTGAATAATCTTCCAATTATGCGATAAATATGATATAATATAGTAATGTATGTAGATCAATCACAATAAAATAGGAAAAAGGAGTTAATATATGAAATAAGCAATCGCTTTGCTTGTTGCGGCATCGTTTATATTGTCAGCAGCAGGATGCACTCAGAAAAATGAAGATTCTGTTACTGAAACAAGTTCACCGGACATGACTGCGGTCGAATCAGATCTTGCGGATCGGTCAGACCACGGGCGGCGGCGCCTGTGTTGTTCTTCCTTTTACAACTGCCTCAGGATCAATGATACAGATTTCGGGCTACAAGGTAGTAAGTGCTATGAAGAATGGTTCATTCTATAATGCCGACCGGGGTATTTCGCCTTCTGTATACCTTTCAAAGATCGAAAGTTTTTATGACAGACAGGCACTTACCGATTATATTAACAGCCTTAAGTAAGTAACTGTTTTCACAGATCCGTCCTTCTGAGAATGCGGCTTGATAAAGAAA
>JAKSPK010000031.1 GCA_024404875.1 Oscillospiraceae bacterium
CCGCCGCCTGCACAACGCAGACGGCGGTTTACTTTATCTGTTCACTTCCCGATGTACCTCTCCGCTGCGGATTCCAAGCTCATACAGAACCGGATATCCTGTATCATTTTCAGTTACTTTCATTTTCCCATGTTATTTGCAGTATACTGCTTCCGGTAGTGTTTGCAGGTATTGGAGAATTATGCGAGATGCGGGGTTTATTCACCATTCGACTCAGGCTTATCCAGCATATCCTTTATCATGCCTGAGATCTCCGCAGGCTTCAAAATTCTGCCCACCGACACGACCTTCTCATTTATCACAAGCGCAGGCATTGACATTGCACCGTACTCCATGATCTTTTGCAGATCGGTGATATACTCGACCTCGATGCCCAACCCCTCCACAGCTTTCAGGGTATTGTCATAAAGCTGATGGCAGGCTTTGCATCCAGAACCGAGGACTTTGATACAGCAGATACCGTCAACCTTTCCGCCGCAGCAACAAGGCTTCTCCTGCTTAACTTCTTCCTTTTTCTTTCCGAATAGTGCCATGATTGTTTCCTCCTAAATAATGTAATTCTGAATGAGATTGAAGAAATATCCCACAAGGATAATTCCGACCGTACAGATTGCGATGAAAATGCCGAGTAATTTCGGCTTGATCGCCTTTTTCAGCATGATCATCGAAGGTAGCGACAGTGTGATAACGCCCATCATAAATGCAAGAACAACGCCGAGTTTCGCGCCTTTTGCGACGAGTGCTTCTGCAATGGGGATGCAGCCGAACATATCGGCATACATCGGTATTCCGCAGATCGCAGCTATGATAACGCCGAACGGATTTCCGGTACCCAGTACCTTGACGATCCATTCTTCGGGTATCCAGTTATGGATCACTGCACCGATCCCCACACCGACTATGACATACGGTAAGACTTTTTTCGCTGTTCCTGTGACCTGTTCCCATGAATATTTCAGCCTGTCACGCTTTGTCAGCTCATTCTGCGGCGTGTCAATGCTCCTGCCGTTCCGGATAAACACCTCGACCTGATCTTCAAGGTGCAGTTTTTCGATCAGCGTACCTCCGGCTACTGCGATCACAAGCCCGACGATCACATACACCGCAGCGACCTTCCAGCCGAATATGCTCATCAGAAGAATCAGAGAGCCGAGGTCAACCATTGGCGATGAGATCAAAAATGAGAATGTCACACCCAGCGGCAGCCCTGCACTTGTGAATCCCATGAATAACGGTATGGACGAGCATGAACAGAACGGTGTGACCGTGCCGAGCAATGCGGCAATGCAGTTTGCACCGATACCGTGAAAATGTCCGAGTATCCTTTTTGTTCTCTCAGGCGGGAAATAGCTCTGAATATAGGATATAAGAAATATCAGCACGCTGAGCAGCGTCATAATCTTGATCACATCATAGACGAAAAACTGCACACTTCCGCCAATTTTTCCGCTTGTATCAAGGCCGCAGGCATTTAGTATCGTTCCTATCAGCCTGTTCAGCCATTTCATACCGAGAATTTCGTCTTGTATACAGTCCCAAATCTCCATAACGCACCTCCTTCCATAGACAAATTGAAATCAGTCGATTCAACGCGTGGAAAGTAAGCCGTTTTTTCATACGGCTCTATTATTCTTATTCGTTTATCAGCTTTTCAGCGATCAGAACGGCACTCTCTATCAGCTTCGGACATTCCGTCGCAAACAGCCCATTTGCCCTTGCATAAGCCTTGCCCTCATCGGTAGCAATATCACAGTCAAGCAGCTCACGGCAGATGTAAGAACCGTTCTGCTTTGCAAACTCATCAAGAAAACGCACGACATAGCTGTTAGCTCTCTGCTTGTTTTCAATGTCACCGTCTTCGCACATACCGTATTTCAGTCCGAGCGCCATAAGCGCACCTGTACACGCACCGCATACCTCAGCCTTGCACATACCGCCGCCGAAGCAAGCACCGACTCTGAGTGCCTGCTCCTTTGCCATTCCAAGCTCCTCGGCAAATGCTGCCAGCACCGCCTGAGAACAGTAATACCGCTTTGAGAAAAGCTCACTTGCAATTTCTGTGTGTTTCATAAGCAGACCTCCGATACATATATTTAAATCTGTCTATATATGCTGTAAATAAAATTCCGTGTTTCCACGGATATTTTATTTACAGCAGCATTCTCCGCTTTCTGATAAATCGACTTTTGTCAGCTCACGCAGAGCCTTCACGGCGATCTCCGTACCTTCTTCTGAAATGGAATAGTGCATCCATTTGCCATCTTTTCTGCCGACAACAAGCCCGCTGTCACAGAGCACCTTCATGTGATGCGAAAGTGTCGGCTGACTCAGATTCAGCGCCTCCAGAAGATGGCAGGCACATAGCTCACCATTTTGCAGGATTCTGAGAATCTGGACTCTGTTCTCATCGCACAGTGCCTTGAATATCACGGTGATCTGCTTGTTTGTCAGTTCCATTCGCTCACCTCATATTGATGATTTTCTATATTATATCATACAAACAGAAAAATGTCAATAGTGGTTCTAATCAGAAATCGCGCTGCATACTTGACACCAGCCAGTAAAAATGGTATACTTGACATAACTCAGAAAGGAAGCATAATCATGAGAATTGCAGTAACCTATGAAAACGGACAGATCTTCCAGCATTTCGGCAGAACAGAGCAGTTCAAGCTCTATAATGTAGCAGACGGCAAAATCATCAGCGAGCAGGTAGTCGGAACAATGGGCGCAGGACACGGTGCGCTTGCGGGTTTTCTGAAAAACGCTCAGGCTGACGTTCTGATCTGCGGCGGGATCGGCGGAGGCGCGCAAATGGCGATGCGGGAAGCTGGCATCGCGCTCTACGGCGGCAACACGGGCAGTGCTGACGATGCGGTACGGGCTTTCCTTGCACAGACACTCGTTCAGAATGAGAATCCGACCTGCGATCATCACCATGAACACGGCGAGGGTCATTCCTGCGGCAGTCATTCCTGCGGTAAGCACTGATGAAGGTCATTACACTTGTAGAGAATATCTGCGGAGCTGAAAACTGTATCGCAGAGCACGGCCTTTCGATCTATATTGAGACTGAAAAGCATAAGCTCCTGCTCGACACGGGGCAGACGGATGCAGTTGTAAAGAATGCAGAAGTTCTCGGTATAGACCTAACCGCCGTTGATACTGTGATACTGAGTCACGGTCACTATGACCACTCGGGCGGGATACTCCCGTTCTCTGAGTTGAACCATACTGCACAGATTATCATGCAAAAGAAAGCCGCAGAGCCGCATTACAACGGTGAACGCTATATTGGCATTGATACAGATATCCTCAAACTGCCGAATGTCCGGCTGATTGACGGTGATCTGAAGATAGATGACGAGCTGTTCCTGTTCAGCGGCATCACAGGCAGGCGGTGCTATCCGCAGGGGAACAAAAAGCTGTCCTGCATAAAGAACGATGAAAAAGTTGAGGATGATTTCGCCCATGAGCAGTGTCTTGTTATCACGCAGAACGGCAAACGCTGGCTTCTGTCCGGCTGCGCTCATAACGGGATACTCAATATCCTTGACAGATACAGGGAACTGTTTGACAGCTATCCCGATTATGTTATCACGGGATTCCATATGATGAAGCGTGAGGGTGAGCATACCGAGAAAGAAAAAGCAGTCATCATTCAGACGGCGCAGGAGCTTTCACGGCTCGATACAGTCTTTTACAGCGGGCACTGTACCGGAATCCCGGCCTTTGAGATGATGAAAACAATTATGGGAGACAAGCTCATTGCTCTACACAGCGGAGAAACAGTCAGATCATGAGATCGGAAGTGCTGATTGCATATACGGAATAGAACCGCCGTCTGCAAAACAATGCAGACGGCGGTTTCTCTATATTCACATTCCGTGCCCAAGATCGTCGATTCTTCTCACAATACAGGTTGCTTTTATTCTGTTCATGATCTTCTCGATCATTTCCAGCTTTTTAGCAGCGTCTTTCTGTTCGGCCTTGATTTCGTCCGGATACACGCGGGCATCTGCCAGTTTTTTCGTGTTATGCTCGCTCATATAGCTCCTTCAGTTCTGATATTGTTTCCTGCGTATCGTTGAAATCAGTTGCATCGGAAGTGTAATCGACCGAATCGTTGTTGCCTGTGTATTTCGCATGAGCTTCGTTCAATAAAGAGGTTACCATCTTTTTTGATATGGTAAATTATGTAAGCAGATTTCCGCAGCCCTATGAAAAACGCAGCTGACAGCATCTGCATCTGGGCTGACTGGTGTTTGTATTTATCATATGCTATTTCTCTGCAAAGTTTAGAATGCGGATATTCGCTATCACCTTAATATGCTCAGCTGAAGATTCTGTATATTTTCAATCAGAGACTTTATGTCCTTTTTTGTTTCCTTCAGATGTGATTATATAGAATTATATGTGAATTGTACGTATCTACATTCAAATCGTGCTGCAAAACTGAAATCGTGCGAGGACGTGAAAATGTAAGGAAATGAAAGAAATCAAGAGAATAGCAAGGGATCCTTTCAAATAAACAGGGTAGCTGGTTTTGCTGCGGATTGCAAATGTTCGTCAAACCTGCTATACTGAGGATGCTATCTGGAGACAGGAATCTGCCGCTTGCAATAAAATGCAGCATATGCTATAATATATGCGGCTGAAAAATATCTGGATTACAGTTATATCGGAGAGAAGGAAACTATGGATCTATCATTTGTCTATTTCTGGGAACAGGTAACATCCAACCCGCTTCTGATGCTGGCAGTCGGTCTGACCCTCGGCGTGATTTTCGTCAACGGCTGGACGGACTGTCCGAATGCGATTGCAACCTGCGTAACGACCCGATGTATGGAGGCGCGCCCTGCAATTCTGATGTCGGCATTCTTCAACTTCCTTGGCGTGTTCATTATGAGCTCGGTCAATGCGACAGTCGCGCAGACGATTGCCAATATGGTCGATTTCGGAACGAACTCGCATGATGCGATCGTAGCGCTGTCAGCAGCCTTGCTTGCGATTGTGATATGGGCTGTGCTAGCATGGTATTTCGGAATACCGACAAGCGAAAGCCACGCGCTGATTGCAGGCCTGACCGGTGCAGCGATTGCGATGCACGGCGGCCTTTCCGGCGTGAACGGTCACGAATGGATCAAGGTCATCTACGGTCTCGTGATCTCAGTCGTGCTCGGCTTTATTCTCGGCTATGCGGTATGCAAACTGGTGACGGTCATCTTCTTCAATGTTGACAGGCGAAAAACAGAAGGGATCTTCCGGAACGGTCAGATCGGTGCAGCCTGTGCCATGAGCTTCATGCATGGCGCGCAGGACGGTCAGAAATTCATGGGTGTCATCCTGATGTGTCTTCTGCTTTCAAACGGAGGCGGAGAAGGCGGTGCAGTCAAAATGCCGGTATGGATCATGCTGCTTTGTTCCGTCATCATGTCGATCGGAACATCGATCGGCGGCAAGAAGATCATCAAATCCATCGGCATGGATATGGTCAAGCTGGAAAAATATCAGGGCTTTTCGGCAGATATGGCAGCTTCGGCCGCACTGCTTATCAGCTCGCTATTCGGTATTCCTGTATCGACAACCCACGCAAAAACAACTGCGATCATGGGTGTCGGTGCTGTCAAACGGCCTTCTGCGGTCAATCTCGGCGTTGTCAAAAATCTCATGATGACATGGATTCTGACCTTCCCTGGCTGCGGACTTATCGGTTATATCACAACGAAGATCTTTATGGCGGTCTTCTGATCAGGAGGATATTATGGCAAACAAGAAAAACGATTTTTACTGGAACAACTATATTTCGGCGGCTGATACTGCCTGCCTTGCCGCGGATTATCTGCTCAAATGCCTGCGGGAATTCGATCCCGAAAGGCTGACCGAAGTACTGCCTGAGATGCACATATTTGAGCATAAAGGCGATTCGCTGCGGCATGAAATGACGGAAGCACTCGCAAAGTCTTTTGTCACGCCGATTGACCGTGAAGATATGGCTGAACTGTGCCAGAGACTTGATCATGTGATCGACAGTATTGAAGAGGTTTTGCAGGCGATCTATATCAACAATGTTGCCAAGATCACCGGCGAGGCGATCCGCTTTTCTGAGCTGATTTGTAACTGCACAGCCAAAATGAAGGCGATGCTGACAGAACTGCCGAATTTCAGAAAATCCGAACAGCTGCACAAGCTCATCATTGATGTGAACGCCGCCGAAGAAGAATGCGATGTGCTGTATCTTCAATCTGCTTACAGCTGCCGCAAAAACTGGGACGGTAAAAATCCGCTGGACGTTATTGCATGGCGTGAAATCTACTCAGCGCTTGAAGAGTGCGCCGATGCCTGCGAGGATGTAGCGGATACTGTTGAAGCCGTGGTCATGAAAAACTCCTGACAGAGATTATGAACAGTCTGCCTGCGGTCTAAGTTTTTTCACTGCACACAAAAGAGAGGATAAAAAGCTCTCTAATAGTATACTTTTCTCTTTGTCTGCAAAACGAATATGAATAATAGAACAGCCGCCTGCGAGCGGCTGTTCTTGGTATAGATTCACTTCCCGATGTACCGTTCCGCAGCGCATTCCACACTCATGCAGAACACCATATCCTGTGTCAATGTTTTCAGTGAGGGGTCGCCCTCCCGGATTCGCATTGTCCGCCTGATCTCTTTGGGTATGACAACTCTGCCGAGGTCGTCGATTCTTCTCACAATACCAGTTGCTTTCATGATTTCCTCCTAGTTTCATTTTTGATAAATTGGATAGCATAGAGGTATTGTTTGCGTTGTAAGGTATTTTATGCATTGACAGAATATTCCGATATACAACCAACAATCCAGCATCTTATGCCCGCAAGTTTCGCGCAGCTAACCGATTGTTGAATGAACGGATCTATGGCAGTATATCAATTGTTCATACCGTTATCGCTCATTGGGAACAAAGACCGGCTCTGCTTTAGATTTCTGATATTTCAAATCGTCTGAAAACAGTATCCATAACATATTCTTTCTTTAATTCAGCCAGAGCCTGATAATGCGGAGTTTCCATGTGAAGCTGCACGGCTTCTGCGGATTTCCAGATCTCCAGCAACACCAGTTCATTCTCGTTTTCCGGACTGAAATAGTAATCGTATTTTTCGTTTCCGTTTTCTGCACGGGTGTCATCTGCAATGCCCTGTCTGATAATCGCATTGTAAAAATCGTTCCGCTTTCCGTCTTTCAGATAATAATGCACTTCCACCATTCGCTTCACAAGGATTCTCCTTTCGCTTCTGACATAATTTCTGATGCAGAAGTAACGCGCTTTGCATCCGCGATGTTTGCGCCTTTGACATATGGTTCCAGCTTGAGCGCTGTTTTTCCGATTCCGCTGCTGCCGGATGTGGCAAAAATATGAAGCGTTTTGCCGTCCCAGTTATATTCCTTGCAGAAGGTATTGACCACATTCGGTGCGGCATAATACCAGATCGGGAAGCCGAGATATACCGTGTCGTATTCATCCCAGTTTTCAATTCTGCCGGTGACGGGAACATCCGCTTTTCTGCGCTTTTCCTTGTTGCATCGCGCAAACGGATTGATCCATTTCAAATCCGCTTCACTGTATGGCTGTTCCGGTTTGATCTCAAACAGCTCTGCGCTGAGAGCCTTGCAGAGTTTCTCTGCAATCTTTCTTGTTTTGCCGGCTTCGGCACTGAAATAAATCACGATTGTTTTCATAATGCACCCTCCAGATCTTCACGGATAAAGTGCGTGCACTGCCACGGCTCTTTTTCCGGCAGCCCATACTGTTCCTTGCCGAGTGCAATGGATCTCATCAGAAAACTCATATTCCGTGCAAGTGTACGCATCGTTTGCAGGCCTTCCGCATCTTTCGCAGCCTCTCCCGGCTGTCTGCCGTGGACACTGTTCCAGTACTGGCTAGATACGACCGGCATTCCACAGATTGTGAAATACTTGTTCAGCTCATCAAAGGCAGCAGAACATCCGCCGCGTCTTGCAATCACGACACTGGCTCCGACTTTCATCGTTTTATCGAAATGCGAGCTGTAAAACAGTCGGTCAAGGCAGGCGATCAGTGTCGCATTCGCAGAAGCGTAGTATACCGGTGATGCAAGGATCAGACCGTCCGCTTGTTCCAGCTTCTGTGCAACTTCATTGACAACATCGTCAAATACGCACCTGCCCAGTTCTGCACATTTTCCGCAGGCAATGCAGCCGCGAATGCTCCTGCTTCCGATCTGGCAAACCTCTGTTTCAATTCCTTCTGCGGCAAAGGTTCTGACAAGTTCCGACACAGCAACAGCTGTATTGCCGTTCGGACGCGGACTTCCGTTGAGAATCAGTACTTTCATTGGCATTTTCTCCTTTGGCTTTTTATTCAGATCAAGTAAACGGCGATTCTGCACAATCTACCTGCGGCTTGATGTATCCTGTCATTCTGTACTTTATATTTACTGCTGTTATGTTATGCTTTTTCTATTATCATAACCGAAAAGGTACAGAATGTCAAGAAGGAAGACAGCAAGCACTTCATGTACAGACCGTATTTCATCAAATTCCTATTGAAAATCCGGAAAGAATCTGCTATAATGAAATCAACTGTAAAAAGTATGGCATCACAAGGAGTTGAAAAATCAGCCGAATTCGTGGAAAATACGAAAAGGGGACAGTATCCTGAACGACGACTTCGGCGAAAAGAGCGCACAGTTCTTCGGCTCGTCAGACATGAAGATGCATTGCTTCGGGCTGAAAAAAAGAGTTCCTTGACCGGCAGGCAGTTGATGATGTGCTGAAAGCCAATCACCTGACATCGGAGCAAATATACAACGATATTTTTTAAGGAGAAATGAATCATGGAAGCAATCGAAAACCTCACCGCAAGAAGAAGTGTACGACAGTTCAAGGCGGACGCCGTGCCGAAGGAGATCATTGAAAAGATCGTCGAGGCAGGAACCTATGCGCCGACCGGCATGAACTGGCAGTCGCCGATCATCATCGCAGTCACGAATAAAGAACTGCGCGACCGAATTTCCGCATGGAATGCCAAGATCCTCGGCAACGATTCCGACCCGTTCTACGGTGCTCCTGCTGTTCTGATTGTACTTGCAGACAAATCAAAACCGACCTATCTCTATGACGGCAGCCTTGTCATGGGCAATCTGATGAATGCTGCTCATGCTTACGGCATCGCAAGCTGCTGGATCCACCGTGCAAAAGAAGAATTTGAAACGGAGGAAGGCAAGGCGCTGCTCAAAGAGCTCGGCATCGAGGGCGATTACGAGGGTATCGGACACTGTATTCTAGGCTATGCCGACTGTGCCCCAATCACGGCTCAACCGCGCAAAGAAAGCTATGTTTTCTGGGCTGAATGAGGATCAAGCAATCATCGGCACAATGAATCCTGCACACATCAAGGAAACAGGTTCAGATCGAAAGCATTATATTTAGAGCAGCCGCCCGCGGGCGGCTGCTCTTCTGTATTCACATCCCAATGTACCGTTCCGCAGTGGATTCCACATCCATGCAGAACCGGTTATCTCGTGTCGATATTTTCAGGTGCACTTCGCTGCGTTCCTTCAACAGGCGTTACGGAAGGAACTTGCCGGAGGCGAGATAAAGTGCATACCAGTCATGATGCGATAGTGTCACACGCGCTGCTTCACAGGCGTCCTGAATATGCCGGGGATTCATCGTTCCGATAATCGTCTGCATCTTCGCCGGATGCCGCAGAATCCATGCGAGCGCGACGGCCGCTTTGGAAACACCCTCGCGCTTTGCAATCTTTTCGAGCGCCGTATTCAGCTCCGGAAAATCGGGATTGTCGATAAATGTACCGCCGAACATTCCGAACTGCAGGGGCGACCATGCCTGTATCGTCATATCGTTCATGCGGCAGTAATCAAGCAGAGAACCGTCACGGCTGACCGACATATCCGTCTCTTTGTTGTTCATATAGAGTGCCTGATCTATGAGCTGTGACTGCTCCAGCGAAAGCTGCACCTGATTGATGATGAGCGGCACATCAGCATATTTTTTCAGCAGTTCGATCTGCATCGGCATCAGATTGCTGACACCGAACCAACGCACCTTTCCCGCTGCCTTCAGCGTATGGAATGCCTCCGCGACTTCCGCAGGATCAAAGAGCAGATCGGGGCGATGCAGCAGCAGCGTATCCAGATATTCGGTATTGAGCCGCTGCAGGATGCCGTCCACGGCGGAGAAGATATATTCCTTTGTCCAGTCAAACTCCTGCCGCTCCGGACAGATACCGCACTTGCTTTGGATATAGATATCCTGTCGGCGCAGACCAGTCAGCGGAAAGGCCTCCGCAAAGCGCATCTCTGCTTCGCCGCCGCCGTAACAGGTCGCGTGATCGAAAAAATTGATGCCGCAGTCAAAAGCAGTGCGGATGACCTTAGCCGCATCCTCCTTCGAGAGCGCCGGCATTCTCATGCAGCCCTGCACGACCGCAGAGACATTCATCGGGCCGTTGATAATGTTGTAATATTTCATGCTCTTACCTCCTATGTGATATTTCGGTACTGTTCGGCTTCCTTGGCTCATGACCATGATCCTAGTATACACGATTTCCGATGAAAAGTAAAGAAAAAAACAGACCGGAGACCGCCCGCAGTGCGCAGCGCGGCAGTAATGTGAAATCTGCGTGAAAACTTGCGCTTGGGGCTTGCATTTTTCTGAAAATATGGTATACTTGTATTAGCACTCAAACATGTAGAGTGCTAATTACACAGCAGAAAGGTGATACATGATGGAACAAAAACAGTTTCAGGCGGAATCCAAACGGATGCTTGACCTGATGATTCACTCGATCTATACGCATAAGGAGATCTTTCTCCGTGAGCTGATTTCCAATGCTTCGGATGCAATCGACAAGCTCTATTTTCGTTCGATGAATGAGGACGGAAGCGGCAAAAACCGTGATGAATACTATATCGAGCTGCGTCCCGACAAGGAAAAGCGCACACTGACAATCATCGACAACGGCATCGGCATGACCGCCGAGGAGCTGGAGCAGAATCTCGGCGTGATCGCACATTCCGGTTCGCTTTCGTTCAAAACGGAAAATACGCTCGATGAGAATACCGATATCATCGGACAGTTCGGCGTCGGCTTTTATTCCGCATTCATGATCGCAAAGCGCGTAACCGTCCGAACAAAGGCCTACGGCTCCGATACTGCGTATGTCTGGCAGTCCGAAGGCGCGGACGGCTACACGATCGACACCTGCGACAAGAATTCCGTCGGCACGGAGATCGAGCTGGAGCTTCTCGCCGATACTGAGGACGAGAAGTATTCCGAATTTCTCGAAGAATTCCGCATCCGCCAGCTCGTCAAAAAGTATTCCGACTATATCCGTTTCCCGATCCGCATGGAGGTCAGCCGCGAAAAGCTCAAAGAGGGCAGCGAATCGGAATATGAAACACATATCGAGGTCGAAACGCTCAACAGCATGACACCGATCTGGAAGAAGAACAAAAACGAGCTGACCGATGATGATTACAACAACTTCTACCGCGACAAGTTCTTCGATTACAGCGGCGCACCGCTTCTGCATATCCACAGCCGCAGCGAAGGAACCGTCACCTACAATTCCCTGCTCTATATCCCGGCAAAGGCGCCTTTTGACTATTACTCCAAGGATTACGAAAAGGGCCTGCAGCTTTTCGCCTCCGGTGTGATGATTATGGAGAAGTGTCCGGATCTCCTGCCCGACCATTTCAGCTTTGTGCGCGGTTTGGTGGATTCCGAGGATCTCTCGCTCAATATCTCGCGTGAAATGCTTCAGCATGACCGCCAGCTCAAGCTGATCTCGAAATCGCTGGAAAAGTCGATCAAGAATGAGCTGGTAAAACTGCTGAAAACCGACCGTGACAAGTATATCGAATTCTGGAAAGCTTTCGGCATCCAGCTTAAATTCGGCATCTATAACGAATTCGGTCAGCACAAGGAGCTCCTGCAGGATCTTCTGATGTTCCACAGCTCCGGCTGTGATACGCCGGAGGGCTATACAACGCTTGCGGAATATGTCACGCGTATGCGTGAAGATCAGAAGTATATCTACTATGCAGCCGGCGAAACCGTCACACGCTGCGCAGGTCTGCCTGCAGCAGAGCTGGTCCGCGACAAGGGCTATGAGGTACTGTATCTGACAGACAATGTCGATGAATTCGCGATCCAGATGCTCCAGAAATATCAGGACAAGGAATTCAAGAATATTTCCGCCGGCGACCTCGGTCTCGAATCCGAAGAGGACAAAACCGCGCTGGACGAAAAGAATGCTGCCGCCAAGGATCTCTTTGCGGAAATGGAAAAAGCACTCGCCGGAAAGGTCAAGGCGGTGCGGCTCTCGAACCGCCTCAAGAGCCATGCGGTCTGCCTCTCAAGCGACGGCGATCTTTCGCTGGAAATGGAAAAGGTGCTGAACACGATGCCGTCCGGAAAAAAGGTACAGGCAGAACGCGTTCTGGAGCTGAATCCGGAGCATCCGGTCTTTGCAAAGCTCGAAGCTCTGCTGAATGATGATAAGGAAAAGCTCACGCAGTATGCCGAACTGCTGTATCAGCAGGCGCTGCTGATCGAAGGCATCCCGGTCGAGGATCCGGTCGCTCTGAGCAAAATGATCTGCGACCTTATGGTCTGATATACACATATTCTATAGGAATACGAAACCTCCGGCAAAAGCCGGAGGTTTTTTGCTGCAATATCCTTCAGACAATACCGCTCAGAGCTGTCGGTACAGATATTCCGCCAAGCCGTCAGGCGGGTTTGGTGGGGGATTGCCATCAGGTTATTCATAGCGCAGTGCGTCGATCGGATTGAGATTTGCAGCCTTGATCGACGGAATCAAACCGAAAACGATACCGACAACCATCGAAAATACGACCGATATCACGATTGCCTTCGTCGAAATCGAAACCGGTACCTCCGCCAGATTTGCAATGAACCTCGACAGTCCGACGCCCGACAGCACACCGAGCAGTCCGCCGATGCTCGTCAACACGACTGCTTCAGTCAGGAACTGCGAAAGGATCCGGCCGCGTCTTGCGCCGAGCGCCTTTTTCAGACCGATCTCTCTTGTGCGCTCCGTCACCGAGACCAGCATGATGTTCATAACGCCGATGCCGCCGACCAGCAGTGAAATGCTCGCGATCCAGATCAGCATACTGTTCGTGGATTTGGAGAGATCCTGCAGAGCCTTTGCCTGCTCCAGCAGACTCTCGCTCTTGTATTCGATCGTATCATCTGTCTCCGCATCGCCGCCTTCTATATCGCTGCGGCGCACATTTTCATTGAGGATATCCGCAGCCTTCTTGCCAGCCTCGGTCATGCTGTCGGTATTGACCGCCCTGATCACGCAGTTCTGCGGTTCGTCATAGGCAAAACAGATGCTCCAGGACTGTGTCGGAATATAGATCGCACCGGAACCGGTCTTTTTATAGGTCATATAGTCATCAATGGAATTGATCGTCGGCTCAAAAGCAGAGCGCTCTGCGAGAACCCCGACAATACGGAACTGCTCACCGCAGATCTCCAGCATTTCACCGACCGGATCCTTTCCGCTGAAAAATCCGCGGCGAAGCGCTTCATCAATCCATGCGATCTTCATGCTGCCGGTCTTTGCCTGCTCCGGAAATCCAACGCCCTCTGCAACGGCCATGCCGACGGTATCGAAATAATCCTCGTCGATTCCGTTGACGACGACAGATTGCAGTTTCGTGTCCTTATAATAGAGCTGCTCCAGATAATTGCGGGTGCGATAGAGCGTACAGCCGGCAACCTCCTCCAGCGAATTGATACGCTCCTTCGATTCCGCCTGAATGACCCGGACATTCTCCGGCGCATCGGAATAGGTGAAGTCGTAGGGATTATCGCCGCGCATCAGCTGAATCCGAACATTATTGCTTCCGGATCCGATCAGATTATTCTTGATCTCCTCACGCGTACCCTCGATCGTGGAAACGATCGCGATGATCGCCGCAATGCCGATGATTATGCCGAGCATCGTCAGCAGGGATCGAATCTTGTGGGATAAAATGCCCTTCAATGAGAGCCTGATATTTTCAAACATGGCTGATTCTCCTGATCTGATGAGATGATGTCACGCTGTGTTACCACATATTGGCCGGCATCAGCACCTCTGTTGTATTTTTTGTTTTTACGCCCTCTTTGACATCCGAGCCGTAGGGGAAGCAGATGCGGTCATGCTCGATGTCGAGTCCGCCGCGGATCTCGATCATCTCGACCATGCCTGGCTGAACCGTTCCGACACTGACCTTCTTTTTCACAAGCCGGTCATTCTCGTCCGCCGCCATCGCATAATAAGCGCCGTCCTCCTCACGGAGATAATAGACGGGAATGAAATTCACAAAGCTGCTGTCTGCGCCTCCGTTATCCTCAAAAGAAGCCTGCGCACCGGAATAAAGCCGGAACTCTGAGGCGTCATCCAGCCCGATATGGACTCTGTATCGCGAAATATTCGGATTTTCATAGTACCAGGATCCGCCGTAGTCGATCGGCTCCTCATCATAGTTCAGCACTGTACCGGTCGTTTCCGCTCCGTCCATAAAGGACATGACGCGCATTTTCGTACCAGGCTGCATCCGTGCAAGGCTGTATTCATCCGCCTCGCAGACAAGCTCAACGCCGCCCTCGCCTTCAATCACGGCAAATGCACCATCATCCGGTTCGTCATCCGACACTTCTTCCTGCGTCTCGCCGGAGGGCAGTCCGATCTTCTTGACAATGCCGTCGATCTCCGCAACGACCTTGCCGTCCGTTTTCTGCTTTTTGGCAGACTCCAGCGTAAGCTGCGCTGTTTTCAGCGCGATCTCCTGCTGCTTGATACGCCCCTCCTGCGCAATAATCATGCTTTGCAGCTCGCTGCGCGGGTAGAGATAATCCTCGCCGTAATCAGGCTCCTCCGGCACATATTCCGATTCCGGCGGCAGCTCCGGCTCTGCGGGCAATTCGGGTGCCTCAGGATACAGCACGGAAAGATCCGGCTGCGAAAGAGAGAGCTGTGCTTTCAGCTCACTCTCCGGATCGACCAGCACCTCGCCGGACTTATCATCGAAGATCAGACCGTCTGTGACATGCCATTCTTCCGCCTTCGCGATGTCGATTTTCGCGGCGGCAATACGCCACTGACAGAGGAATTTATCATTGTCATCAAAGACGCAGAGCGAAACGTGCGTATCCGTTCCAAGCCCCGCAAGCATCATCAGAAAAGATTTTCGTACAACGCTCCGTGTATTGCAAAGGAACAGCAGCGGATCCTCTGCTGTGCCGGTGCCGGCGACAGGCTGCACACCTGCACCGATCTCCGGAAGCGTATGCAGCGGCTCTGTGTGAGGATCCTGAATGGGCTGTTCTTCCTGCACCTCCGGGAGCTCACCCGGTATTTCATAGAATGGTGATGCCGGATGCTCCTCCGCAGGATGCAGTCCTTTCAGCCGTGCAAGTTCCTTTTTCTGCATGATGATATCATGTTCAATCTCGCGGACACGGTTTTCTTTCTGTGCCAGCTCCAGTTCCACGACCGTCATATCATATTCCAGGATCACATCGCCCTTCTTGACACGCTGTCCCTGTGTGACATTCACGCTCTGAACGAGCTTCTGTGTATCTACATATACACGCTGGGAATTTGCCGCTTCGATCCCGCCGTAATATTCATCATTGCGGTACCAGAGCTGTGTGGTCATCACCATATTTCTGACCGGAACGACCGAAACGACCTTTTTCTCGTCCCGCTTCCGCTCATAGAATTTCCAGCCGAAATAACCTCCGCCGCCAATTATTGCAATGCAAAGCAGCGTAATAATCGCTTTCTTCATGCGTCTGTTTCCTCCGCTGCCGGCGCATCTGCCGCTGGCTGTTCCGCAGCGGAAATGCGGGTATTGAATGCGCCCTTATGGAGCTGGCCGTCGCGGATGAACATGACACGCTTGGCGCAGTTCGCGACCTCCATTTCATGCGTAATCATCACAATCGTCACGCCTTCCTCATTCAGCTCACGAAACAGCTTCATGACCTGATCGCCGGATTTCGTATCCAATGCGCCGGTCGGCTCATCGGCGAGCAGCAGGCGCGGCTGATTGACGATCGCCCGTGCGATCGCGACGCGCTGCTTTTGTCCGCCGGAAAGCTGTGTCGGCATGAAGCTCATACGATCCTCAAGCCCGACACGCTTCAGTGCTTCCATTGCGCGTTCTCTGCGCTGACGCACGGAAACACCCGCATAGAGCAGCGGCAGCTCCACATTCTCCAGCGCCGACTGACGCGGCAGCAGATTGAAATTCTGGAAGACAAAGCCGAGCTTTTCATTCCGGATTGCGGAAAGATCCTTGTCCGAACATTTCATGATATCCACACCGTCAAAGAAAAAGTCGCCCTTTGTCTGCTTGTCCAAACAGCCGATAATATTCATCAGTGTCGATTTGCCGGAGCCGGAAGGGCCCATGATCGCGACATATTCGCCGTCGTCCACGGACATCGAGACATCCTTCAGAACGGGAACAGCTTCCTTGCCCTGCATATAATCCTTATAAATTGATTTCAGTTCAAAAACCATGAAAGTTTCTCCTGCTCCGTATCAGCCGTCATTTTCGTCTTCATTGAAGAGCCTGTCTCCGCCGTCAATCAGCTCGCCGTCCGGATCGAAGGTGTAGACATCGCCTTCCTCATCCGTATAGACCAGATTGCCGGCCGCATCAAAATCAGCTTCTTCACCGCCGGCTTCGGGATAATAGCCGTCTGCCGGCATATCTGATGCATTCTCCGGAATTTCCGCCTCAAAGAAATTCGTTGTCGTGTTCATGCCCGCTTCGATATAATTTGCAGGAACCGCAATAAAGTCCTCCGGCGAAAGGCCGGACTTGATCTCGGATTCGCCGCGCTCCTCGTCATGCTCGCCGATCTGCACGATACGCTTCTCGATGCGGTCATGGTCATTCTTTGCCCAGACATAATTCTCCTTACCGTCCCACATGACAAAACTGTCATAGAGCCAGACGCCGGTGCGCTTTTCTTCCTCATCGCTCCTGCCCATTTCAATGACAAGATGCTGTCCGAGTCGGAAGCCCTCCAGCGATTCCGGCTTGACATAGAACGCATATTTCGAGGAGGATGTCATCGGATCGGAATTCATCATGCCGTAGGGATCCTCCCGGGTAATCGGTTCCTCGTCAATATCCGAAATCTCGCCCTTCCAGCTCGTATCATCCACGCGGCTGCGAAGGATCACCTCAGCGCCCTTTGTGATGTTCATGGCATTCTGTTCATTGAATGTGCCCTGCACACGGTAATCGCCGTCTGCAGTAATCTTCATGATCACATCGGCATTCTCGCCCATCGGATCCGGGCTTCCGTCCTTCAGTTCCCTGACTGTTCCGTCGATCGGCGCTGTCACGAATGCATTATTGAGCGAATTTTCGAGCTTCGCGATTTCGACATTTTTCGTTTTGATATCATATTCCGAGCGTGCATTGTCGCTCTGGAGCGAAAGGATCTTGGTCGTATAAGAAACCTGTGCATCGCCGGTCACCTGGCGCTTTTCTTTTTCGAGCTGTGCGATCTCCGCCTCATTGGTCTGGATTGAATTCTGAAGTCCCTCGACCTCAAGCTTTGCCGTGTCGATCTGGATCTGGATCGCTTCAATATTATAGGTCAGCAGCTTATCGCCCTTCTTCACAGCATCGCCCTCGCTGACCAGAATCTCACCGATCGTTTTCGATGTATCATATTTTACACTGACTGTTTTCTGCGCGACGATCACGCCGGAAAAGCAGTTTGCAAACAGATCTGCCGAACCGGCTGCATTCACATTCGCCACACGCTGCACATACACCTTTTCTGTCCGTGCGGACTGCTCCGGCATAAAATGCCGGTACGCAAACCAGCCGCCTGCGCCGAGCGCGCCGATTACAGCGACTGCTGCTATGCCCTTTATCACACCTTTTGCTGCCATTTTTCACCCTCCGTTATTCTGCGCCAGCTATGTACGCTGCTCCGCTGTATCATTATAACGCTTCTGAAATTGACTGTCAAGAGCAAGAGATGAAAACTTCATTAAGGATTTATGAAAATCCGATTAGCTTCGTGCTTTCAGATGATTTTTGAAGAATCTCCAGCAAAAAAAGCGGAAGTGCATCCATTCCGGACACACTTCCGCTCACTGAAATTTGTATTATTTTGCTGCTGCAGCAGCCTTACCGAAAACCGGTTTACCTTATGTGTCATTCGGAGTCGCGCTTACCGCAGTACTGCGTGCAGAGCTTATCCGTGCAGTTCGCACACCGCAGCGCCGCATTGGAATTCTCCCAGAAGCGTTCCGGATACATCATAATGCACAGTTCCCAGATCAGCCAGTCTGCAAAGGCCATGAGCAGCAGCGTCCTCGAATAGAAGCCCCTGATCATGAGCATCGGTGAGAACATCATCAGATGATCCCAGTTGAAAATGCGGCAGGTCGTACAGCATTTCGCTTTGACAATCAGCCGGAACGGACACCAGATCAGCACACAGATCAGATCACAGACATAGAACACGATCGTGATCATAAACAGCCAGTTGTTATCAATAACTCCGAAAAACCACAGCAGCGAAACGATCGCCACCACAGCTGCCCAGATTGCGAAGACCTTATACGCGGCCTTCGTCGTATTAATAATGTGCCGCCGCAGCGCCTGATAACTGAAATGGTCCTTATCCGGCGGCTGAAAGCGGAAGCGGAAATGCTTCTGCGAGCCGAGCGCAATGATGATGCGCTTCCTGACCGGGATGAGCTGCAAGAGCATATCCATCATCCACGAGAGCCAAAGCAGATGCAGCGGTGTAAAGCGCTGGAAGAAATTCCAGCCCTTCAGCACCTCGATCTGCGATGGATCAAATATCAGAATCAACACACAGGCCGCAAGGATCAGGCACCGCACGATCAGATGCAGCGTATAGACCTTTCGTGTCTTTGAAGGCCGCGGCTTGGGGATCGTTTTGCTGTTTCCCATATTACCCCTCAGAGTTTTATACTTCCGGCTTTCTGGCATTGGCAAGCATCAGCTTGACACGGTTTTCCTGATTGACGCGCGTCGCGCCGGGATCATAGTCAATCGCCGTAATATTTGCCTGCGGATAGGCATTTTTGATGACGCGCATCATGCCCTTGGCAACGATATGATTCGGCAGGCATCCGAAAGGCTGTGTGCAGATAATATTCTCCGTACCGCTCTCAACAAGCGCGGCCATTTCTGCGGTAATCAGCCAGCCCTCACCCATGCTGACACCCTGATTGATATATCGGTCTGCGCAGCTGCGGAGATGCTCGAAGTCATGGGGCGGATCGAAAACGCCATGCTGCTTCACTGCTTTAATCTGCTGTTTTTGCAGTGCATAGATCAGCTTATAGCCCGCGCCGTTGACGATCGAACGCTTGCTGACGGCGCGGTAGAGCTTTGCATCGACTGCCGCGCTGACTGCACAGTACATAACAAATTCAAGCAGCGACGGCACGACCGGCTCGCAGCCCTCCGAGAGCAAATACTCTTCCAGATGATTGTTTGCAAGCGGCGAATATTTGACATAGATCTCACCGACGATGCCGACACGCACCTTATTGCGTGCTGTGCGGGGGATCGCCGCAAAATCGTCGAGAATGTGCTTGTAATTCTTCTTCGTATCGAGAAATTCCCGCGTCCGGAACATTTTCTCCAGCCGCTTCTGCCAACGGCGCAGCACCTTATCCGAAGCGCCCTTCTGCACCTCATAGGGGCGGCACTGGTTGACGGCAAGCATCAGCAGGTCGCCGTAAAGCACCGCGTAGAGGAATTTCAGAAAGATCGAAGGTGTCATCTGCCAGCCGGATTTCGGATCCTTTTCGAGGCCGGAGAAATTCAGTGAGATTACCGGCACCTGCGGGAACTGCTCCTTGAGCGCCTTGCGCAGCAGATGGATATAGTTGGATGCACGGCAGCCGCCGCCTGTCTGGGTAATGAGCAGCGCTGTGCGGTTCGGATCATAGCGGCCGGATTTCAGCGCCTCCATGAACTGTCCGATGACGAGCAGAGCCGGATAGCAGGTATCGTTATGCACATTCTTCAGACCTTCGTCCACAACAGCGCGGCTCGCGGTGCGCAAAAGCTCACAGTGATAGCCGTAGGGCTTCAGAATGCTGATAAGTAGCTGAAAATGCACCGGCAGCATATCCGGCACAAGGATCGTATGCGTTTTCTTCATTTCCGGTGTGAAACGCGCAGTCATGCTTTTACCTCCGTTTTGCGGCCTGCTGCCGCTCAGAATCTAATCTCATAGGGGAAGCCGATCGCTTCCATATACTCCGGCAGAGTAAATGCTGCCGGGAAATCACGCTGTTCCAGTTTGCCGTCCTTTGTCCGCACCAGCGCGCAAAGTCTGCCGATCCTGATATTCTCCAATTCGCAGAATTCTGCAAAGCTCGAAAGGAACGCATCAAACAGATCAGAACGCTTCTGCCGGAGCGAGACGGCCTCTGTCCACTGCGCAGTCCAAAAGCTCTGCTTCCGTTTGCGTGTAAGGATCAGCGAGTCAAAATGCGCTTCTTCAATCCGGCAGAAACCCTTGACGACAAGCGTGCCGCCCTCCCGCTCATATCGGCCGGACTGAGCATCGAGCCGCGCATAGCTTTTCATCATATTGACATAGGTCTGCGCGATCTCACGCCCTTGCTGAAAATAGATGCTTTGCACATTGATCTGCTTGGACGCATGTGCATCCGCATCCTGACGCAGTGCAGCAGCAAATCCGTCAGAGCTGTTCGGTAATGTCTGATACTTCATATCCATATACCGTCCCTCCATTCAAAACTCGATCTGGTACGGAAAGCCGTATGCAATAATCTGTTCTTTTTTCGGATTGCGCAGTGTCATCGGCAATGTATGATAAAAGATATTACCGTCCTTATCAGAGATTTGTGCCTGAAAGGGGTGACTGATGATGTTTTCGGCTTCACAGAGCCGCCGGAAAGCAGAAAGGAACACCTCAAAAAGCTCATTATCCGAATTCAGTTCGATAATGTACTGCTTGTGCCGCATAAATCTTTTGCGGCATTCAGCCGTAACAAACGGCGCATCGAAATCCTTTTCATTCAGGACGATGAATCCGGAGATCAGTGCACGACCTTCAAGCCGTTCATAGTTGCCGTTGCGGGCGGCGATCCGCGCTTCCTCCTCGATCATATCCACATATTTTCCGGCAAGATTTTGTGCCTGATGATAGCGGCGGCTTCGAAAATCTGTCTCCATGGCGCCGTGCAGCCGGATCTCTTCACGAAGCTGATCTATAAACTGCATAGTGATTCTCCTTTTTGTTCTCCAGGCTTTTTTCTTTCTCCTGCAATCAAAAAATTCTCAGTCTATATTATACCACAAACCGGCCAAAAAAGCAAGCGTTCAGCAGCACTGACCGCCGATTCCCTGCGGCAAAGTTTCGTAAAGCATATCAGGGTTAACGCTGTCCGCGCCAGGTTTACAATCCTGTTTTCCATCCCCTTTGTTTTTCGCACCCGTAAAAATCGAAATTCAGCTGCAAATTCCGCTCCCGCTGTTTTTTTCGCTTGCTTTTTTCGGTGCTGTGTGTTATAATGGCACTATCTAAACTTAAACAAAGGGGATGGGATTCACATGAAAACTGTCGGCAGACTTAAATGCATCCTGACAGCTCTGGCCGCCGCTGTGCTTACAGGAACTGCCCTTACTGCCTGCGGCGAAAAAGCTGCAAACACCGTCGAGTCCATTGACGACCTGAAAGGCAAAACGATCGGCGTGCAGATCGGCACTACCGGCGATGCGCTCGCCGGCGATGTCGAGGACGCATCCGTTGAAAAATACAATAAGTATACGGATGCTGTTCAGGCTCTGACACAAGGCAAGATCGACGCCGTCATTATTGACAGCGACACCGCTTCTGTTTTCACCGGCAAAGTGAATGATATCACGCTTCTGCCGGAGGGCTTCGCCGACGAGGAATACTCGGTCGCGGTCGCTCTTGACAATGGGGATTTGCAGGCCGAACTCAATTCTGCAATCAGCATACTGGAAAGCAACGGCACGCTGAAACAGATCAAGGCATTCTATGACGGCGACAAAACCGACAACAGCAGCGGCACAGCCTATGTGCCTTCCGCCGACAACAAGCACGAGAACGGCACACTCATCATGGCAACAAATGCCGAATTTCCGCCCTATGAATATAGGGTCGGCAGCCGGTTTGCCGGCATCGACGTAGACATGATGAACGCCGTCTGTGATGTACTGGGCTATGAACTGCAAATCGACGATATGGCGTTTGAATCGGTCATCCCTGCCGTACAATCCGGCAAGGCGGATGTCGGTGTCGCCGGTCTCTCCGTCACACCTGCCAGAGAGAAAAATGTCCGTTTCACAGCACCTTATACCACGACGCATCTCGTCGTCATGGTCAGGCAGCCGTCAACGGGCCTCATCACAGGCTTCATTGACAGTTTCCACCAGAATTTCATTGAGGAAGGCCGATGGAAATATCTGGCAGACGGTCTCCTCACAACACTTTTCATTACATTTCTCGCTGTCCTGATCGGTATGGCGCTTGGCTTTCTGGTCGCGATCGTCCGCTCAACAAAGCTGCGGACAGGCAAGCTCCGGATCGCGGATTTCTTCTGCCGCATCTATCTTACCGTGATCCGCGGCACGCCGGTCGTCGTGCAGCTGCTCATTATTTATTTCGTCATCTTCGGCAGTGTCAATATTTCAAAGATTCTGGTCGCAGTTCTCGCATTCGGCATCAATTCCGGTGCATATGTTGCAGAGATCGTCCGCGGCGGCATCATGGCTGTCGATTCCGGACAGTTTGAGGCGGGCAGAAGTCTCGGCCTGAATGACAGCCAGACCATGCGCTTCATCATCATGCCGCAGGCACTCAAAACCGTTCTGCCGGCGCTTGCAAATGAAACGATCGTTCTGCTGAAAGAGACCTCGGTCGCGGGCTATATCGCGATCGCGGATCTGACCAAGGGCGGCGACATCATCCGCTCGCAGACATTTTCGCCGTTCCTGCCGCTGATCTCGGTCGCGGTGATCTATCTTGTACTGGTCATGTTCCTGTCCTATCTGGTCGGGAAGCTAGAAAGGAGGCTGTCCGCCAATGATCGTCATTAAAGGACTTAAAAAATCATTCCGCGGCAATGTCGTTTTGAACGGCATTGATGAGCATATCGAAAAAGGCGAGAAGATCGTCATTATCGGCCCGTCCGGCTCCGGCAAATCAACATTTCTGCGCTGCATGAATCTGATGGAGCGCCCCGATTCCGGCGAAATCCTGTTTGACGGCGAGGATATCACCAAGCTGAAGGAAAAGGAGATCGACCGCGTGCGCCGCAGAATGGGCATGGTCTTTCAGCATTTCAATCTGTTCCCGCATCTGACGATCCGCCGGAACATCACGCTTGCGCCGGTGAAGCTCGGCCTGATGAAGCAGGACGACGCCGACAAAAAGGCAGACGAGCTGCTGAAACGCGTCGGACTGCCGGATAAAGCTGAGGTATATCCGGCACAGCTCTCCGGCGGTCAGAAGCAGCGCATTGCGATTGCGCGGTCACTGGCGATGGATCCGGAGGTCATGCTGTTTGACGAGCCGACCTCTGCGCTTGATCCGGAAATGGTAGGCGAGGTGCTGGAGCTGATGAAGCAGCTCGCACGCGACGGCATGACAATGGTGGTCGTAACGCATGAAATGGGCTTTGCGCGTGAGGTTGCCTCGCGCGTGCTGTTCATGGCGGACGGCAACATCCTCGAACGCAATGCGCCGGAGGCATTCTTTAACGCCCCGAAAAACCAGCGTCTGAAAGATTTTCTCTCCAGGGCATTATAAATCGACAATACCAATGAAGCCGCAATGCACGCATTGCGTTAAGCCGTTATCGGTGAGATTCGCATATGTCCATTCCCGACGATGATCCGGCTGATACAGACATCCCCCAAATAAAAATGGAAAGCTTTTTTCGTCCGCCCTGTTTCATAATGAGGGCGGACTTTTTTCAGCGAATACATATTGACGAAAGACAAAAATTCTGGTATAATGAATATGTATATCTGAAAGAAATCCGAAAAGGACCGTTTCCATGAATAAATACAAGAAACTCGCGCTGAATACAGCCGTATTCGCGATCGGGAATTTTGGCTCAAAGATACTCACATTCCTGCTGACTTACCTTTATACGAGATACTTCGACGGCGCTTTCGTGTTTAATACCAAGGAGATCCTTGAGATGAGCGCGAATATGCTGATCCCGCTGGTCAGCCTGTCGATCACCGATGCAGTCATCCGCTACGGCCTTGACAAAAACTACGACAACCGTTCTGTTTTTTCCAACGCGGTCATGATCCTGCTCTCCGGCGCTGCCGGATTCCTGGTTCTTTCGCCGCTGCTCCTGTTCTATCCGGAAATCCGGCCGCACGTCCCCCTGCTCGTCGGATTCGTGCTTTGCTCCTGTTTCCGGCAGCTTTCGGCACAGTTCGCGCGAGCCCGCGGACTCGTCCGGCTCTATGCCATGGACGGCATCTTCTGTACACTCGCACTGTTCCTTGCAAATGTCGTACTGATCGCCAAGCTGCAGCTTGGCATCACGGGATTCATGCTCGCGAATATGTTTGCAGATACGGTATCCGCCCTCGGCGTCTGGTTCATCGCAGGACACAGGCGGTTTTTCAGCCGGAAATTCGTGGATAAGGAGCTGCTCCTGACCATGCTGCGCTTCTCGCTGCCGCTCATCCCAACGGCAGAACTTTGGCTCATTACCGGCTTCTCCGACCGTCTCTTTGTCAAATATATGGTCTCACCAACAGAAGCAGGCGTCTACGGCACCGCCTCGAAAATTCCGAACCTGATCGCAATGGTCTCGACGATCTTCTATCAGGCGTGGAATATGAGTGCAATCGCCGAAAACGATTCCAAATCCAAATCGCAGTTCTATGCGCAGATCTATGACGCCTATCAGGCCATGCTGACGCTTGCAGCGGGCGGAATCATCGCGTTTGACCAACTGCTTTCTCATTACCTGATCGACACAAGCAAGGATGCCGCCTATGAGCGCGCCTACCTCTATACGCCGGTGCTGGTCATCGCCGTACTGATGATGTGCTATAACCAATTCTTCTCCAGCATTTATACTGTCACAAAGCACACGAAAAACAGCTTCTGGACAAGTCTTGTCGCAGCGATCGTCAATCTCGTGCTGAATGCGGTGCTGATTCCGCGGTATCAGGTTCAGGGCGCAATCATTGCAACCTTCAGCAGTTATTTCGTCTGCTATGTGATCCGGCTGATTGACGCACGGCGATATGTGCCGTTCAAAGTCTCGTATCTGCGCTTTGTTGTCAATATGGCCGTGCTGTTCCTGATGTGCAGTTTTGTCATGATGACAGATGTGCACTCGCTCAATTACAGCACATATAAAGGCTTCCCGCCGATACTGCTCGCAGGCGGCCTTCTGGCTCTGACAGTCTTCAATTTCAAGCCGCTGCTCGCAACAGCAATGAAACTGCTCAGGCGCAAATAAACAACTGTATGCTGCCGCTTTCATGCGGAAAAACAAAAAACAATCTGGAGGTATACAACTATGGATTCCCGTTCTATTCTGCTTGCACTTCTGCCCATCGGCCTGACGCTCATCAGCTATGCGATCATTCGTGATCTGCTCTGGGGCATCTTCCTCGGCAATAAATCCAAGAAAACAGCCCTTCGCATCAAGGGTGAAGCAAAAGGCATGGAAAAACTGACACAAAGCTACATGACACCGCATATTACAAAGTATCAGAAGGATTACAAGACTTGGAAGATGATGCGCACACTGATGCTGCTCTTCGCGTTCATTCAGCTCGCGGGCTTCGCAATCATGATCATCACGCGCGTACCGTTCTGGGTTGTTGCAATCGTCTGCGGCGTGATCGTTGTTTTCAACATCGTTCTGTTCGGCGTCATGATGAGCAAAACACAGTCCTCTGACAATAAGCATAACCGCAAGGGTTCCCCGTGGAAATATGAACAATAATGCTCTTTGAAAGGAAATCATATTATGGCAGGTATGTTTGATGAGACCATGAACGGTCTGCGCTCCGTCATTGACTCCGCCGCAAAACGAACCTCGGAGGCATTCAGCGGATCGAAAAACTATGTGGAACGTGCCAAACTGCGCTCCACACTTAATGATTATTACCGCAGACTCGGCAAGGCAGAGTATGAAGCGGCAATGGGCGGCGTCAGCAACATGGAGGAGATCAATGCTTTCATTGCCAAGATCACCGAGCTGCGCCAGCAGATGTACGCAATGGAGCAGAGCAGCAATGTGCAGCGCGGCGGAACCGTGACCTGCCCGACCTGCGGACGGCTTGTTTCCGGAGAGGATACATTTTGTCCCGGCTGCGGCACGAAGCTGCAATGAGCGTACGGAAAGATACAGCACTGCTCCACAAGAATCAGATCATCCCGATCGAGATCACGGGAATGACCGCAAAAGGACAGGGCGTCGGTCGCTTCTGCAATTTTGCCGTATTTACAGCACAGGCAGTGCCGGGGGATGTGCTGGAGGTTCGGATCGTCAAAGTGCAGAAAACGCTGGCCTATGCGATCATTGAACGGATCGTCACGCCCTCGCCCGACCGCACAGAACCGGAATGCCGCGGTGCATTTCCGCAATGCGGCGGCTGCGCGATGCAGCATATCACCTATGAAGCAGAGTGCCGCATCAAGGCACAGATCGTCTCGGATGCATTCACGCGGATCGGTCATCTGACACCGAAAACGCTGCTGCCGATCTTCAGCGCGGAGGAGCCTCGGCGATACCGCAATAAAGCGCAGTACCCCTGCGGCATTCATCCGAAAACCGGGAAGCTATGCTTCGGCTTCTATGCACCGCACTCACACCGACTGATCCCCGTGACAGACTGTCTGCTCCAGCCGATGCAGTTCGGAGAGATCCTGCGTCGCTGCGAATTGCTGCTCAATACGACAGAATACCGCGCGATTGTGCCCTATGACGAAACAAACGGCAGCGGCATCCTGCGGCATCTGTATCTGCGGCAGGGGCATCACAGCCGTGAGATCATGGTCTGTTTCGTCACGGCAAAGGATACGCCGAAGATTGCGGCACTTCTGCAATCGCTCGGTCAGCAGCTCGCAGGGGAGTTCCCGGAAATCTGTTCCGTCATGCTGAACTGCAATCCCCGCAACACCAATGTGATCCTCGGAGATAAAACACGCTGTCTCGCGGGCAAAGATCGCATCGCCGATACACTCTGCGGCGTGCCGGTCTCACTGAGCCCGCAAAGCTTTTATCAGGTCAATACTGCGCAGGCGGAACGCCTTTTCGCTGAAGCCAAAAGGCTCGCTGCTCCGCAGAAGCATGAGCTGCTGCTCGATCTCTACTGCGGTGCAGGTGCAATCGGACTTTCCATGTCTGATGCCGCCGGAAAGGTCATCGGTGTTGAGATCGTTCCGCAGGCAATCGAGGATGCAAAGCATAATGCGGCGTACGCCGGCATCACGAATGCGGAATTCTATTGCGGCGATGCCGGACAAATCGCTGAAAAATTTGCCGGCGACGGCATCCGTCCCGATATTATTGTGCTGGATCCGCCGCGCAAAGGCTGCGATGCACAAACGCTTGACAGCTGCCTGCAAATGGCTCCCGCACGGATCGTCATGATCTCCTGCAATCCTGCAACAGCAGCGCGGGATGCAGCCTTTCTCTGCGGACAGGGCTATTCACTTGATGTACTGCGCCCCGCTGATTTCTTCCCGCGGACGGGGCACGTTGAGTGCGTAGT
>JAKSPK010000032.1 GCA_024404875.1 Oscillospiraceae bacterium
CAAGAAAATGATCGACGCTTACAAGATGCAGTAATTGCATCACAGCAAAAGCCGCAGCATCGGGAATTCCGGAGCTGCGGCTTTATGTATGCGAGCGAATGGTATGCAAATTGCATTTCGTTCGGCAATGTGCGGCATTTTCAAAAATCAAGCTTCCCGATCGTGCAGAAAATACGGTCGGGAAGCTTTTGTTGTAGTTCTGTTAGGATCAATGCTTATCCAACAATACCGGAGCGCTCGATACCCTCTGTAAAGTGTTTTTGCAGGAATGCATACAGGATCAGCATCGGCGTGATCGAGATTAGACAGCCGGCCTCCAGCCAGACAATCTTTTCACGCGCACTGATATTCGCATTCGCATTGTTGAAGATCTCAATATTGAGGATACCGTCAAGATTTTTCAGCACGAGCGAGATCGTTTTCGTGTTCGTGAAGAATGAGCTGGCGACATAATAATCATTCCAGTACCAAACGATCGAGAACAGGAAAACCGTCAGGAACGACGATGCTGCATTCGGCACCATGACCTTGACGAAGGTTTTGAACGGACCGCAGCCGTCGAGATAGGCGGCGTCCTCCAGCTCCTTCGGCAGGCCGCGGAAGAACTGTCGGAAAATGAAGATCATCAGTCCGGCACGAATGCCGTTTGCCGTCAGTGCCGGCAGATACATGACCAGCATATTATCGATCAGATTGACCGTTCCGAACAGGAAGTTGCGGAAGGTGCTGTAGAGCGGGATCGAGATGATCTGCGTCGGAACGAGGATCATCAACACGACGATGCCGAACAGCAGATTTCTGCCCTTGAATTTGAATCGTGCAAAGCCGTAGCCGGTGATCGCACAGGTCACGACCTGACAGATCGAGCAGCCGATATTCAGCACGAGCGTATTTATGAGCGGGTTGTTGCTGGAGCGTGTCAGTCCCATTGCGTTGATGGTTTGCTTCATGATGCGCAGCGTCAGGTGACGCGGGATCCAGATGATCGTCGGATCGTTCATATCGGCGTTCTCGCGGAATCCGTAGGAGAGCATGAACATCAGCGGCGTGAGAATGACAAAGCCTAGACCGAACAGAATCAGGAAGCGGAAGAACGGCCAGCATTTCTCGAAGATCTGCTTGCGGCGGAGATACGCGATTTCCTGCTTGTTCATATTCTTCATGCGAATACGCATGGCTTCTTTGGGACTCATCCCTTCGCCGACATGGTGTTCCTCGTGAACATCGGGCTTTGCGCAGTCCGGAATGTGATCAGACACAGGGTGATCGGGATCGGAGAGCGGACGGCGCGGGGCTTCTGTGGGCTCCGCTGCGTCTGCGGACGGTTCAGGAGCAGCTTCAGGCTCCGGTTCCCGCGTTGCTTCGGGCTCAGCCAGCGGGATGATATGGGCTGTAGCTTGCGTCGTCGGACGCGGTGTCTGCGGGGGAACATTTTCTGCCGGTACGGTCGTTACGGCGGGTGCTTCATGCTCGGCAGTGAGCTTTGCAGCGCGTTTGGCTGCCGCCTCCGCCATGATTTCCTCCAGCGCGAATTTCTTTTCTTCGGGGGTCATATTTTTATTCATTCCTGCACCCCCTTATTCTACTTCATAGAAGATAAACTTGTTGATGATCATGACGATGATGCCGACGACGATCATGACGATCGCGAAGTAGCTCCACGCCATTGCCGCAGCTATGGCATAATCCCAGTCGAGCTGTTTATCCAGCACGCGGGCCATGACAAGGTTATCTGTCTTGGTAAACGAGTCGATGACCGTATAAATAAAGTTTGCGAGGATCATCGGGCTGACATAGGGAAGCGTGATCTTCCAGAAGTATTCCCACGCGGTTGCGCCCTCCATCGAGGCGGCTTCCTTGGCGGAGACGGGGATATTCTGGAGCGCTGCGAGGAAGATGAGGATCTGGATGCCGCTGCTCCAGACGAGGCCGAAGATATTCGTCACGACGGAGTTGATGACATCGCTGAGTCCGGCGCTGATATTCATAACACCTAAGAATTCGAGCAGCTGATCGACGATATCCGTTTCAAACAGCGTTGAGAACTGCGCGCCGCTGTCTGCACCGGTCGTTGCGATATTGCCGTTGATGATGTTATAGACCGGGCCGGTTGCGATGATGACGGGCAGGAAGAAGATTGCACGCGCAAAGCCTCTGCCCTTGAATTCCTGATTGAGAATGACCGCGATAAACAGCGAGAAGATCAGGATCATCGGCGTCGTCAGCGCGGTATCTTTCAGCACGGAGATCAGATTCTGCTTATACTGCGGATCGGCAGCGAAGGCATATTTGAAATTCGACAGCCAGTTCTGCCCGGCATTCCAGAGCCAGACCTTGTTCATGCCTCCGACATCCGGCTTGAGCAGGGCATTATCCATAAAGCAGTAGCACAGTGATTCGATCAGCGGGATCAGAAACCAGAGGATCGTACCGATCAGCCAGATCGAGATAAATCCGTATCCGTAGAGGGCTTTTCTGCGTTCATATGGAATTTTCATTCAAGCACCACAGCTCCTTCCTCTACATAGTCCTTCAGTCTGAATACTTCCCCGTTCATGGTGACGGTGCATTCGCGGAGATCCGTGACGGTCTCAATGCCGTTGTCATATTTTGTCGTAATGACATCGCCGTCGCACTGCCAGCTGATGATGCAGGCATCGCTTACCGCTTTCAGGATGTTCTTGCTGAACGCATAATACTGCGCAGCATTCTTTGTCCAGTAATCGTAATATGCATAGTAATATACATCAAAATCGGTGTCCTTGAGTTCGCTGGTCTCCGCATAGAGCATATCAAAGCGGAGATTGCTGCCCGAAGCCAATGCCAGCATCACAAGGCGTTCCGCATCCGCGCTGCCGTTGACGGCCTTGGTGGAAAACGGGATCACGCCGTGCATGACCATCTGATAGAGCGGGATATCGCCGTCGAAGATGTTGAAACCGGAGGAATAGAGCGGCACATCCGTGATCGTGTCTGTATAAGGCAGCACATAGGCATTCGGGTCCTCGGCAAGCACATTGCCGACATCTTTTTTGACGGCGCTGAGTGCATCCTCGACATACTGCATTGTCTGGTCGCGGGAGGTGCCGGTCTTTTTGCCGTAGTCGCCGTAGAGCGTCGAGGAGAGTGCACCGATGCTTACGCCGGGGAGCGAAGCCTGCTGATAATTGCTGACGAGCTTCTGATAAAGCTCCGGGAACTGATTCGGCGAGAGCAGCGACATGGTCTTCTTTTCGCCGTAGGGAACGCCGTAGGCGCGTTCATAGTCCACAATTCGCGCAAATGAGCCGGAAACGCGCACCGCCGTATCGGTCAGTGACCAGTAGCCGTTGCCGGAATAATAGGCGGTATTAGAGACGGTCGGATACCATTCAATATTGTTGTCATTCATGTAGCCCGTGAGCTGGTTGAATGCACGCTTGCCGCCGAGCGTAGAGGCGGGCTTTGCCTTGAAATCGACCTTTCCGCTGATGCCGGCATCCGTCCAGCGGTTCAGCGAGACGACCATATTCTCCGCACCGGAATCCTTTAGATCCGAGAGGATCTGCTGCATCTCGGAATAGGAGGTCATAGAGGTTTTCATGAAGACGGGGAAGCCCAGCACATTGCGCTGCTTCATGCAGCCGCCGTAGAGGTCGATATAGAGCTTTGCCTCATCCGGCTTCGACTTTTGCTGCACTTTTTCGTCATCGAGCAGATACTGCCGGTAGCGCGCCGCGATATCCACATAGTCAAGCTCCTTGCCCTTGTCGGCATTGATCTCGTCTTCGGCAGTCAGCGGGTAATAGCGCACCTGCAATTCGCGGTTCGTCAGTGTTTTTTCGTAAACATCCAGCGGATTGAGCTGGTCACCGCCAAGGAAATACTGATCGGAGCTGCGGAGCATGAACTTGAAATAGCAGCGGTTATATTCCGTATTCGACTGGCCGGTTCCGCTGACATCTGAGCAGAGGAAGCAGCTGCCGTCACCCTTTGTTGCTACGGCCAGCAGTGCATTTTCGCCCTTGCAGATGCCGTACATCGGGAGGGAAACGCCTTCGACGACCGGACCTTTTGTTTTCGGAACGGCGGTCGTATCGACATCATAAATCAGCTGGTTGTAGGTCTTTGCGGAATACTTCTTGTTGTTGAAATTGATGATTGCGCCGCTGCCGTCCGGGATGACGAAATAGCCTTCCTCGGACTGATCAGCTGCACCGAAGCCGTTGAGCATCGCGAGCGTCTGCGCGAGAATCGGCTTTTCGGCATTGACATCGTTTTTCTCGGAGATATTGCTGGTGTCGATGCTGACTTCGAGGTAGTCATCGCCCAGCACATAGGAGACCGGGATCTTGATGCCGACCTTACGGAAATTGTAGGTAACCTTGACACCGTTCGTGATATCCGAATAGGTGATGCCGGTTTTGTTTTGATCGCCGGAGCGGACATTTGTGACCGAGCGCTCATTGATCTGCGCGGCAGTCAGCGTGATGCCGGACTGCAATTCTGCGCGCAGCACCGGTGCGGCGATTTTGTCACCTCCGGCATTGATCGGAGATGTCCACCAGATGTAGCCATTTTTCTTATTGACGAGTGCGAAGATATCCTCGGGCTTTTCGTCATTGTCCTCATCGAGCTTGGATTCATCCCATGCCCAGAATTCGAGCTTGTCATTCTCCGCGACCTTGCGCATTTTCTTGAACACATCGTCCTCGGAGCGATCCTCCCAGTCGATTTCGTTCTGTTCGCTGTCTGCGGCCGCTTCCGCATTACTGCCTGCAGCAGCGGCATCATCGGCGGTATTCTCCGCAGCCGTGTCATCGGGTGCGGCGGAGACATGAAGCGAGCCGGAAAGCGTGGGCATCAGGACGGCGGCTGCAGCCAGAAAGCTCAGGAGCCTGCGTTTATTCTGCATATCATTCACCGCCTCTCAAACTCTCACGCGATACAGAATTTCTGTATACAGCGAATAGAAGAATACATAGACCTTCTGGAACAGGCTGAGGAACAGCACCGCCAGAAACAGGATGATGAGCATTGCGATCAGCGTCAGGATGATCGCGGCGACCGTTTTCGTGAATGTATACTGATGTACGGCCTTGATCGCGTTGAAAAGCAGCAGTCCCGACCAGATCAGTCCGATATAATAGATCGTCGAGAAGAAGACCTGCTCATCACGCACGAGAATATGCGTCAGGAACACATTGACATAGGTCGAAACGATATAGGGAATCAGGGCATAGGAGCTGTAGACGCAGATGTTTTTCATTGTGCCCTCGCCGTCGAGCAGCGTGCAGATCGCCCAGTTTCCAAGTACCCACGCGAGGAAATAGACCACCGAGCGCATGATGTACGGCACAACGGAGAACATCGCATCCGGCAGCGGCCGGAACTGGAATCCACACCAGCGGTCATAGGCGATCAGCGCGAAGAACAGCGCGATGATGATAATGGCCGTATATTTGAGCGTGCCGCCCTTTTTCCAGCGCAGATCCTCAAAGCCCTCAAAGGGGTGGAAGACAACGTGCTTTACCCACTGGGGCTGTGTCAGATCCATCATACAGCGGCACCTCCCTTCTGATTCGTCGCCGTCGCAAGTGCCTTTTCTCGTTTTTTTCGCAGAAATTTCCGGACTCCCCAGGCGCCTGCAATCAGAATTGCAGCGATGATGAGGATGGCGGTCAGATGCTCTCTGAGCCATTCGGAACGGTAACGCTCAAAGGCTCTGTTGTAGCGTGCAGAGGCATCGGCCTTCTTCGCATATTCCATCGAATCCTTGTATCTGCCCATATTGTAATACGCGCTGGAAATACCGAGATATGCACGGCGGTAGTTGCCGTCACGCTTTAAGACTTCAAGCCACGGATCGAGTGCTTCTTCATAGTAGCCGCCGTTATAGAGCTTTGTCGCGCGGTGCACGATTCCGCCGAAAGCGGTTTGACCGAAGACCGTGACCGTACCTTTGCCGGAATCCAGGACATAGACATTTTCGCAGCCGTCACCCTTTGTCTCAACGGCGGTGACATTGCCTGCGGTGAATGCACCGACCTGATCGCCGGTCGCACCCATGATAAAGAGAAGATCCGCTTCCTTGTCATACTGGAAGACTCTGCCGGTCGTGGCATCAAGGCAGTTGATCGAGCCGTCGCTGCCGATGTCGATATCGACGATTTTGGTCTTGTAGCTTGTACCGGAATACCATGTGGAGAACAGGTCGCCCCATGTGAAATTCGACATATAGCTAAACAGATTATAGCCCTCTGGATTGACCTTCTTGACGATATCGGTATCGGTCGATCCGGACGAGGTCGAGGTATAGATGAAGCCCTTCGCAGTATCGAGATCGAAGTTGTCGAAGGCTGTCGGAGTGCTTCTGGCGCGGTAGCGCTTTTCCTCTTCGGAGGCGATTGCATTCCAAAAGTGATTCGCGATGACGGTCGCGGTCGCGGCAACGGCATTCGCGCCGTAATAGCCGATGAATTCGCCGTTTACATCGAACATTGCGGCACCCTTTGTGGTGTTGTTCAGAACGATGTAGATGTTACCGGCATTGTCGCAGAGAATTTTCTGCGGCAGGAATGTGAGCTGCTGATCGTAGACGGTCGATTCAGGCTTCGTGATCTCCATGACCACCTCGCCCTCCTTCGTGCAGACCAGCGCACGGGAATTTTCATTATCTGCGATGTAGAGATATCCGGTATCCGGCGAGACGAATATGCCCTTCGGATTCTTGAGCGTTGTTTCGGAGCCGTCCGGCATTTTGAAGGAATCATAGATCCGTTCGATTTTTGTGAATTCGCTGTCGATCACGAGAATGCGGTTGTTGCCGGAATCGACAAGATAGAACAGATCGCTTTCATCCTTAAAGAGATCGCTCGGTGTATTGAGTGCATCCGTTCCGAGATCCAGACCGGAGACCGAGCGTTCGGCGAGATAGCCGGCCTGCGAGGGGACGGCTTCACCGAGATAGTTGTAATTATAGACATCGTAGGGTTCATCCGCGGATGTCGGAAGCGCAAGAGCAGGAATTGCCGCCAGCAGGGCGAGCCCCGCCGCCGCAGTCCGGATCAGCCTGCGCTTTGCCTGCTTTTTCACAAATCATCCATCCTTTCGTCTGCTGCGGTCAATCCTTGATGCCGGAGTGTGCCATGGTTTCCATGACCTGACTCTGCGCAAGGATAAAGAACAGTACCGGCGGCACAAAGAGGATGACCGCCGCTGCCATTGTAACGCCCTGACGGGAGATACCGGCCGATGCCGCCTGCTGAATGACTGTCGGGAGCGTTTTGAGCGATTCGTCATAGACGACCGAGCCGCCGGTGATGTTCCATGCACCCTGGAAAGCGAAGATCGCCGTTGTCATGAGTGCCGGCTTCTGGTTCGGGATGACGATGCGCCAGCAGATCGTAAAGAGATTTGCGCCGTCCACCTTTGCCGCTTCGATCATGGCATCGGGTACGGTCGTCATGGACTGCCGCATCAGAAAGAGTCCCATCGTCGAGGCGACGGAGGGGAGGATCAGAGCGGACATCCGGTTGATCATGTTCAGTTCAGCCATGACCATGTACTGCATCAGATAGATGACATTGCTATTGTAGAGCAGTGCCAGAACGATGATCGCATTGATGATCTTATTGCCGGGGAATTTGATCTTTGCGAGGCAGAAGGCAGCCATCGAAGCGAATACCACCTGCAGGAGCGTGACGGCAACGGTCACGAAGACCGAGTTGAACACATAGCGGGAGAAGGGCACCCACATCTGACCGAGCACGCGGTAGGTATCTTTGAAATTGTCGAGCGTGGGGTTCAATGTGTACCACTTCGGCGGGAAAATGAACATTTCGTTGACCGGCTTGATCGAATTGACGATCATCAGCCAGATCGGAAGCACCATAAAGAGACCGAGCAGCGTCAGAAAGAGGAATATCGCGATCGAGCCGCCGATTTTTCTGCCGGCGCGCCGGTTGGAAGCTTTGAGCTTTCTGGGATCCTTTGCACTTGCCATGATACTCCTCCTTTCTCAGTCCATATATTTGCCGAGCAGTTTGCTGATGAGTTTATTGCAGAAATACATTGCAATGAACAGCACCATGCAGATCGCAGAGGCATAGCCCATTTCGTAGCGCACCCAGCCGTAGTCGAAGGCGTGCGTCATGATTGTATGTGCGGCGTAATCGGTGCTGGGGAAGCCGACGAGGTTTCTTGCGACGATATCCGCCGTGAATGCAGAGACGATCTGCATGACCGCCGCGAACATCAGCGAAGGGCCCATGCCGGGGATTGTAATGTAGATCAGCTCCTGCCAGCGATTCTTGATTCCTTCGATCGCGCCCGCCTCATACTGTGACTTGTCGATATTCTGGAAGCCTGCACGCATTGCAAGGAAGCCAGCGCCCATCGACACCCAAAGCTGCACGATGATGACGACCGTGAGGATATACTTGGAATCCGTGAGCCACTGGATTGCGTTGGTCGTAATGCCGAGATTCATCAGTGTGGAGTTTGCGATGCCGTAGCTGTCACCGGAGAAGATCAGCTGCCAGACGGCATAGACGCCGGAGGCCAGCGACGGCGCATAAAAGATCAAAGTGAAGATGACCTTTAGCGTCTGATTCATCTCATTGATGAGCCACGCGAGCATGAAACTCAGAAAATAGCTCAGCGGGCCGGTAAAGACAGCGAATACCAGCGTCACGCGGATCGCCTTGATGAAGATGCTGTCATTGAGAAACAGATTGTAGAAATTGCTCAGTCCCACCCATGTCGGCGGGTATTTGACCATGTCGAAATCCGTCAGGCCGATCGGGAGCGACATGATGACAGGGATTACAGTGAAGATCAGAAACACGACCATAAAGGGCAGCATCATGAGATAGGCTTCCTTGTTCTGCTTGATTTGCAGCCAGATCAGCCGCCGCTGTTCCTGTTTGGTTCTGACACCGATTTGATCTTTATCCAAAACGGACGACCTCCTTCTTTTCTCTTTGCCGGGGGATCAGGACAGTCCGAGGTTCTCGCGCTTGCGCAGAATCTCGGCATTCATGTCGCTGTTGTAATACATGAGCGTATCACGCGGATTCTCATTGGAGTTGACCGTTTCGCGGAATGCGTTCATGATGTTTCGCGTGACGGCGTAGGCGGAGGGCAGGATCGGGATCTCATCGAGCGCCTCCCACTGTGCGCGCAGAACATTCAGCTCTGCGCTTGACCAGTTGAGCTGGCTGAGCGTTTCGGCATTGGCAGCTTCATAGCGGCCCATCTGGCCGAGCAGGCCTTCGAGGTCGGAGCCGTAGCCGGTCTGCACATCGGTCGAGCAGAACCACTTGACGAATTCCCATGCAGCCTCCTTGTTCTTCACTTTATTAAAGATGACCGCGCCGGAGCCGCCGGAGTTGGATGCGTGATTGATTGTGCCGTCCGCCTGCAAGGTGCCGGGCATGACGGTGAAATCCCAGAGTCCCTTGATCTCCGGAGCCGCAACGGAAAGCTGATTGTAGAAGCTGTAATTCGCAACGACGATCGGATACTGACCGGTGCGGAAATAGCTGTAGGCGTCGTAGGTCTGCGAGAATTTGTAATCGCGGTAGAAGTCCGTCCATTTCTCAAAGCACTGGATTGCTTCAACGGAATCAAACTGTGTTCTGGTCTGCGCTTCATTATAATAGTTCAGACCTTTTTGGAGAACGAGCGTAGCGAAGGTGTGGCCGGATTCGGTCGCCGCCGCAACATTGGTTGCCGGCAGGATCAGACCGACGCCGAGGTGATTGCGCTGCAAACCGGGCAGCATATCAATGATATCGTCCCATGTCTGCGGGAGCTTTGTATAGCCGAGCTCCGTGAGGATATCGGTGCGGTAGAACATCATTGTCCAGCTTTGTGTCAGCGGCATACCGTAAACGCCGCCGTTATACTCATACAGAACGGTTGCGTCGTGCTGGAAATTCCTGATGGTATCCTGATAATCGGGGAACTGCTTCATATCGGTGAGCAGACCGCGGCAGGCGAGGTTCACAGGGAATTCGCCGCCGAGGAACAGTGCGACATCCGGTCCTTTGCCTGCGAGTGTTGCTTCGACAACGCCGCCGACAACGAGATTGACGGAGACCGGAATCTCCGGATGAAGCTGTGCAAATTCGTTTTCAACCAGCTCCTTGACAACGAGCGCCTGATCGCGTCCGAGGTTGACCCAGACATTGATGACATCATCTTTTGAGGTGTCGATATCGGAAAGCGTCGTATAGTCTTCGGTAAAGGAACCGATGAATGCCTTGAAGCGGAAGCCGAGCTGCTTGAAGAAGCTCGATTTCAGCGAGGAGAATTCCTGATCTGCGGAGGCCAGCTCAATATAGTCGATCTCCAGCGGCTGATCGCGGTAATCGCAGATAAAGGTTGATATTGTCGAGATATTGTCCTTGATCTGTGTGACATAATTCGGGATGCGGCTTGGCTTGTCGATGCACTTGTCAAGAATGGTATACATTCTCTGTAGCGCGGCCGCTTCGGAGCCGAGCGTACCGGAGAGACTTTCGATGCCGGCCTGTGCATCCTTGAGCTGCTGCGAGAGCCGCATGAAATCTTCGACGATTGTCGGAATGCTCTCCTCGACATAATAGTCATTGTATTTGTCCGGATTCGGGCCGGTGATCATGAGGATCTGCTTATAGCAGGTGTTGAGGTCTGCGACGGTGCTTTCGAGCCTGCGCATGGATTCGCCGATTTCACCAGGCATAGCCTCCAGCGTGATCGTATGCGGCTCGCCGGCGGTCAGATAAACATAGGCATAGTCTCCGTCCGATGTTTTGACGGGCGTCAGCTCCCAGTCTGTATTATAATAGAACTTCACCTGTCCGAACGCATCGTTTTGCAGGCTGCCGTCCACCAGTATGCGGCGGTTGGAGTAGAAACCGCGCATGACATCCTGACGCGCCTTGATGCCGATTTTATACCAGCCGTCGCCGGTGATCGCGTCCGCGGGGATTTCCCATGTTGCGGTCTGTCCGGCCTGATCCCAGTTTGCGCCGCCGATTGTGTTATAGACCATCTTGACCGGATCGGACGGGGAAACGGTGTAGGAATTATTGTCGTAGCCGGGGTAAAGCGTCGAGGAAGATTTGTATTTTGCCGACTCACCCTCGATGCGGTAAAGCGTGGAGGGAGTGCTGTTCAGCTCGGCCTCGGAGGGCGCTTGATATTTCATGGTGCCTTCAGGCTGGCAGAAGGTAATGCTTTCAATACCGACTGAAGCCTTGATGCCGGAGAGTGTCAGCTTGTGCTTTCCCTTTGTCAGATGAAAAATCAGCGGATCATTGAACAGGCCGTCCTCGTCGTAGACGAATTTCGACTGCCAGCCGGGCTGCTCAATCTGCGAGGGACGCACCTGATTGCCGCGGGAATCGGTTTTGATTTCGGTTTTATTGACGAAGATCTTGTTGAGACAGATGCGCGAAGCAGATTCAAAAGGTGAATCGCCGTCCAGCTCCAGCGAAAGCTCAACCTGATTCGAGGGAGATTCCAGCGCGTAGTAGGAGATGCGCATGGAATAGATGCCATCCTCGGGCACATCGAAGTCATAGGTGACCGCACCTTCTGCGGAGCTCCAGATCAGCACATCATCCTTCTTTTCGCTGCCTTCACCAAGCGCACCGACAGAAAAATCACCGTCTTTCTGTTCGACGATATCCTTACCGCTGATCGTGATCTCCTGCTCCGGACGCGCCGCGGAGATGTTTTCATCATAATAGTCGCTGTAGCTCTTTTCCCTTTCAAAGAACAGCGAATAAAGGTCGTCCTCTGCTGCAGTATCCGCTGCGGGCGCACTCAGCAGCTCGGCTTCCGCTGTCTCAGCGCTGCAAACGGCCGGCAGCATGAAAGCACCGGTCATGACGGTGCAGAGTGCTGCGGCTGTAAAGCGCCGGATCGTTTTCTGATTTCTCACGGTCTTTCCACCTTTCACCCGATGCGGCGGCGCACCGGAATATCATCCTGAAAAGATGAGGGGATGCTTCGGACTGTCCGTTTCTGCCGGATCCAATCCCATACTGCCCCTGATTATATAATTATAGCAAATCTTCACAATATTGTCAAGATGCTGTAAAGCATTTTAAGATGATAAAATTATTTCATCATGATTCACAATCAAGTTAAAACTTTCTTGCGCAAAAAGCGATAATATTGTGGTGTCCGATTATCTACTGAAACTGTGCGGAAGTCGCCGGACTGCACATTCGACGCAGACTATCTGGATTCTGTTCACTTAAATCTGTGAACTTTCGACAGAAATGAACTTGCGAGAAAGAAAATATGAAAAAGCCGTGAATTTTTCAAAAAAAGACTTGATTTTTTCGGAAAATATGATACAATAATAAAGCGGGGCGTTTTGTACCCGCAACCCAATACTATATTATTATAATTCTACAGGAGGTAACAGTTATGGCATATGCAATCAATGATGCTTGCATCCAGTGTGGTGCTTGCGCAGACGCTTGCCCGGCAGGCGCAATTTCTGAGGGCGACGGCAAGTATGTGATCGACGCAGATACCTGCCTCGACTGCGGCGCTTGCGCAGACGCATGTCCCGTGGGTGCTCCGGAGCAGGCATAATCTCCGACACCGATAAACCGGAAAATGCGGCGGCTCTCTTCGGAGAGACCGCCGTCTTTTTTGTCCCGCTGTCAAAATTTCCTGCGGGAGAACGCAGGTTTTTGCCGTATCTGAAAAAAACTGAAAAAAAACACGCTGACCCCTTGCATTTTCCGGGGAAGTGTGATATAATAATACAGCATTTGAATATCCGCCGGTGCCTGACCGGCGAGGTCATAATGCCCCTGCATATGCTGAGGCCGTCTTGCGGTGCTTGGTGATATGCACCACATTACTGACAGATGGGTGGTCCGCTGCATACCTTCGCAGACTCTGCGAGAGGAGTACGGCGATGCGGGAATGTCCGTATCCGCTGCTGCATGAACATCCGTAAACAAATCAAGGAGGAATCCCAAAATGAACGCATTGGAGCAGATCAGCAATTCCAGCCTGAAGAAGGAAATCCCGGAGATCAATGTCGGTGATACCGTCAAGGTTCATGTCCGCATCCAGGAGTCCGCAGACAAGTACCGTATCCAGGTATTTGAGGGTACCGTCATCGCGAAGAAGCACGGCGGCATCAGCGAGACCTTCACCGTCCGCAGATTGGCACACGGTGTCGGCATCGAGCGTGTTTTCCCGGTTCATTCCCCGGCTGTTGACAAGGTCGAGATCGTCCGCAGAGGCGTTGTGCGCAGAGCAAAGCTCTACTACCTGCGCGGCAGAGTCGGCAAGGCGGCAAAGGTCAAGGGACTGGTTCGTTGATTGTAAACCGAGCGAAAGGGGACTCTTGCGAGTTCCCTTTTGTTTATATATAGTGCGGACGGTCGGAGATGCCGCACTGCACAACGGAAAAGAGGGATGAATCATGCCGGAAAAGCCGGCTGAAGCCAATAATAAACAGCCGCTGAGTGTGAAGCTTCTGCTCGGCGATGCAGCGGATATCCTCGAAACAGCTGTTTTGACGATTTTCGTTTTTTTGATGATTTTCACATTTCTTCTGCGACCGGTCACGGTGGACGGCTCATCAATGGTGCCGACACTCCGCGATCACGATCAGCTTCTGATTCTCTCACCCGACCGCAGCCCGAAAAACGGGCAGATCATTATCGTGAATGATCTCGAAGCCGGCCTTTTCAGCGATGAGGCACAGACACAGGTCTACCGCAAGGCAGGGCTGAATATCGTGATCGTCAAGCGCGTGATCGCTCGCGCCGGTCAGACGATCGACATTGATTTCACTTCCGGTACTGTCAGCGTTGACGGCAAGGTTCAGGATGAACCATATATCGCAGAGCCGACCGTTCGCAATGACGGCGCATTTACCTATCCGATGACCGTGCCGGAGGGCTATGTCTTTGTCATGGGTGATAACCGCGGCGGCAGCACTGACAGCCGGAATCCCGGCGTTGCGCTGGTGCCGGCCGAGCAGATCATCGGTACGGCGATCGTGCGCTACGGACGCGACAGCGAGCTTTGCAGCTCGTGGAAGGATCGCTTCGCATACTTATTCTGATAGGGGGAACGGCTATGGAACCGAATTCCATTCGTCCGGACGACGGGCAGCAGGCATCCGACAAGGAATCCTATTCGCTCAAGGAGCTGGGCGGTGATATTCTCGATGTCCTTGAAACGGTCTTTGTTGCATTCTTTTTTGTGACACTCGTTTTCACATTCCTGTTCTGCATAGCGAATGTTGAAGGCGATTCGATGGTGCCGACACTGCAGGACAGCGACCGGCTGGTTGTTTCCCGGCTTTCGAAAAACTATGATGACGGCGATATTCTCATCATTTACGGCGGTACATCCTATATGTTTGATGCATCCGGCACACTGCGGCCGAATCCCGGCCTGAACAAGCGCATTGTCAAGCGGCTGATCGCGCAGGGCGGACAGGAGGTCAATATCGACTTTTCAGCCGGTGTGGTTTATGTTGACGGCACGGCGCTCGATGAGCCTTATATCAGCGGGCCGACGCGCCGCGATTATCAGTCTTTCCAGTATCCGTTCACGGTGCCGGAGGGCTATGTCTTTGTGCTGGGCGATAACCGCAGCATCTCGAAGGACAGTCGTCATCCGGATGTCGGACTGGTCGCTGTGGATGATATCGTCGGCAAAGTGATCATTCGGATCCTGCCGCTGAGCAAGGCGGGACGGGTCAATTAAAGTATACTATTAACAGCGAAAGGCAGGCGTGATACATGGATGATATGAAGGATATTCAGTGGTTTCCGGGACATATGGCAAAAACGCGCCGGCAGATCGCGCGAAGTCTGCCGCTTGTTGATGCGGCCGCAGAACTGCTCGATGCACGCATCCCGATGAGCAGCCGCAATCCGGAGATGAACCGCATGACCGGCAAAAAGCCACGGCTCATCATACTCAACAAAGCGGATATGGCCGATCCCGATGTGACACAGCAGTGGATGAATTTTTATAAAAAGCAGGGCTTTGCTGTCATCACCGCCGACTCAAAAGCCGGCAAAGGCGTGAAGCAGTTTGCACCCGCGCTGCGGGAGCTGCTGCATGATCAGCTTGCACGGTATGCGGCAAAGGGTATGAAGGGCAGACCGATCCGTGTGATGATCCTCGGCATTCCGAATGTCGGGAAGTCGTCGCTCATCAACCGTCTGGCCGGAAGCAAACGCGCCAAGGCCGAGGACAGAGCCGGCGTTACCCGCATACAGCAGTGGATTAAGACGACAGACGGCGTAGAATTGCTTGATACACCGGGCGTGCTCTGGCCGAAGCTTGATGACCAGGAGGCTGCAGTGCGTCTGGCGATGACCGGCGCAATCCGGGATGATATCTTGGATAAAGAGGCGCTCGCTGCGCGGCTTCTGGCCTTTCTGCATAGCGAATACCCGCGGACAGTCGCCGAGCGGTATAAGATTCCGCCGGAGCAGGCAGGCGAGGGCTTTTCACTGCTTGAACTGGCAGCAAAGAACCGCGGTATGCTCCTTTCAGGCGGTGTACCGAATACGGAGCGCGCCGCGATCGCCGTGCTGGATGAATTCCGCGGCACCAAGCTCGGGCGCATCTCGCTGGAAAAGCCGGAAAAAGTGATTGAAGCGTGAACAGCCGATATCGGTTTCATCTGGGCATTTCAGACTATGAGCAGGGGCTTCGGGAGTATGATTCTGCATCTGCGAGATACCGGGAGGACTGCGACTGAGAAAGGAGAGATCCGATGCCGCGTGAACTGAAAATCTGTCATGCACTGTTCGAATTCGACACGGAAATGCGAACGCGTTTTCCGGTGTTCTGCGGTGTTGATGAAGCGGGCAGAGGGCCGCTGGCGGGTGATGTGTATGCCGCAGCAGTGATTCTGCCGCCGGGTATCGAGATTGCGGGACTCAATGACAGCAAAAAGCTGAGCGAAAAGCGCCGCGAGGAGCTGGCTCCGGTCATTCAGGATAAGGCGCTTGCTTACTGCATTGCTTCGGCGAGCGTTGAAGAAATCGAACGGATGAATATTCTGCAGGCGGCGCTGCTCGCGATGCAGCGTGCCGTCGGAGGACTTTCAATCGTGCCGGACTACGTTTTGACGGACGGCAATCAGCCGCCGGTCGTGCCGATGCCGGTCGGAACGCTTGTGCAGGGCGATGCGAAGTCCGCGAGCATTGCGGCAGCATCCATACTTGCCAAGACAGCGCGTGACGCCGAACTGCGGCGGCTTGACGAGGTATATCCGGAATATGGCTTTGCAAAGCACAAGGGCTACGGCACAAAGGATCATTATGCAGCGCTCGATGCCTACGGTCCCTGTCCGGCGCACCGGCCGTCTTTCCTGAAAAAATATTATGAAAAACGCGGCTTCTAAGCGGCAGACAGGCAATGCCGGAGAAGATGCGGTCTGCACATATCTGGAGCGGCAGGGAGCTGAGATCCTCTGCCGGAATTTCGCCGTCCGCGGCGGTGAGATCGACATTCTCGCACGGCAGGACGGGCTGCTGCTGATCGTCGAGGTCAAGACGAGGCGGCCGGGATCGCTGATTTCCGGTGCGGCGGCAGTCGATGCAAAAAAGCAGCGCTGCATCATTCGTGCGGCAGAGCAGTATCTGCTGAAAAATCCGTGTGACCTACAGCCGCGCTTCGACGTGGCAGAGGTTGAATATTCCGGTTCATTTGTCCGGCATATCGAGTATATCGCGAATGCCTTCGATGCATCGGGATATGCATAAAAGAGATCGCTATGGGAATTCGCAAAGCGGAAATGGTTTGTTTATATTCCGCGGAGAGAAATCTGTCCGCGGTGCATGATCGGCAAAGCCACACAGAGCAGCAAATGCTGCGGCAGCATCGTGCGGGGCGTTGTCCGATTGAAAAACAGGGAAAACAGTCCAAAGGAGGATTTATAGTATGATCTATCACAGCACACGAAACAGCGCGCTGTCTGTCAGCAGCGCGGAGGCAATCGCACAGGGCATTTCGGCGGACGGCGGTCTGTTTGTACCGGCATCCGTTCCGGAGCTGACTGCTGCCGATTTTGAGGCGCTCAAGGGGCTTAGCTATGCAGAGCGTGCAGCGCGTCTCTTTGCGCTTTATCTGACTGATTTCACCGATGAGGAGCTGCGCGAATGCACGAAAGCGGCATACGAATCCGGGAACTTTGAGACACCGGATGTGCAGGAGATCGCCAGACTTGCTGACGGCTCGCTGCTGCTGGAGCTTTGGCACGGCCCGACCTGTGCATTCAAGGATATGGCGCTCCAGATCCTGCCGCATTTCCTGACGCGTGCGATTCGCAAGACCGGCACTGACAAGGAAGTTGTTATCCTGACAGCGACCTCCGGTGATACCGGCAAGGCGGCGCTGGCCGGCTTTCAGGATGTGCCCGGTACCCGTATCATGGTCTTTTATCCGGAGGACGGCGTCAGCTCTATGCAGAAGCGGCAGATGCAGACGCAGGAGGGCGAAAATGTCTGCGTCTGCGCGGTCAAGGGCAATTTCGATGACTGCCAGAACGGTGTGAAGGCGATCTTCACGGATCCGGAGATGCAGAAGCTGCTCGCAGAGAACGGAATGCAGTTCTCCAGCGCGAACAGCATCAACTGGGGCAGACTCGTTCCGCAGATCGTCTACTATGTCTCGGCTTATGTGACGATGCTCGAAAAGGGTATTCTCAAGGATGGCGAACGCTTCAATATCACCGTGCCGACCGGCAATTTCGGTAATATCCTTGCAGCGTGGTATGCAAAGCAGATGGGTGTTCCGGTGCAGCATCTGGTCTGCGCCTCGAATATCAACAATGTCCTGACTGATTTTATCGCGACCGGTGTCTACGACCGCAGCCGTACCTTCCATGCGACGGTCAGCCCGTCGATGGACATTCTGATCTCCAGCAATCTGGAGCGTCTGCTTTATCACATGACCGGTGAGGACGATGCTCAGATCCGCGAATGGTTCGGTGCACTGAAATCCGAGGGCAGATACGATATCGGCAGAGAACTGCGTAACCGCATTCAGGCGGAATTCTCCGGTGCGTTCTATGATGATGATGCGACCAAGAAGCTGATTGGTACGGTCTTCGCGGAGAACGGTTATCTTAGCGATACACACACGGCTGTCGGTATCTGTGCGGCGCGTGCATACAATGAAGAGGCTGCGGATAAATATCCGATGCTGATCGCATCGACCGCAAATCCTTATAAGTTCGGCGCAGCCGTGCTGGAGGCGATTGGCGGCGATACCGATGCTGATGAATATGAAATTCTCAGCCGTCTGCAGGAGAAATCCGGAATGCAGATCCCGAAGGCACTTGCCGAGCTGAAAACCAAGACCGTCCGCTTTACCGGCTCCGTGGAGCAGGAAGCGATGGCGGCATTCGTTCGCGAAACGCTCGGTATTCGATGAGCCTGTTTGTGATCGGCGACACGCATCTGTCATTCGGCACTGCGAAGCCGATGGATATTTTCGCAGGCTGGGAGCATCATGCGGAGCGTCTGCAAAGCGCATGGCTCGAAACAGTCTCGCCGGAGGATACAGTCGTTCTGGCGGGTGACATTTCGTGGGGGATGAGCCTGCAGGAAGCGCTGCCTGATCTGCAATGGCTTAACGCGCTCCCCGGCAAAGAAAAGATCATCCTGAAAGGCAATCACGACTACTGGTGGGCGACTGTCAAAAAGATGCAGGAATTCTTTTCGGCGAACAGCCTTGATACGCTGCGTCTGCTGCATAACAACTGCCATGCCTTCGGAGAATACGGCATCTGCGGAACGCGCGGCTGGGTGAATATGGATCCGGAAAATGCGCCCGCAGATGACGCAAAGGTCAGTGCGCGGGAGGCACAGCGGCTCGAAGTTTCAATCAAGGCTGCAGAGCAGCTGGGGCTGAAGCCGCTTGTCTTTCTGCATTATCCGCCGATCTATGCTGCGAGCTGTAATTATCCAATTCTGGAAGTGCTGTGGCGGCATCCGGTCTCGGACTGCTGGTACGGTCATGTCCACGGGCGTTCGCTGCATCGCTATGCAATCTGCGGCGAGCGCGACGGCATCCATTATCACCTGATTGCGGGTGATTATGTTCAGTTTATTCCACAAAAAATCGTGTAAACTGTGAAAATGGAAGAAAGCGCCAAAACCGCTGGAAATATCCGGAGGTTTGTGCTATAATAAGATGTGTTTGTCCGCATAGCTGGCTATGCGGCGCGTATTCAAAAGAAAACCGAAATTTGGAGGAACAACTATGAGCCTGATTTCCGATGTCAAAACAGATGTAAATATGAGAGAAGTTACCTTCTCGATCACCGCAGAGGAGCTGGAGAGCGCCTGCGAGAAAGTCTATCAGCGGCAGAAGAAGGATATTGCCGTCAAGGGCTTCCGCAAGGGCAAGGTTCCGCGCAGAATGGTCGAAAAGCTCTACGGTGAAGAAGTCTTCTTTGAGGACGCGATCAATATGGTCATGCCGGCACAGCTCAGCCAGATCCTGACCGACAACGAGATCGAGATCATCGATCGTCCGTCTGTTGATATCGTTTCTGCATCGAAGACAGAGGGCGCAGTCCTCAAGGCTACGCTTGTTACCAAGCCGGAGATTAAGGTCGGCGAGTACAAGGGCATCCATGCACCGATGAATGTCAAGGAGGTCACTGCGGAGGATATTGATCAGCAGATCGAGGTGCTCCGTCAGCGTCAGGCCCGCATCGTTGAGGTGACAGACCGTGCTGCCGAAAACGGCGACGAGGTCCGGATCAACTTCGAGGGCTTCATCGACGATGAGGCATTCGAGGGCGGCAAGGGCGAAGATTATCCGCTCCGCTTAGGCAGCGGTCAGTTCATCCCCGGCTTTGAAGATCAGATTGTCGGCAAGACTATCGGCGACAAATTCGATGTCGAGGTCACCTTCCCGGAAGAGTACGGCGATGACCGCTATGCAGGCAAGCCGGCTGTTTTCAAGACCGAGCTGCTCGCGATCAGCGCACAGGAGTTGCCGGAGATCAACGATGAGCTCGCAAAGGATATTTCTGAATTCGATACGATTGCAGAGCTGCGTGAGGACATCGAGAGCAAGCTGAAGAGCTCCGCAGAGCAGGCAGCACAGAATGAGTTTGAAAATGCGATCTTCGACAAGATCGTTGCAGAGGCAGATGCCGTGATCCCGCAGGTCATGTTTGATCGCCGGATCAATCAGCGTATCGGTGATTTCGAGAGCCGTCTCCAGCAGCAATACGGCGATCTCAAGCTGACAGACTACCTCCAGCTCACCGGTATGACGATGGAGCAGCTGCGCGATGAGTATGAGCCGCAGGCAAAGAAGGAGGTCACACTCCGCCTCGCACTCGAGAAGATCGCTGATCTTGAGAACATCCAGATTTCCGATGAGGAGCTGGATGAGGCACTGACACAGTTCGCGGGTGAGCTGAATGCGCCGGTCGAACTGGTCAAGGCACGCATCCCGATGGATGAGTACCGTACCGATCTGCGCGTGCAGAAGGTCGTTGAGCTTATCAAGAACAACGCTGTTGTTGACAATGATATTGCTCCGGCTGAAGAAGCACCGGCTGCTGAAGAGACCGCTGCTGACGCAGAGTAATAAATATCCAAGGCCCGGCCGCCGGCGGAAGTGCTTCGCGGCAAGGTCTTCAAACAGAAATGACCGGTTTCCGCCCCAACGGCTCGCTCCCTTGGGGCGGGAACCGGAAATCTGCTTTATAAGCGGATTTGCGGAATATCGCGAATCCTGTCGAAATGTACATGAAAGGAAGGTATCCCCCATGAACAATCCGTACATGAGTCTGGTCCCGACCGTTATTGAGCAGACCAACCGCGGTGAGCGTGCCTATGATATCTACTCACGCCTGCTCAATGACCGCATTATCATGCTCTCTGAGGATGTCAATGATGTAACGGCAAGCCTTGTCGTTGCGCAGCTGCTCTTCCTGGAGAGTCAGGATCCTGAGAAGGATATCTCGCTCTATATCAACAGCCCCGGCGGCTCTGTGACGGCGGGTATGGCGATCTACGACACCATGCAGTATATCAAGTGTGATGTTGCAACGATCTGCCTCGGACTCGGTGCTTCGATGGGCGCACTGCTCCTCTCCTCCGGTGCAAAGGGCAAGCGCATGGCGCTGCCGAACAGTGAGATCATGATCCACCAGCCGCTGATCATGGGCGGCGGTATCTCCGGTCAGGCGACCGATATCAAGATCCGCACAGATAATCTGCTCCGTACCAAGAGCAATCTGAACCGCATCCTTTCCGAGAATACCGGCAAGCCGCTTGAGCAGATCGAGCGCGATGTGGAGCGCGATTACTTCATGTCTGCTGAGGAAGCCCTGAATTACGGCCTGATCGACAAGGTCGTCACAAAACGCTGAATTCTCCCGGAAAACAATCAGAATACGGAGGGCAATATGCCTGATAAAACTACCCGAAACTGTAATTTCTGCGGAAAGCCGGAGACCAAGGTGCAGAGTATGTTCTCTGCCGGCCCGAGCAATATATGCGATGAGTGCGTGACCTATTGCTATGAGCTGCTTTACGGTGATCTGGACAGAAAGCCCAAAAATGAAAAGAGCAAGCTGAAAGGCAAGTCCGGCGGCGAGATTAATCTGCTGAAGCCGGCTGAGATCAAGCGTGTGCTCGATGAATATGTCATCGGTCAGGACAGCGCAAAGATCTCGCTTGCAGTTTCCGTCTATAACCACTATAAGCGCATCCTGAGCCGCGATGACGGCGATGAGGTCGAGATTCAGAAGAGCAATGTGCTGCTGCTCGGTCCGACCGGTGTCGGCAAGACCTATCTGGCACAAACGCTCGCGAAGATCCTTGATGTGCCGTTCGCGATTGCGGATGCAACAACGATCACCGAGGCCGGCTATGTCGGTGACGATGTGGAAAATGTATTGCTGCGTCTGATCCAGGCGGCGAATTTTGATGTCGAAGCAGCAGAGCGCGGCATCATCTATATCGACGAGATCGACAAGATCGCGCGTAAATCCGAGAACACCTCGCTGACGCGTGATGTCAGCGGTGAGGGCGTGCAGCAATCGCTTCTGAAGATCATCGAGGGTACTGTTTCCAATGTTCCGCCGCAGGGCGGCCGCAAGCATCCGAATCAGGAGTTCATTCATATCAATACGAAGAATATCCTTTTCATTTGCGGCGGCGCGTTTGACGGCCTGGAAAAGCACATCCTCAGACGCACCGAATCCTCCGGACTCGGTTTTGGCGCACAGGTGCTTTCCAAAAAGGAAAAGAGCGCGAATATCTTCAATAAGGTCATCCCGCAGGATCTGGTGAAATTCGGCATTGTGCCGGAACTGGTCGGCAGACTGCCGATTATTACCACGCTGGATGAGATGGATGAGGATTCGCTGGTGCGCATCCTCACAGAGCCGAAGAATGCGCTCGTGAAGCAGTATGCAAAGCTGTTTGATTATGACAAAATTGCGCTGGAGATCGAGCCGGATGCATTGAATGCGATTGCGAAAAAGGCACTCGAACAGAAGACCGGCGCCCGCGGACTTCGTGCGATTCTGGAGGGTGTACTGATGCAGACCATGTTCGATGCCCCCTCAAAGACAGATGTCAGAAAGGTCGTCATTCAGGCAGACAATGTCGAAAACGGCACCGCACCAGTCTTGCTGGACGAAACCGGCAATGAGATCCCCGCTGCATAATAAACGATATGCGAATCTCCTGCACCGATCTGCGGGAGATTCGCTTTTCAGAACGCTTCTCCAAGCCTTGAGAAGGCATCTGACCCGGTGCGCGGTCACGGCATAAATTCTCAGAAGATTTTCACAGGATTGCCGAAAAATAACGCTTGATTTTCTGTTCGATTTCATGTATAATGATACATACAATACAGAAACGGAGATGTCGCTTTTCGGCAACTCCAGATTCCTCTCTCCGGCTGCGCACGGAGCAGAGGCGGTCCCATGCCGCGCAGGGCAGATAGGAAAAGACAATGCAAGAGAAAGAAAACAGAAACGACACGGTAAAGACAGGGGAGGAAGCAGGTCTTCTTCCGGTCGTCGCACTGCGCGGACTGGTTGCTTTGCCGCATATTGTTATGGATTTTGAGGTCGGGCGGACGGAGTCCCGCAAGGCCGTTGACGCAGCTCTCGCTGCAGACCGCCGTATTCTGCTGCTCACACAGCGTGATCAGCGGATCCTTGAACCGAAGCCGAAGGATCTTTTCCGTATCGGCGTTATCTGTGAGATTCGTCAGGTTGTCCGCAGTGCAGAAAGTTCCCGTGTTCTGGTTGAAGGCAGACGCCGTGCGAAGGCGACCGCGCTTTATATGCCCGGTGAGACCGAGTACTGGACGGCAGAATACAAGGAGCTGCCGCTCAGCTCCCGCATAAAGGCTAATTCCGTCGAAATGCAGGCGATCATCAATTCAGTCAAGGGCGAATATGCAAATTATTGCCGCCTCTCCCGCCGCATCCCCGCAGATTTTGTGGAGATGGTGTTGACAGAGGAGAAACCTGAACAGTTCTTTGAAGCGATCTGGTCGAATATGGAGATGGATTACCACGACCGTCAGACCATGATAGAGGAAAACAGCATTTTTCTGCGCCTGACGATGCTCTATGCGGTGCTGGTACGGGAAAATGAGGTGCTGCGTGCTGAACAGGATATCCAGAACAAGGTGCAGCAGCGTATTGATGCGCAGCAGCGGGAGCTCTATCTCCGCGAACAGCTTCGCGCCATCAAGGACGAGCTCGGTGAGCTCAGCGGCGGACTTCCTTCGGAGCAGGATTTCACGGACGGCGGTGATGCGCAGTCAACGGATCATATCGGACGGCTGAAGAAGATCAAGGAATACATGCCGAAGGAGTCTGCGGACAAGATCATGCACGAGATCAAACAACTCATGAATGTTCCGCCCTTTTCGCAGGAAGCATCTGTGATTGTTAATTATCTCGAAACCGTGTTCGGTCTGCCGTGGGGCGTTTCCACGAAGGAAAAGCTTGATATCGTTAAGGCTGCCGCGCAGCTCGAACGCGATCATTACGGTCTTCAGCGTGTCAAGGAACGCATCCTTGAATCTATGAGTGTTCGTGTTATGAAGCCGGATCTGACCGGACAGATCATCTGTCTCGTCGGCCCGCCCGGTGTCGGCAAGACCTCGATTGCAAAATCGGTCGCGAAGGCGCTTGGCAGAAATTATGTCCGCATCTCGCTCGGCGGCATTCGCGATGAAGCGGAGATCCGCGGCCACCGCAAGACCTATGTCGGCGCGATGCCGGGACGCATCATTGATGCAATGCGGCAAGCCAAGAGCATGAATCCACTGATTCTGCTGGACGAGATCGACAAGCTTTCCGGCGATCATAAGGGCGATCCTGCAGCCGCTCTGCTGGAGGTGCTTGACAGCGCACAGAACAGCACGTTCCGCGATCACTATCTGGAGATTCCGTTCGATCTTTCGCAGGTGCTCTTTCTGACGACGGCGAACGATGCGAGCCAGATTCCTGCCCCGCTGTTTGACCGTATGGATGTCATCGAGCTGAACTCTTATACGCGGCTGGAAAAATTCCACATTGCAAAGGAACATCTTGTCAAGAAGCAGCTGCACGAGAACGGTCTCAAGGCATCGCAGATCCGGATTACCGATGCCGCTCTTTACGATCTGATTGATTACTATACCCGCGAGGCCGGCGTGCGTACACTTGAGCGCCGGATTGCGTCGCTGTGCAGAAAAGCTGCCAAATCCCTGCTGACTGAGGATGTCAAAAAGGTGCAGTATACACCGGAAACACTGGAGACTGCGCTTGGCCCGCATAAGTTCACCGGAGAATACTTCTCGCAGGAGGATGCGGTCGGCATCGTTAACGGTCTTGCGTGGACGAGCGTTGGCGGCGTTGTGATGCCGCTGGAGGTGCTGACAATGCCGGGTAAGGGTGAGATCCAGGTCACCGGCTCGCTCGGTGATGTCATGAAGGAAAGCGCGAGACTCGCGATTTCCTATGTGCGCTCCGTTGCGAAGGAGTACGATATCAATCCGGAGCATTTCAAGACGAGGGATATCCACATCCATGCGCCGGAGGGTGCTGTCCCGAAGGATGGCCCGAGCGCCGGCGTGACAATGCTGACTGCGCTGATCTCGGCGCTGAGCGGCGTTCCTGTCCGTCACGATGTCGCTATGACCGGTGAGATTACGCTGCACGGCAAAGTTCTGCCGATCGGCGGATTGGTCGAAAAGTCAATGGCTGCCTATAAAAACGGTATCCGCACAGTGCTGATTCCGGCTGCAAATCTGCCGGATCTGGCAGAGCTGGACGAGACAATTCGCAGCGAGATGACATTCATTCCCTGCGAGACGGTTGATACGGTGCTGCATACCGTTCTGAAGCCGCGGCAGTATGATACCAAGCTGGAGCCGCTGAATCCGGATGAGCTGCAAAAAGTGAAGTTTCAGCCGATCTCTGCGCCGCGCAAAAGAAAGCGCTCCGAGCCTGCACAGTGATATCGACACAGAAAGGAAGACCTCATGAACTGGAATCTGGCGAAATTTACCGCAGCATACGGAACGGCGGCACAGCTTCCGCAATGCACATCGCCGGAGATCGCCTTTGCGGGGCGCTCCAATGTCGGAAAATCGACGCTCATCAACAAACTGTTCCGGCGGAAGAATCTGGCGCGTGTCAGCGCGGTGCCGGGAAAGACCGCGACGATCAATTTTTACCACTGTGATTCTGTGATCTTTGCCGATCTGCCGGGCTACGGTTATGCAAAGCGCTCGAAATCCGAGCTGGTGCGCTGGCAGGATCTCATCAACGGCTATTTGCAGGGCGACCGTGATCTGCGGGCGGTTCTGCTGCTGATTGATATGCGTCACCCTCCGACCGCGAACGATCTGCAAATGGTCAATTTCCTGATTGACACAGAGATGCCGTTTGCGATTGTGCTGACGAAAGCGGATAAGCTTAATAAGTCTGAGCGTGCGGCGCGGCTCGCGGCGCTGCCGGATGAGCTGCCGCAGTATGAGGACCTCAACATAACGGTATTTTCGTCAATGACGGGCGAGGGCGTGGATGCTCTGCGCACACTGATTGAGGATATCACCGTGCCGGTCGAGCAGGGAACGGATCCCATGAGCTGAGGGTACTTTGCAGTCCCTGTATACCCGATCAAACAAGAACACGCCGCTGGCCGCGGCGTGTTTTGTATTGCGGGGAATGAGAGCGGTATGTGTATTTGCTAAACGGCTGCTTGCTTTTTTTTTCGATATGTGCTATAATATAGTGATGCTCCGGTGAATGCCTGCGGGCACATTGAAAATCAAAAAATGAAACCGCGAAAAACGGAAAACTAGTGAAAGAAGTGGATATCATGACCAAGATTACGATCTTCTCCGGCTTCCTCGGAGCCGGTAAGACAACGCTCATCAAGAAGCTCATTCAGGACAGCTACAAGGGCGAAAAGCTCGTGCTGATCGAAAATGAATTCGGTCAGATCGGCATCGACGGCGGCTTCCTCAAAGATGCGGGAATTCAGATCAACGAGATGAATTCCGGCTGCATCTGCTGCTCGCTCGTCGGCGACTTCGGAAAGGCACTTCAGCAGGTGCTGGAGGAATATGCGCCGGATCGCATTCTGATCGAGCCTTCCGGCGTCGGCAAGCTCAGCGATGTCATCAGTGCGGTGCAGAATCTTCACATGGAGGGTGTGGAGCTGGACGGCTTTACGACTGTTGTCGATGCGAAAAAAGCGAAAATGTATCAGAAGAATTTCGGTGAATTCTTCAATAATCAGATCACATATGCAAGCTGTCTGATCCTCAGCCATACCGCAGGACTGACCGAGTCACAGATCCAGACAGCCGTTGATCTGCTCCGGAGCTGCAATTCTGCGGCACCGATCGTTACGACCGATTGGGATGAGCTTACCGGTGAACAGCTGATCGCAGCCATGACGCAGAAGAATACGCTTGACGATGAGCTGAAGGCACTGCTGGAAGAGGAGACTGCGCATCATCATCACCATCATCACGATCATGATGACGATGAGGAACATGAGCACCATCAC
>JAKSPK010000033.1 GCA_024404875.1 Oscillospiraceae bacterium
TTTCGCTATTTTGGATAGCATATCGGTATTGTTTGCTGTCTGCGGAAGTTTATGCATTGGGATTATTTACCGTAATTGATACAGAAGCTGCAGTTTATCATACATTCATATTATTTTCGTAAATCAAGCGCACATTCGTCCGCTGTACCGAATAATTCAGCTTAATGAACTAAATTCATTTTTTTTACTTCGTTTCAGAATCGAATCGCTGTAATCGAACTGCCACCCATCTCATGAAAGTTTGCCTCAGCATCCAGATTGGCATTTCCGAACACTTCCTGGCAGATTGACATCAAAAATACTTCACTTGCATTTGACACTAGCTTTATCAAACGAACGATTGCAGCAATCCCAGCGCCTCTGCCTGCTCTTTCAACTTCCGGTTGCTTTGGTTCATCGCTCCGAAATATTCCGTACAGCAGATGACCTCCCTGCACTGCTGCATCACAGCAGCAGCCTGACGGATCGCGTCTTCACCAACCGGCTCAAACGCTTTCTCGGAAATCACGACGGATGCAAGCGCCTTTGCAGTGGGATATTCCAGATCGTTTTCATGCAGTACGCCGGCTGCAAACGGAATGCCCGTTCGGTGCAGTTTCCGGTACACAGGGATTCCGGCACCGCCGCCGCCGATCACAAAGATCTCCGGCTTTCCCGGCACCGCAGAGGGCTCCGCTGTACCGAAACGCGGATCATAAGCGCCGTCCCGAATCTCATACAGCGCGGAAATGTAATCGCCGGCAAAGATCTCCTCCGGCGTGCCGATGCGCTCCGCTTTGCCGTTATGGATGCAGATAACCGTATCCGAAAACTTCTGCGCAAGATCAAGCTCATGCAGTGACTGAACGACCGCGATCCGGCGCTCTTTAGCAAGCTGCCGCAACAGTGTCAGAATATGGAGCTTATGCCCGATATCAAGAAACGAGGTCGGCTCATCGAGCAGCATGATCTTCGGCTGCTGTGCGATCGCACGGGCAAGCATCACACACTGCCGCTGTCCGTCACTGATCTGTCGGAAATCGGTATCATACAGATGCTCCGCGCCGACAAGCCCCATCGCTTCCCGGACGATCATTTTATCTTCCGCACTGAGAATGCCAAGCGTTCCGGTATACGGGTATCTGCCGGTTTCGGCAACATCGCCGCAGGTCATGCGCTCTGCGGTGATTTTTTGTGTCAGCAGGATGGAAAGGCGCTTTGATACATCCTTTTCGCGCAGCGTACTGAGATCGTCTCCGCAAAGCGCAATCTTACCTGAGAGAATCGGAAGCTGTGCGGCAATCGTTTTCAAAACGGTCGATTTGCCTGCGCCGTTCGGACCGATCAGTGTGCAGATCTCTCCGGCAGAAACGGAAAACATCAGTCCGTCCACGATCACTTTACGGCTGTATCCGGCGGAAAGCGCATCGGTCTGCAAAATTGTGTTCATGATGCGCTCCTTTCCTTTGCACGGTGCAGCATAATGAAGATGACGACCGGTGCGCCGAACACGGCCGTCACCGTGCTGACACTCAGCTCCTGCGGCGCAAAGAGCGTCCGCGCGATCAGGTCGCAGCCCATGCAGAACACACCGCCGCCTAAAAACACAGCAGGAATCAGGATCAACGGCTTTGCCGTGCCGAACATGCCTTTCATCAGATGCGGAACCGCGATACCGACAAAGGAGACCGGTCCCGCAAACGCCGTCACACAGGCGGAAAGCGCACTCGACAGCAGAATCAGAAGCAGACGGAATATCCGGATATTCACGCCCATGTTTTCCGCGTAGGCTTCGCCGAGCTGATAGGCGCCGATCGGCTTGGACAGCAGAAATGCGCCGATTACCGAAACCGAAACAAGAATCGTCATTGCTCGGATATCCTGCCAGTCGGAGCCGGAAAAGCTGCCCTTTGACCAGTTATGCAAATTGACGATATTCGCGTCATCTGCAAAGGTTACGGCAAGATCAGTCAGTGCATTGCAGATGTAGCCGATCATGACACCGGAAATAACAAGCTGTGCCATGTTCTTCACTCTGCCCGAAAACAGCAGCACCGTCAGCATACAAAGCACGGAACCGACAAATGCCGCCGCGATCATCATGCCGCTGCTCATGACGAAGCCGTGCTGCAATGCCGCGATCATCAGCAATGCGACCGTCAGCTTGGCGCCGGATGAGATGCCGAGTACGAACGGTCCCGCGATCGGATTGCGGAAGAAGCTCTGTAAAAGAAAGCCGGATACGGACAGTCCGCCGCCGAGGATCAGGGCAGAAAGCGTCCGCGGCAGCCGGATATCCGTGATGATACGGTATGCTGCCGGATCCGTTTTCTGTCCGGTCAGGATCCCGAAAACAGTCCCCGGCGGAATAGTACTGCTGCCGGACATCAGGCTCAGGCAAAAGAGCAGTCCGGTAAGCAGAATCAATCCGGAAAAGCAAATCAAAGCGCGAAGCATACGGCGTTTTTCCATATATTTTTCCTCAATGAATGCGGTGCAGATATGTGAGCCGTTCGGTATCCGCCTGACCGGAAAAAATGCAGTTCAGGTCGGTCATCATGTCCGCGGCACCGGTCGTCTGCTGATAGAAATTCTGCTCCGTACACCAGACAGCATCGTTCTGTACCGCACGGAAATCTCTGAAAACAAGCGATTTTTCCGTGAGCTGTGAAATCGAATCAAGCTGCCCCTCAATTGTACTGTTGTAGATCAGAATGTCGGCATCCTTGGCTGTGGAATAGAATGTTTCCATCTGAATATTCATGGTAGAAAGCGCGTTTTCATCAATATGCAGATCATCCGCAGTGAAAATATACCGTCCGCCGGAAAGCGCGATCATCTGTGCGATATAATCGCCGGGCTTGCGGATATTGACGGCGCCGTTTGCGGTAATGCTGAAAAACGCAACCGTTTTGCGCTCCGAATCGGGAATATCGGAGAGCGTCAGCGCGCGGAAGCCCGCCGTTTTTTCGTCAAAGCATTTTTCCGCTTCTTCCTCTTTTCCGAGCAAAAGACCGTAGAGCTTGATCCATTCCATACGTCCCAGCGGGTGCTGCTCGTAGCTCGAACGCTCAACGAGCACCGGAATGCCGAGCGCCTCGATCTGCTCTTTGACGGCAGGGCTGTGCGAGATCATGGTGTTCTCGATCACAAGCGGGCAGTCCGATTCCGTCAGTGCTTCGTAATCCGGAGCGCTGTATTTGCCGATGAATGTCAGATCGCCGCGCTGCATCGCATCCCGTACATCCGGCAGCGTCCAGCCGTCGATATCCGTAGAAGTCATCGTGACGGCATCCAGCGAGCCGAGCGCGTCAAACAAATCCATTGCAGAAGATGCTGCAACATAAATATCGCCCTGCGGCTGGTGAATGACCGTCAGCGAGTTGTCCGCGGGTTCTGCACATCCCTTCGGTACGAACAGATAGTCATCGCCGGCAATGTGAATGACCGAGCAGCCGTCCGCGCAGTAATCGACGGAAAACTGCGCCGCATATTCCAGCGGCATCTGACCGGAGATCTGATAATTCCCGGAATCCGGCTGAGATGCATTTGTGCAGCCGGTCAGCAGGAGCAATATTGCTGAAGCGAGCAGGAAACGCGGCTTCATTTGATCGTAGACGAATCGAAATACAGCGTGTATTCGATCTCGTGCGGAGTGCTCATCGCAGTCGTATCTGCTGCGATTTTGAGCTTTTTATCAAAGGAAGAAACCGGTATTTCAAATACAGAAAATTCCGTGGTATCGGTCGGCAGAATCTTTTCATCGCCGACGATCATGTAGTCGTATTTGTTGCTGCTCCAAATGATCTCAGCCTTTGCCTGTCCGCCTGCAACAGTCAGCTTGGCAGGCGATGTCACGGAAGCGCGTCCGGAACCGCCTTCCAGCTGCACCGAAACAGTATATTCGCCGTCTGCAAGGCCGAGCGTTTCAGCAGTGACCTTTTCCTGCTGCGGCAATGCTTCCTCCGGCAGGGAATCGGCGCGGAACACGAGTTTCCGGTCATACCAGAGCTGCTTTTTATGACTAAGCGCCGCACAGTCGATCTCCTGATCGAGCGCTTCAACCGGAAATGTGAACAGATATCCGCCGTCTGCTTCTTCCGGTGCAATGAGCTCTGATTTTTCCGCCTGCGCAGCCTGTTCCGCCGTACCTGCAAAGAGATCATCATAGCTCTTACTATTGATTTTCAGCGCGGCGGTCATTTTGCCGTCAGCAACCGTCAGCTTGCAGGATGCAATCTTGAACATGGATGAGCTGGAATCAACCGCGATGTCGTATTCTCCCGGCTTGACAGATGCAGCGGGAATCGCCTCCATGCCCTCATAGCCGACCGCATTTGCTTCGATCACATCATCGCCGGATGCAACAGCCAGAGAGGATTCGTCTGCGACGGTGCTTTCCGACGGCTCCGCTGCGGAGGATTCCTGCATCTGTGCAGAAGAGGAAGACTCCGCCTGCGAAGAGAATGCCGCGTTGCCGCAGCCGGTTATCAGCAGCGCGGAAAGCAGCGTCAGCGCTAGGATTTTCTGTTTCATATTCATTTCTCCCGATACAGAAACCGGACAGCCGAAACTGTCCGGTTCCCTTTGTTTTCAACCGGTGCGGACTTACTGTGCCGACTCGATTGCTTCTTTTGCGTGGTCAATGTAAATCTGACGGATTGCTTCGTTCTCGCCGAGACCGCGGACGAGGCACTTGACCTCATAACCAGCAGCCTCAAAGGCAGTCTTCCACGAATCATCCTCATCGCCAGCCATGTCGTTGTTTGCGTGATCGCCGGCAACAACCATCAGCGGCTCCAGAACGACACGCTTGTAATTGCCTTTCTTCACAGCGGCCAGCACATCGTCCAGAGACGGGCTTGCCTCAACCGTACCGACATAATAATTCTTGAAGCCGTCAGCGGTCAGCAGATCCTGCATCTTCTGATAGACTGCGTTGGACTCCGCCTCGGTGCCGTGGCCCATGAAACAGATCGCGGTTTCACCGTCGTCATATTCCTTTGTCCAGTCAGTGATTGCTTTCTCTACACGCTTGAAATCATCATCAGAAGTCAGCAGCGGCTTTCCGAATACGACCTTATCGAATGCGTCAGACTTATCACCGACCTGCTTCAAAAGATCATCGTATTCCAGGCCGTTCATCAAGTGCGTCGGCTGCACGACCAGCGTTTTCACCTTGTTATCGATTGCACGCTGCAGCGCCTTGTCCACATCGTCGATCAGGATCTTGTCGCGGCGGTTCACATGGTCAATGATAATGTTTGCAGTGAACCCGCGGCGAACGGAGTAATCCGGAAATGCTTTTTCCAGATCGCCTTCGATCGCACCGATTGTCAGGCGGCGGCTGTCATTGTAGCTTGTACCGAAGCTGAGGACCAGCAGTTCCTTATCGCCGATCTCATCCTGATTGCGGATGTTGTCCAGAGAGGCGTCACCGGTATCATAGTTTTCCTCGTCGTCATTCTCTTCCGTTCCGGATCCTTCCGCCGAGGATTCCGCTGAGGTCGTTGTTTCAGCGGTAGTCTCCGCATCGCTGCTAACCTGTGTGTCAGCGACCGAGCTGCTGCTTCCGCCGCATCCGGTAAATGTCGCAGCAAGCATTGCAATACTCATGATAACAGCAATTTTCCTTTTCATTTTCATACATTCCTTTCGTAAAAGGGGGTATGAATCGCAAAAAAATGCTTCCTCTCCGTTCGGAAAGAAAGCATTGCAAACAGACCCTGCCGTTTTCGGAGAGCCTGCAAACAGTACGATCAATCCCTCGTGATCTGAGTCTTTCGGCTCTGTACCAACAAAACGGCAGGTTTCCTGACTCATGCATCCTCACAGAACACCAAGCCTTCCCGATTGCTCAGTGGCTCCGCCGGGAGATGCTCCCGCGAACAGCATTCTGCTCCGCAAATACAGTGACGAGATCGTGCAGGACTCTAACCTGCTTCCCTTTTAACTGTCGCATCATCATACAGATGACCGACGGCACCGCTTGCTATTATTCGATTTTGTTCATGAACAGTACCATTATAGCGCAATTACGGCTGAATTGCAAGCATTTTGCGGCTTTTCTTGCAGATTTTACAGTTTTTTATCGGCGAGATAAAGCAATGCATTGCAAATCGCCGCCGCAACATTGCTGCCGCCCTTTCGTCCGCGCGCGACAATGCACGGGATACCCGATGCGATCAGTAGTTCCTTGGACTGCACGACATTGACAAATCCGACCGGCACACCGATCACAAGCTCCGGACGAAAACGCTCCTGCTGGATCAGTTCCGTCAAACGGATCAGGGCAGTCGGCGCATTCCCGACCGCATAGATCACAGGCTTGCCGAGCGAAGCTGCCTGATCAACAGAGGCTGCCGCTCTGGTTGAGCCGTTTTGCTTTGCTGTTTCCGCAATATCCGGGTCAGCCATAAAGCATTCGCATGAACAGCCGTGCCGCGCAAGTGCCGGCTTATTGATCCCCGCTTTCGCCATGTTGGTATCGGTCACGAACACCGCTTTTTTCGTGATCGCCTGCATCGCAATTTCCATGACATCAGGCGAAAAATACAGATTGTCCGGATAGTCAAAATCGGCTGTCGTATGGATCACGCGCAACACGACAGGCTTGATCTCCGGCGGGATTTCACGGTCAAGCTCAGATTCGATGATCTCGAAGCTGCGCCGTTCGATGTCCGCAGGCAGCACATATTCAAGGTTCATACGCCGTCCTCCATGATCTGATAGATCCACGCAAGATCAAGGCTTTGCCGCACGGTATCCGCGAGGCGGTCAAGCTGCTTTTCGCGGTGCGTCCTGCGGTCTTCCGCTTCTCCCTGATACCGCAGACCCTTCGCCGCATACAGCGCCCGGATCAGCGCACCGGAAACCTCCGCGCTGTCAAATATCCCGTGAACATAGCAGCCGGCGACATTGCCGCTGTATGCGCCGCCGCAGTCCGTCAGCGCTGCACCGGCGGATCCGGTCACGCCCATATGCACCTCATAGCCGCAGAAATGCGCATGAGACAAGCACGAGAAAAATCCGGTTACATTGCAGAAATCCCCTGCTATGCGCGTCTGTGTTTTATCATCGCGGAATACCGTCCGGCAGGGCAGCAGACCGAGTCCGCAGACGGTTCCGCCGCACTCCGTTCCATCAGGATCGGCGATCTCTTTACCGAGCATCTGGAATCCGCCGCAGATACCGAAAACCGGAAATCCGCGCCGTGCCAATGCAATGACTGCCTGTGTCATGCCTATTTCCTGCATCCACTGCATATCTGCGATCGTGCTTTTGGTTCCGGGCAGAATCAGCAGATCGGGATTACCGAGTTGTTCCGGCTTTGACACATACCGGACGGACACGCCGGAATACTGCGAGAACACGTCAAAATCAGAGAAGTTTGAGATCTTCGGCAACCGGATCACCGCAATGTCGATGATGCCGGTATCCTGCGTTTTTGCAAGGCGCTGCGAAAGGCTGTCCTCGTCCTCTAAATCATGCCGGAAATACGGCACAACGCCGAGCACCGGCAGACCGCTTCTCTGTTCTAGGATCGAAACGCCGTCATCAAACAGTCTGCGGTCGCCGCGGAAACGGTTGACAATCAAGCCTTTGACAAGTGCCTGCTCCTGCGGTTCCAGCAAAGAATACGTGCCGAGAAGCTGCGCAAATACGCCGCCGCAGTCAATATCTCCGACCAGAAAGACCGGAATGTGCAGCATCTCTGCGAGTCCCATATTGACGATGTCGTCCTGCTTCAGATTCAATTCGACCGGACTGCCCGCACCCTCGACCACGATGATGTCATACTGCGCGGAAAGCTGCTCGTAAGCGCTTCGGATTTCCGGCAGCAGTTCCTTTTTCCGGCGGAAATATTCCGCTGCGCGCATATTGCCGCGCACCTTGCCGTTGACGATCACCTGCGAGCCGACATCCGTTGTCGGCTTCAGTAAAATCGGATTCATAATGGCTGCGGGTTCAATTCCCGCCGCCTCCGCCTGCAATGCCTGTGCTCTGCCAATCTCCATACCGTCCGGCGTGATGTACGAATTCAGCGCCATATTCTGCGATTTGAACGGTGCGACACGGTATCCGTCCTGCTGGAAAATGCGGCACAGTGCGGCGGTCAGCAGGCTTTTTCCGACACCGGACATCGTGCCTTGAATCATGATTGCTTTGCTCATTTGTATTCCTCTCTGATCGCGGAGATCAATGCAAGATTCTCATCGTGCGTACGGACGGCAATGCGGAAATGCGCATCGGTCAGTCCGTGAAAATCCTCGCATTTACGTATCAGAATGCCGCGCTGCTTCATTCGTTCAGCAAAATCAGACGACGCCTGAATCAGCAGAAAATTTGCAACGCTGTCATATACGAACACTCCGGATTTCCGCAGTTCCCCCGATAAAAATGCACATTCTGCGGTGACATACTGAACTGTTCTCGGAATCCAGTCTGAGACCTGCAATGCAGCGATTCCGGCAGCCTGCGCAGGAACAGATACACTCCAGTACTGACCGGTTTCGCGCAGTTTTCCGGCAACCGCATCTGACCCGCAGAGCGCATAGCCGAGCCGGAGCCCTGGCATCGCATAAAGTTTCGTAAACGCATTCAGAATGATGCCGTGCTCATGCAGAAACAGACGAAGACTGTACCGCGCAGCATTCTCCGAAAAGCGTAAAAAGCATTCATCCGACACCAGAAATGCGCCCGATTCTCTGCATTTTTCTGCAACCTTTTTCAGTAGATCAGGCGGAATTCGCTGACCTGTCGGGTTATTCGGCGTACACAGAAACACAATATCTGTTTCCGCGGTAATTGCAGACAGAACGCCGTCATCAAGCTGATAATCCTGCTCCGGATTCAGTGTGTATTCCGCAACGCTGCACCCGACCTCGCGCATCGCAAATGCATACTCGGAAAAAGACGGCGCAAGAAGCAGTGCATGACGCGGATGAAAAGCGTGTGCAATCCGATAAATCAGGTCAGCGGCGCCGTTTCCGCAGACGATCTGTTCCGTCGGAAACTGCTCAAATTCTGCCAGTGCACGGGTTAGATTGGTACAGCACGGGTCTGGATAATGTACGCAGTTCTGCGCGGATTCCATGACAGCTTTCCGTACCGCATCCGGCATTCCGAGCGGATTGATATTCGCTGAAAAATCAATCATTTGCGATGATAGATAGATGTTTCCGCCGTGTGTTCTCATAGACAAAATACTCCAAAAATGATGCAGCGAACTGCCGCCGAAAGCAGCAGCATCAGGACAGATGTGCCGTACATCAGCCGGTTTGAGCGCCGGATATCTGCTGGCTCGATCGCGCGGTCTTCATCGCCGATATACGGCTTTTTGTGCAGCTCTCCGAAATACCACGCATCGCCCGCCAGCCGCAGATGCAGTGCGCCGGCACACGCCGATTCGGTCTGTGCGGAATTCGGACTTGCGTGCTTTCTGCGGTCGCGCCGCCAGATGCGAAATGCGTTTTTTGCGTCAAAGCGCAGCAGCGAACAGACCGCGATCATCAACAAAGCAGACAGCCGCGAGGGAATGAAATTCAGTACATCGTCAAGTCTTGCCGCGCTTCTTCCAAGCTCTGCATATTTCTCGTTTTTATAGCCGATCATCGAATCCATCGTATTCGCTGCTTTATAAAAGAAGCCGCCGACGGCACCGAAAAACGCAATATAAAACAAAGGTGCCGTGACACCGTCCGAGGTGTTTTCGGCAACGGTTTCGACTGCCGCACGGATAATACCGTCACGGTCCAGCACAGCTGTATCCCGCCCGACGATCATCGAAACGGCTTTCCGTGCGCCTTCTGTATCACCATTCTCAACGGCACGGCAGACCTTCATGCTCTCGTCACGCAGATTGCGGGCAGCAAGCAGGTAACAGATCAGAATGCTCTCCGCGGCAATTCCAAGAATCAGATGAATCCGATAGCATATCAGAAGAAGTATGAACGGAATCAGCGCAGATACAAACAAAACAGCCAACACCAGAACCACCCCGCCTCTGCGCAGATTGCTGCATTTCTTGCGGATCATGCGCTCCAGTGCAGAGATCAATTTGCCGATCAGACGGATCGGGTGCGGAAAATTGTAGGGATCGCCGATGCAGACATCGAGCAGAAAGCCGATGAGCAGCGGCAGCGCGGGAATCAGATATTTCATGCTACAGCTTCTCCGGTTTCGTCAGATTTGTTCCGTCAAATTCGCACAGCCAGCCGTGTGCATTGTCTGGCATCCAGTCAAAATAATCGCGGTGCGGCAAAGCAAATTGTGATAAAATTGCCATGATCGTGCCGCCGTGAACGACAAATGCAATGCTTTCCGCATCGGCGAATTTGCGGACGGTCTGACGGAACCCGTCACAGCACCGCACACGAAAAACATCCGGCGATTCACCGTTTGGAAAGGGCTGCGTTCCGCCGCTGTCGATCCAGCTTTGATACTGCGGATCGCCGTTCAGTTCGGCGTAATTCTTCCCTTCAAAATCGCCGAAATCGCATTCGCGGAAATCATCACAGATATGGATTTTTTGTTCAGGATACAAAAGGGCAGCGGTTTGCAGACAGCGCTGCATCGGGCTGCTGACAAGCGCACCGCAGCTCGGATAACTGCACTGTCTGAGTGCCGCAACGCCCTCCGGACAAAGCGATTCATCCGTGCGTCCGATATAGCGCTTTTCGAGATTTCCGGCAGTTTTTCCGTGCCGTACAAGCAGTATTTTCACAATAATTCTCCCTTGAGCGCAGTCGGGATGCCGCACACAAGCCGAATGACCGTATGCGCATATTCCGCCAGAATACATCCTGCTCTGCCGACCGTTTCGCGCCAAACCCGCTCGAATTTCTCCAACGGGATAATGCCGCTGCCGATCTCATCGAGCAGAACTATGCACTCCGGATTGTCCTTGCATAGTGCTGCCGTAAATGCCTCTGCGTCTATGCCGGACTCCATCAGCCGCCGTACAAAAACATGATAATTCGTCAGTATCTTCGCATCTTTTGCTTCATCGAATTCACAGACTGCGCCGTCTGTGACAGCATACGGAAAATGCGCCTGCGCATACGCCGTTTTCCCCTGATATGCACCGCCCGTAATCATAATCATGTCAGTCCCTCCGTGATGATTCCGGTCAGAACCGCTGCTGCAAGCATGGCAATCTCACAAAGCTGCAAAAACCAGCCGCAGAGATCGCCGGTCGTTCCGCCGAAATCCTTATATGCGATATACCGGTAATACAGGAAGCATAGCACAGCACATCCGAGCGCCGTACAGCCCTGCGCCCAGCTTGAGAACATCATCGCTGCAAATGCAGCAATGGCAGACACAAAGACCATGCCGACCGTCACAGAACGGTGCGAGGGCTTGACAAAATCCTGCAGGGCGCCGTCCTTTTTAGCACAGCGGAATGTCACGGCAGAAAGCCCGCTCAGCGAACGCGAAAGCACATATCCGCAGGCAATGACCGCCGTGCTCCGGATATCGGAAATCTGCGTAAACAGGGCGGTTTGCAGAATCAGATACAGACAGACACGAATCACGGCAAAGGAACCGATATGCGGATCAGACATGATTTTGATCCGCTTTTCCCTGTCCGCATAGGACGCGCGTGCATCGGTCACATCGCAGAAACCGTCGAGGTGAATGCCGCCGGTAATCAGCACGGGCAGGAGCACGGCAACCGCTGCAAACAGCATTTGTCCGCAGCCGAATCTCGTGCAGAACAGCCGCCAGAGCAGAAGCAGTCCGCCGATGACCGCGCCGATCAGCGGGAACCAGCCGAGCGTATAGCGGCGGTTTTCTTCTTTCCATTCGACCTGCGGCATCGGGATCCGCGAGTACATCAGAAACGCGGAGACCAGTGATTTCAGCATGAATTCACCTCTTAACCGTAACCGGAATGCCATATACGCATTCGATCACTTTATCAGCATTTTCAGCGATTTTCTGATTGATGATTCCCAGCGCGGCGATATAGGCAGCCGTTCCCGCATCATAATCCAAACCATCGCTCCCGACCTGATTTGTCACAATCACAAGCAGATTCATTCTCTGACTCATGCGCAGAATATCGAAAACGATTTTGTCCGTGCAATCATTCATCTGACCGCCGCGAAACATCTCATTTGCAAGAAGATTGCCCATGCATTCCAGCAACACAGCGCTGCCTGCCGGTATCTCCGCACGGTCAATATCGGTGTACTGTTCAGCGGTCAGAAAGCCCTTGTCTGCACGCATTTTGCGGTGCTGTTCAATCGCAGAATGCGCTTCCTCACCGTATGGTTGCATCGTCGCAAGATAATATTTCGGCACGCTGACCGCATCAAACAGCGACTCCGCAAACCGCGATTTGCCGCATTTGGAGCTGCCTGTCACCAGAATCATCATGACAGTTTCCGATACCTTTCCATGTTCTCTTCTTCAAATGTGTGTGCGTGCCGGTACAGCGCAAGTGCGCCGTCGAGCAGAGGCAGAAGCAGCAGCCCGCCCGTACCCTCGCCGAGCCGCAGTCCGGCGTCAATGATCGGTTTCAGATGCATCATTTGCAGCAGGCCGCTTGCCGCCGGTTCGCCGGAACAGTGGCTTGCAAGCATATATTCCGCGCAAAGCGGGTTGATCTGATATGCAAGCGCCGCCGCTGCCGCAGAAATCACGCCGTCGATCACGACCGGCATATGATATACCGCGCCGCCGAGAAACAGTCCGGTCATTCCGGCGATTTCCAGTCCGCCGAGTGTTTGCAGCAGATGCAGCGGACGGTCTGCGGAAGGCTGATGCAATTCAATGCCGCGCCGGATGACGCTGATCTTTCGCTGCAACCCGTCATCACTCAGACCGGAGCCCTTGCCCGTGACCGCTTCCGGCGGCAGACCGAGCAGCACAGACGCGATCGCAGATGCGGACGTCGTATTGCCGATGCCCATTTCTCCGGAGACAATGATCTGCGTTCCGACAGCTTTCAGATCGCGGACGATATCCATGCCAGTGATGATTGCTGCTGTCATCTGCTCTTCGGTCATGGCAGGCTCTTTTGTAAAATTGCGCGTGCCGGACGCGATTTTATTCCGCATGATTTTATTGGTATCTGCGTCTGTTTTTATGCCGATATCCACAGCGAGGACATCTGCATGAAACGCCTGCGCGACCGCGTTGACATTGGATGTCCCCTCCGCGATCGCTTTGGCACAGACCGTCGTCACTTCGCTGCCGCACTGCGTTACGCCCTCTTCCACAATGCCGTGATCGGCGCAGAAAACGACCGCTGTCCGATGTGAAATGTCAACCGCATCTGAGCCCTGCACCGCAGCGATTTTCTGTATCATTTCTTCCAGCACGCCGAAGCTGCCGAGCGGCTTTGCAATGCTGTCCCAGCGCGCTTTTGCCGCGCTGCTGGCAGATGCATCCGGCTGTTCAATCTGCTGAATACGAATCATCTTTTCCTCCGAATCGAGCACAGGAGGCTGCAAATCTCAGCGCAGCGCGGATATCCGACGGGAAATACAGATGCGGAAATCCTGCGTACATCGTGCCGCTGACATGACAGCATTCCCACGCTCTGCCGTCTGATTTGGACGCGGTGAAGCATTCGCCTGCATTTGTGCTGTCCCAGTAGTGATATTCATGTGCTTTCAGCGTTTCGTCGGCATTGCAGAGCAGATTGTCTGCGTGCGCCTGCATCGTTACATAGCCAAAGCGATGCAATTTTATTGTCGGGAATACTGTCCCGCGTATGACGCCTGCCATTGTAAATTCCGTGCCGGATTCCGTCTGCATTTTGTCGTGCAGATACATGAATCCGCCGCATTCCGCGATCACTGGCATTCCGGCATTGACCGCGTCCCGGATATCGGCAGCCATGGTCTGATTGGCGGAAAGCTGTGCAGCATACAGCTCCGGATATCCGCCGCAGAGCAGCAGACCGTCCGCATCCGATAAATGTGCATCGTGAAGCGGCGAGAAATACCGCAGCTCACATCCGATCTCACGCAAGAGCGACAAATTTTCCTCATACAGAAAACAGAACGCTTTGTCGCGTGCGACTGCGATCACCGGACGGGATCTCAGCTTCGGGACAGCCTTTTTCCGGTATTCCGGCAGGGCAGCGCATTCAGTTTTCAGTAGCTTGTCAAGCAGAATATGCTGCTCTGCAAGCGCGCCGAGCGCGTTCATTTTCTCCTGTATATCTGCGATTTCCGGTGCAGTGACAAGTCCTAAATGCCGGCTTTCAAGGGCGTATTCATGCGCGGGCAGACAGCCGAAATATTCCGTATGCAGTTCACTGCAAAGCGTCTGCGCAAACGGAACGAGCCGCAGCGGGAGCTGATTGAAAATGAAACCGGCAATGCGGTTCGGTGTCTGATACTGCAAAAATCCCTGCATCACCGCACCGATCGACTCTTTCATGCCGCGGCAGTTGAGCACAATGATCACCGGCGTTTTTGTCATCTCCGAAACATGATATGCAGCCCCTTCAGCGCCGTCATAGAATCCCATGACGCCCTCAATCACGGTAATTTCTGCGCCCTGACTGCCCCTCTCAAGCAGGCTGCACAGCATATCCTGTTCACAGAAAAAGCTGTCGAGATTGTGCGAGGGCGTGCCGAGGATCTCACGGTAAAACATCGGGTCGATGTAATCCGGTCCGCATTTGAATGCGGAAACCCGCACACCGCGCTGATGAAGCGCTGACAGAACGGCACAGGTCACGGTTGTTTTCCCGCATCCGCTGCCGGTCCCGGCGATCATGATCCGCTGCATTTCAAGCACCCCGCAATCAGCCAGACCGGATTCTGCACATCCGGCATCGTGTGCGTGCCGAGCTTTTTCGTGCGCGTCACAGCGATCTGCACCGCCTGATAATCCTTGCAGTACCGTGCAAAAAGCGGTACTGCCATTGCAAGTGTTTCCAGTGAAACCGCCGTCAGCACGATTTTGGCATTCGGATTCTTATGGGCAATCGCTTCAAAAATTTCAGGCAGATTTCTGCCCGAACCGCCGATAAAAACAGCATCCGGCGCCGGATAATCATGCAGGATATCCGGACAGGTTCCGCAAACTGCCGTGATATTGTCGCAGGAGAATCTGTGCGCGTTCTGTTCGGTCAGATGCACGGCCTCCGCCTTCTGATCGAACGCAAAAACCTGTCCGTCCGGGCAGCGGAATGCTGCTTCGACCGACACAGAGCCGGTGCCGCAGCCGATGTCCCAGCAGATGCCGTCACGGGGAATCTGCATCGCAGCAACCGCATTGCAGCGCACCTCTGCCTTCGTCATCGGGACTTTATCGCGCAGGAAATCACCGTCCGGAACGGCAGACGGAATATATCGCAGATACGCGGGATTCTCAGTGATCAGCACCGTCAGCGTTTCCGCGGGAATTGCTGTGAGATCAGACGGCGTTCCGTGCAAAATTCGCTCATTTTCATAACCGAGATCTATGCCGGTATGCACACGGATGTCAGCCAGACCGTAATCGCAGAGCCGCTGACAAACCTGTGCAGCAGTCATTTCTCCGCCGAGCAGAAAGAAGCAGTACGGGTTCATTTTTGCATGAACCGCAATATCGGATCTTGTTCCGTGCAGAGAGAAAAAGCGCATATTTTCGTATGAGATCCCGCACTTTGCACAGAATGCCGACATGGACGAAATACCGGGCAGCACCGTTACATTCATATCGTCAAGCAACGGCAGCAGATTCCTTGCGCCGCTGAAAAATCCGCTGTCACCCGAAAGCAGCACGGCGGCACATTCCGCCTGACTGCCCCGCAGTGTTTCGGCGATGCGCTCTGCCTGATATAAACACACCAGTTTCTTTCCGGAATCCGCGTAGGGCTCCAGCATCCGCTTCGCACCGATCAGCAGCTCTGCCTGCGCGATCGCATCGGCAGCCTCGGCGGTCAAAGTGCGGCAGCCGTCCGTGCCGGTGCCGGTCAGATAAACCTTCATAGCAAATGATTCTCCTTCATATGCAGCAGCATTTTTTCTATCTCTGTTTCATCATGCCCGCATTCCGCTTCGGCAGGCCGGCAAAGTGTGATCATGCGTATCTGCGCAATCTTTGCAGCTTCCGCCTTTTCCGGATATCCGCCGACCGTGCCGCTTTCCTTGGTCAGCAGAATGTGCGCGCCGCTTGATCGGATGTGCGCAAGATTCTGCTCCGTGCTGAACGGTCCTTTTTCCAGAATCAGCTTTTCGGGATCAAATCCGAGCTGTGTGCACTCTGCCGATATCGCATCGGAGGACAATAGCCGCAGCCAGATCCGTTCTCGAAAACCCCTGACATTCGTGAGCGCCCGGATAGATTTGCTGCCGAGGGTGCTCAGAATTGTCTCCCCGGTCTGATTCAGCAGCGCGGTCATCTCCTCAAGAGATGTGACCGATTCTCCGATTACAGGCAGTGCTTTGCGCAGCAGCCGATAGTACGGAACTGACAGCAGCTGGCAGGCAGACCGGATATTCTCTGTCGCATCCTTTGCATAAGGGTGCGTGGCATCAATGACCGTCACATACTGCGTTTTGCGCAATAAAGCTGAAATTTCATCTGCATCCAGTCTGCCGGAGAGTACACCGATTCCCGCAGGCAAAAGCGATGAACCGTATTCTGTTGCGGTCGATACATCCGCAGAGATCCCGTTTGCGGCACAGAATTCCGCCAGTGCTCTGCCCTCAGTCGTTCCCGCAAAGATCAGTATTTTATGCATGGCGGTATCCGCGCGGCGTGACCATTTTTCCGGCAATGATCTTTGTCTCAGAGTTGCCGATATAAACAGTTGTAAACATATCGACCTGTTCGTCCCGCAATTCAGAAAGCGTGCAGATACGGGAATGTTCGCCGTCGCGCCCGATGTTTCTCACATAGCCGCAGACGGTCTCCGGGCTGCGGAATCGAAGAATCATATCGCAGGCTCTTTGCAGATAATCCGCACGCTGCTTCGAGGACGGATTATACAGTACGATGACAAAGTCGCCCTCCGCTGCACAGCGCAGGCGGGTCTCAATTTTCTCCATCGGCGTCAGCAGGTCGGATAAACTGATGATCGCCGTATCATGCGTCAGCGGTGCGCCGAGCACTGCTCCGCCGCTGAAAGCTGCTGTGATGCCCGGTATGATTTCGATATCTGTACCGGGGTATTCCGCAAGATATTCATAAGCCAGCGCTGCCATGCCATAGAGTTCCGGATCGCCGCTGCAAATCAGCGAAACTGTCTGCGTCTGTGCATATTCCAGTGCCAGCCTGACACGCTCAGTCTCCTGCCGCATCCCGTTTTCAAGGAACTGCTTGTCCGGAAAAAAAGGCTTCATCAGCGCAGTATAGGTCTTATATCCGATGATCAGATCACTTTTCAGCAATGCCTGTTCTGCGGCTGCGGTCATGCAGTCCCGCGCGCCGCTTCCGAATCCGACAACATACAGCATCAGAGCATCCTCTTTTCAAAATCAATTTCAACGGGTATTTCAGCCGCTGCGACCGTCACACCGTTCAGCGCGGTCTTGCGGATGACAAGTTTCCCGCCGCTGCAAAGTACGGCGCTGCGCTCGCAGATATTATCCGAACCGGTTACTTTTTCTGCAAATTCTGAATGTGAGAATTCGCCGGCAGCATGCATCAGTTCCTCCGCAGAATATGTCTGCAAGGGGATGTCAGTATCTGCGCAGAATTGCAGCAATCCGGCTTCCTGCGCTTTCAGGTCGATGCTGGCAGCCTTGCAGATCCGTTCGGAAGATACGCCGCTTTCAGCAAATACTTTTTGTACGGCATCTCTGATCTGCTGCGCGGATGTTCCTTTTTTGCAGCCGATCCCGACAACCATATTATGCGGAATCAGATGCAGCGTGACCGGATACGGAGACTGTTTTACTGCATCCGCAATCACAATGCCGTATGCTGCGTCATCAGCCGCGGTCATATCCGGCGGCAGATTCCGGTACGGGTATGCACAGTGCAGTCCGATCGTCCCGCCGTTCAGAACCGCGGCAGCGATCTTCTTTGCTGCGGTCAGATCGGCGATCAGCAGATCATTGGCAGCGGCAAAGCTGTCCGGCGAAAACTGTCCGCCGATGTCCGTCGCCGTTGTGATAATAGACTGCGCACCGATGCGTTTCGCAAGGAGTTCCGCAAGCGCATTTGCACCGCCAAGATGCCCCGAAAGCAGCGGGATCACATACTGTCCGCGGTCATCCGCCGCAATCACCGCAGGGTCGGTCTGCTTGGATCGGATATGCGGCGCGGTCATGCGGACGGCGATGCCGCACGCACTGACAAAAATCAGCGCATCATATACAGAAAAAAGATGACCTGTGAGCTGAGATAAATCATCAAATGCCTCCGCATGTTCATCCGTATGCTTATGAAAGCAAAACCGCCAGATGTCATACGATTGCAGCGCATCGGCAATTCGTGCGGACAGCAATCTTCCGCGCTCTGTCAGGGAAATCACAGCGATATTCTTCATATCTTTGCCTCACGGAATTCCGTTTCAAATGCGGGATCATAGAGCTTTGACAGCGCATAATCATCGCCAAGGAAATCGCCGACCGTAATCAGCGCGGTTTTGCGGATCCCGTTTTTCTGCGCGGTTTCCGCAAGTGTCCCGACTGTGCAGCGGCAGATTTTTTCATCCGGCCAGCTCGCCTTATAGACGATTGCGGCAGGCGTTTCGGGTTCATATCCGCCGGCAATCAGCTCTGCGGAAAGCGCCGCAGTCATGCCGGCGCTGAGAAAGATCACCATTGTCGCGTGATGCGCCGCCAGAGCACGGATCTGCTCACATTCCGGTACGGGCGTCCGTCCCGCCATGCGTGTCAGAATGACAGTCTGGGAAACCTCCGGCAGCGTGTATTCCGCTCTGAGTGCCGCCGCAGCGCCGCAGAATGAACTGACCCCCGGACAGATATCATAGGCAAGACCGAGTGCATCAAGCCGGTCAATCTGCTCGCGGATCGCTCCGAAAATGCTCGGATCGCCGGTATGCAGCCGGACGGTCATTTTCGATCCCGACTCTGCCCGCTGCATGACCGCGATCACCTCGTCCAGCGTCATGTTAGCGCTGTTATGAATCTCGCAGCCGCTTTTTGCAGATTGCAGAAGTTCCGGATTCACCAGCGAACCCGCATAAATGATAACATCCGCCTGCTCCAGCAGCCGCAGTCCGCGGACGGTAATCAGATCGGACGCACCGCAGCCCGCCCCGACAAAATGTATCATATCGTTTCCTCCGTCATTGTCGCAATGATCGCATCTGCACCAGCAGTTTTCAACAGGAGGTCATGCTGATTCGAGAAAACGACCGCACCGGTCTGTACCTGATCCTTGACACGCGCTGAAAGATAATACGCAATGCGCTCGGTCAGAATTTGCAGCATTTCCGTATATTTCGGATGCTGATACAGAATATTGAGTGCCGCGTCTGTCGTGACGCACTCCGGTATCTGCACCAGCAGCTCACGTGGGATTCCCGCAAGCGCGCCGCAGGCGATCAGCGTTTCCATTCTGCCGTCTGCATATGATGAATGCGTATTCATGATACCGGCGCCGAGTTTCACGAGCTTGCCGATATGCCCGATCAGCAGAATACGGCGGAAACCGAGCGTCACGCCGATATCCAGCGCATCCCCGATGAAGTTGCTGCACATGACGGCGCGTTCTGCAAGCTCCGGTCTGAAATCCTGCAAAAATGTGTCGCTGTAATTGCCGACCGTCAGCAGCAGGTTTTTCTGTCCGGCAGCGCGCCGCATATTTGCTTCTGCACGGATCGTATCAACGACTGCCGCATTGCTCATCGGCTCGACGATTCCCGTTGTCCCGATGATCGAAATGCCCCCTGTAATGCCCATGCGCGGGTTGAATGTTTTTTTCGCAATCTCTGCACCCTCCGGCGCAGTAATAATTACATGAAAGCCGCCTGCATATCCGTGTTCCGCGGCAATTTCCGTCAGTGCATCGGTTATCATGCGGCGCGGTGTGCTGTTGATCGCTGCATTTCCGGCCGGCTGATCTAGACCGGGTTTTGTAACGGTGCCGATGCCCTCTCCGCCGTCAATGACAACACCGCTTTCACACTTGCATACCGTCGCATAGATCAGGATTCCGTTTGTGATATCGGGGTCATCGCCGCTGTCCTTGCGAATCGCACAGGAGGCGCAATCATCGGTCAGCCGCAGTTCCAAAATATCCAGCGTCAGCGGAATGCCGGCGGGTGTCATCAGTGTGATCTGTGAGATCGTTTCGCCGGACAGCAGCATTTTTGCCGCAGCCTTTGCTGCGCCTGCCGCGCAGGAGCCGGTCGTATATCCACAGCGGAGCTTTTTCGTCCCGCGATAAATAAACCTGTTCAAAATTCAAATCCTTTTCGTGCTTTCTGCCCCTTCTGATAGGGATGCGCGATACATTGAAATTCCGTGATATAATCCGCACACTGCATAAACTGTTCCGCACATTTGTGTCCGGTCATCACGATCTCTGTATCCGGCAGCGCCAGCACCGTTTCCACGAGCGCTGCATCGACTGCGTGCTTCTGCACAGCATCCCCCAGCTCATCGAGTACGATCACCTGATATGCGCCTGCAATCACGCGACGCAGATTTTCATTGTGTGCAAGGATCACCCGCTGCTGTTCCTCAGCAGTCATCCCGCTGAAAAACCGGACGCCCTCAAAATCGCAGAAAAATACATCAATGCCGCATTTTCGCAGCAGTGCCACTTCGCTGCTTGTGCCGTTTTTCAGAAACTGTATCATGACGCAGCGCAGACCGCTTCCGGCAGCCCGGATGCAGGCTCCGACCGCAGCAGAAGTTTTGCCCTTGCCCTTTCCGAAGTAATAATGGATCATCTCATCACCGCCAAATCGGTTGATATAGACTTATTATAGCAGAAAAATGCAGTTTCGTCAATTCAAAACCGCCCGATACTGCCTTATCCGGCGAAACATGATGATCTCAACTATATACAATCGCCTTGACAATTCAATTCAGATACGATACAATTGAATTGTCAATTATATATCGGGAATGATGTTCTCCCGCGGGAAACCGGAACCGCTTTTAAAAGCTGATGACTTCTGCCGTTTTACGCAGAAGCTGTCAGCTTTTTTATTTTTCGGAGGTGTGAAATGCTGTTATCATTTTCAATTATTTTGCTTGCCGGACTGACGGCGGGCGCTGTTTCTGAAAAGCTAGGTCTGCCGCGCATCATCGGGATGCTCGGCGTCGGGATCGCCGTCAGCCCGTTTGTGCTGAATCTACTGGATTCGTCTGTTCTGGGAATCTCCGCAGAGCTGAGACAGATTGCTTTGATTATTATTCTGATTAAAGCAGGGCTGTCTCTGAATCTGTCTTAAAAAAGTCAGCAGACCGGCGGTCATGATGTCCTTTGTGTCTGCCTGCTTTGAGATCATCGGATATATTATATTTGCGCCGTATCTGCTTGGCGTCAGCCGTCTGGAAGCCGCCGTTATGGGTGCCGTGCTGAGTGCGGTATCACCGGCGGTCGTCGTTCCGCGCATGGTGAAGCTGATTGAAAACAAATACGGCACAGAAAAAAGCATCCCCCAGATGATCCTTGCCGGTGCATCCTGCGATGATGTTTTTGTGATTGTGCTGTTTTCTACATTTGTGACAATGGCGCAGGGCGAGTCTGCAAAGGCAAGCGATTTTCTGAATATCCCCGTTTCCATTGTCCTCGATGTTTTGCTTGGCGCAGTTGTCGGATTGTGCATATACTTTTTGTTCGAAAAATCCTATCAGCACGGTCATAAAATCCGCAACAGTACAAAGGTCATCATTCTGCTTGGAACAGCATTTCTGCTCATGTCGGTCGAAACGCTCATCAAGCCGTATGCCGCCGTATCGGGACTGCTCGCGTTCACCGCAATGGTATGTATCATCAAGCGAAAAGCAGACAATACGGTTTCTGCATATTTATCTGCTAAATTCGGAAAGCTGTGGCTCGGTGCGATCGGAATAGACCGAAGCTATCGACAATTGCTGGAGCATGAATTGTCTACTCCTCAATAAAATCATCCGCCGCCTGACTCCAATCAGACGGCGGTTCGCTGTATTCACTTCCCAATGTACCGTTCCGCAGCGCATTCCACACTCATGCAGAACACCATATCCTGTGTCAATGTTTTCAGTGAGGGGTCGCCGTCCCGCAGTCGCATGGTTCTGCGAATTTCTTTCGGAATTACAACTCTGCCGAGGTCATCGATTCTTCTCACAATACCGGTTGCTTTCATTTTGTGCCTCCTGTTGTGTTTCGCTATTTTGGATAGCTTCGCTTTTTCAAAGCTACCGGTATTGTTTGCCGCGGATGGGGATTTATGCATTGGCACATCATTCCGATTATTCACTTTGCTCCCAATATTTCCGCAATGAACCCATTTCGTCATCTGTCATATTTACGGGAACACACAACAGGACAGAGCTGTAATCATCTTCCGCTGAATAGACCCAAACCTTTTCCTGCGAAATGATTGCTGCATATTTTGCACCCAACAACTTAACATAGCTCCGTATCTGTGACAACGCTTCGTCCGGTTCTTTCTGTCGAGTGATTGAGCGCTTCGCTTCTATCATTGCAATGCAGATTGATGGCCATAATGCATTTCAGGGAGCAACATAAAGTCCGGTATCAAGGCATGATTCGGATTCCCGATTTTGAGGCAGAATCCGAACCCGGCTGCGTTGGATCAAAATTGTGACAATCCATTATCTGAAGATACGATTCGGCATTGCAAAAAGCCCTGGGTTATGATAAAATCAGATATATATAAGAATGATAGCACAGCTATCACAACAGAAACAGTCACCGATGCCGCAGACCGTCAGCTATCCCCTTCTGCCTGCAGCGTATGCGACACGGATGTCTGAACGCAATTCCGCACTGTAAATCTGGGGAGGTTTTTATGAAATCAAAAATTGTACGGCTCACTTCAGCCGCACTGACGCTGCCGCTTGCATGTGCCGGCGGCATGCAGGCTGCACCCGCTCAGACCGCTTCTGCGGTCTCAGGCAGCATGTGCGTCGAGTACTTAGACCGCGGCATCTCCGCTGTCGGCACCGGCTCCGGTATGCTCGTTTCCTGGCGCTGGCTCGCATCCGACAGCGATGACGCGGAGTTCCGCCTTTACCGCGACGGCACGCTCATCTACACCAGCACCTCCGGAAAAAGCACCTGCTTTCTTGATTCCGCGGGAAATTCCAAATCCGTTTACCGCGTTGATTCGGTCAGCGGCAGCAGAGTTCTCACCTCGGACACCTGCAAACTGCAGTCATCAAACGCTTATTTTGACATCAGGCTCGATCAGCCCGCAAAGGGCGCTGACGGCGGCACCTATTCTCCGAATGACATCTCCGTCGGCGATGTGGACGGAGACGGACAGTATGAGCTGTTTGTGAAATGGGATCCGTCAACCTCGAAGGACAACTCTCAGAAAGGCAAGACCGATAAGGTGTATATCGACTGCTACCGACTGGACGGCACCAAGCTCTGGCGCATTGATCTGGGCGTGAATATCCGCGCAGGCGCACATTATACACAGTTCTATGTCGCAGACTTCGACCTCGACGGCAAATGCGAAATGACCTGCAAAACCTCTGACGGCACCGTGGACGGCACGGGCAAGGTCATTGGCGATGCATCCAAGGTGTACCGCGACAGCAGCGGTCTGATCTACACCGGCAACGAATTTTATACGCTGTTTGACGGCGCGACGGGTGCTGCACTGGATACCATCAACTATGAGCCCGGACGCGGCGACCCCACGAAATGGGGCAAATCCTCCGACAAATACAACCGTGTCGAGCGCTACTGGGGCACGGTCGCTTACCTCGACGGCGTGCATCCGAGCGTTGTCACCGGCCGCGGCTACTACGGCAGAATGACCGCAACTGCATATGCTGTCGAGAACAAGAAGCTCAAAAAGCTCTGGGCATTTGACACCGGCACAAGCACCTCGGCGCCCGGCTACGGCGACGGCAACCACAATTCCATGGCGGCAGATGTAGACGGCGACGGCAGACAGGAGATCTGCACGGGTGCCGCGATCATCGACGACAACGGCACCCTCTATTACACGACCGGTCAGGGTCACGGAGATGCGCTGCACCTCGGCGACCTCGATCCCTCCAATCCCGGCCTTGAGGTCTGGATCTGCCATGAAGAATCAAAGTCCGGCTACGGCGTCACGCTTGTGGACTGCGATCAGAAGAAGATTCTCTATCACCAGAACGGCGCAGGCGATACCGGCCGCTGCTGCGCAGACAATGTCTGGGCGGGCAATCCCGGTGCGGAATGCTGGGGCAACAAGCTCTCTGACAACTCGACACCGGTTGTCAATACCGCCGGACAAACGCTGAACTGCCGCAGACCGGCAATCAATTTCCTCTCCTACTGGGACGGCGACCTTGAGCGCGAAATTCTGGACGGCTACACCGATTCCCCCGCAACGATCTCCAAACTGACCGGCGATCCGGGCAAAACAACGCTCACCACGCTTCTTTCCACGGACGGGTACTATACCTGCAACACGACCAAGGGTACGCCCTGCCTCTCCGCTGATATCTTCGGCGACTGGCGTGAAGAACTGATCGTGCGGAAGGCAGACGGAACCGGTATCCGCATTTACTGCACACCCTATGGCACCGATTACCGCATCACCACGCTGATGCACGACCCGCAGTATCGCACACAGGTTTCCTCGCAGCAGACGGCATACAATCAGCCGCCGCATCCGAGCTTCTACCTCGGCAGCGACCAGCCGCTCCCGGCGCGTCCGAATGTCACCGTCAACGGCGGCACATCTGTCAAGGTCGGCGCGGTTATCGACACGGCTTACAGCTATACCTTCCGGAATGTCAACAGCGGACTGTATCTTGCATCCGCCGATGCAGCACCCTCCTCCGGTACAAATGTGCAGCAGGGAAAGCCCGCTGACAAGGCGG
>JAKSPK010000034.1 GCA_024404875.1 Oscillospiraceae bacterium
ACACCGCATCCAGCAAATCGAGATTCACTATCGTTTTAACGTTGCAATGACGACTGCTGTCGCTGACAGTATGGAATACGACAAAAAAAGAAAGGCTGCGTAACCTCTGGAGTTACACAGCCTTATCTTCAAAGGATTAAAACTTCTTTACGAGCACCCGTCTTTGGCTCCGTACCCTTTTGTTGTATCTATCAAACAAATCAATAAACTTGATGTTCATATCTGTCGGAGATTGGGAACATGAATCAGACGACTGTGAGATTCATTGTATGAATGTTCATTGCAATGATTGTCATGCGAAAACAAACAGCGGAGGACGGGGATCTGCCGATATACCATACATATAGGGCAGCTTTTCAAGAGAATAGAGCTGTATTGCCATGAAGGTCGGAATGCTCTGATGCTTGACTGAAATTTGATTTTCGGGATCCGGATCCATACAAATTTGCGCGATTTCCAATCAAAATCAAGACCTGTTTGCTATTCCATATTGCAAGGGCATTTGTCTTATGTTATTATAATTCCGATACAGAGTTTCTCCATATTCTCTGTTATCATCCTTACAAAGCAATGCTGCGCGGAATGCTTCTATCGCTTCCGCGCAGTATTGTTTTGCTGTGAAATCAAGACTTATACCGGTAAAATTCCGACAACTCCGCCGCGAATTATTGACTTTCTACGGTACTTGTGCTAGAATAAAACCAAGGAAAGCAAAGGGGCTGTTCCGTCTTCAATCAGGCGGGACAGCCCTATTTTGATACAGAAAGGAGAGGTTCAGATGAGACTGCAAATACTGGTCGCAGATTCCGGCGAGCATTCAGAACGAAATCTGAATCATCTCTTTTCCGTACTGGAGGACACAGAATATATCGTTAGCCAACGCACGACAAACCTCAATGATGCGGTTCGTTTGGTGTTGAGCCGGAAATTCGATATTCTCCTCTGTATCAACCGCGCTCCTGAATACATTGCCGCAAAGCTGCTGCGTTTGACCGCTACCGCAGAAAAAAAGATCCCTGCGATCATCATCAGTGAGCAGGATGATTCCCAGCGGATGCGCGAATGCTTTTTGCTTGGCGCAATTGACTTTTTGGCAGAGCCGATTCCGCCGGATGATCTGCTTGCAGCAGTATCCAGAGCTGCAAAGCTCGTGCATGAGCAGCTCATCGAAACGGAATACCGCGCTGCGATGCAGCAGGCACTGACAGCATTGCCTGCATCCGCGGAAGTACAGCCGATCGCAGATAAGCTTCGTGCGTTCCTGCTGAAAATGGAGAATCAGACAGCAACTGTCGAGCTTGCGGCGGATCATTTCGGCTTTAACCGTGATTATTTCGGGCGATATTTCAAGAGCAAATTTGGCATGACTTTCGGTGAATTCTACAAAGGGTTCCAGATCGAGTATGCGAAAAGGCTTCTGGAAAGCGGGCAGTTTAAGGTACTGGAGGTCAGCCGTCTGCTTGGATTCTCAACACCCGATTACTTCACCCGCGTATTCAAAAAGCATACCGGCGATACGCCGTCAGCTGTCAAGCGCTAAAACAGTGTCCAGCAGCATTTCAGGCGCGACAGGCATCAGCAGCGGAGTGATACCGGCATGGCGTGCGCGTTCAAGATACATCGCATAGCAGTCGGGATTCAAAAGGAGAATTGTCTGTGCGCGGCAGTCTGCCGCTGCCTGGATAACACCCGGAATGTGCGCTTTGGCATAGATAATCAAAATTTCATTCAGTGGACTCAGCGGCTTTGCGGAAAGATCGGAAATCACGATATCTGTATAGCCGGCCTGATACAGAATGTCTCGCAAACGCTTTCCGAGGGCAGCGGATTCTGAAAGAATGCGGATTGTTTTCATTATGGGATACCTCTTTTTACTATGACATTTTGCTTTTCATTATACGGGAAATCCGGCAGCATCACAAGTGCTAACAATCGGGTTCGCGGATAAGTATTGGCAAATGTCGGATTTTTACTGGGGAATGCTCGTTGACTTTTCCGCAGAAAATCCGCTATGATTATTATGTGTTAATTTGCCGGTTCACACCGGCTAATAAACAAACAGGAGGAAGTTTTATGTCTTACATTGATGAGATCATTGATCAGGTGATCGAAAAGAACCCGGATGAACCGGAATTCCATCAGGCTGTGCGGGAGGTGCTGGATTCGATCCGCGTGATCGTGGATGCAAATGAAGCACAGTTCCGCCGCGATGCACTTCTGGAGCGTCTGGTTAATCCGGAGCGTCAGATCAAATTCCGTGTTCCGTGGATTGACGATCAGGGCAATGCACATGTAAACACCGGCTACCGCGTACAGTTCAACTCCGCGATCGGCCCGTATAAGGGCGGTCTGCGTCTGCATCCGTCGGTTAATATCGGCATTATCAAGTTCCTCGGCTTCGAGCAGATTTTCAAGAACTCTCTGACTGGTCTGCCGATCGGCGGCGGTAAGGGCGGTTCTGACTTCGATCCGAAGGGTAAATCCGACCGTGAGATCATGAGCTTCTGCCAGAGCTTTATGTCTGAGCTGTGCAAGTACATCGGCGCAGACACCGATGTTCCGGCTGGCGATATCGGTACGGGCGCACGCGAAATCGGCTATATGTTCGGACAGTACAAGAAGCTGCGCGGTCTGTTCGAGGGCGTGCTCACCGGTAAGGGCCTTTCTTTCGGTGGTTCTCTTGCAAGAACTGAGGCAACCGGTTACGGCCTGCTCTACATCACTGATGCACTGCTCCGCGATCATAATATTGATATCAAGGGCAAGACCGTTGCTGTTTCCGGCGCGGGCAATGTTGCGATCTACGCAATCGAAAAGGCTCAGCAGCTCGGTGCAAAGGTCGTGACCTGTTCTGATTCGACCGGCTGGATCTACGATCCGGATGGCATCGATGTTGCTCTTCTGAAGGAGATCAAGGAAGTTCGCCGCGAGCGTCTGACCGCATACAAGAACGCAAAGCTGACCTCTGAGTATCACGAGGGACGCGGTGTTTGGCAGATCAAGTGCGATATCGCGCTGCCGTGTGCAACTCAGAATGAGCTGACTCTTGAAGATGCGAAGATGCTGAAGGAAAACGGCTGCATCGCAGTCTGCGAGGGTGCAAATATGCCGACTACTGAGGATGCAACGAAGTTCCTTCAGGAGAACGGAATCCTCTTCATTCCGGGTAAGGCCTCCAATGCTGGCGGTGTTGCGACTTCCGCTCTGGAAATGTCTCAGAACAGCGAGCGCCTGAGCTGGAGCTTCGAGGAAGTTGATTCCAAGCTCAAGGGCATCATGGAGAATGTCTATGCGAACATCAGCGCAGCCGCAAAGAAATACGGCATGGAAGGCAACTATGTTGCTGGCGCGAACATCGCTGGATTTGAAAAGGTTCTCGATGCTATGAACGCTCAGGGTATTGTCTGATAACAGGAGAATGAATATGGAGAAAGTGAACATGGATTGTTTTCCGTTCACCGGATTTCCGATAAAACTGCCGGAAATGCAGATTGAGGCGCCGGCTCCGAATCCTTATGAGCCAGTTGCGGAGGAAACCGATTTCTCCCGCGATACGCAGACATGGGACTGACTGAATACAATAAAGATACGCCCCTTTCAAGGATGCAGGGGGCGTATCCTTTGCTGTTTACAGAGAGGAGAATGAGATGAAATCCATTTTAGTCTGTCGGGAGACGGATCCGCGGGAAACAAGAGTCGCGCTGATCCCCGACGATATCAAAAAGCTCATCGGTATGGGCTTTTCGTGCAAGGTCGTACGCGGCGCAGGTGCAAAGAGCGGCTTTTCTGACGCTGCCTATGAAAAAGCCGGTGCAGTCATGATCGGCACGGAGCAGGAGGGTTATGACAGCGAGATCGTTTTGCGGATCCTGAAACCGCAGAGCGCTGCCGGTCTTCGCCCCGATACGCTCCACCTGAGCTATCTCGATCCGTTCAATGAAAAGGAACTGCTGCGCGATTTTGCAAAAAGCGGCGTGCAGGCTGTCTCGCTGGAGATGATCCCGCGCACCACGCTTGCACAGAAAATGGATGTACAGTCCTCGCAGACATCGCTGGCCGGATATGTTGCAGTCGTCAATGCAGCGGCACGCCTTCCGAAGATTCTGCCGATGATGGTTACGCCTTCCGGTACCATTAATCCGGCAAGAGTGTTTATCATCGGTGTCGGTGTCGCAGGCTTGCAGGCAATCGCAACTGCTAAGCGTCTGGGTGCTCGAGTGGATGCATTTGATACGCGTCCGGTCGTTGAGGAGCAGGTCAAATCGCTCGGTGCAAGCTTTGTAAAAATTGACCTCGGTGAAATGGGACAGACCGATCAGGGTTATGCGAAAGAACTGACACCGGAGCAGATCAAGAAGCAGCAGGAGGCTCAGGCCAAGGTCTGCGAGCGCTCCAATATTGTCATCACGACGGCGAAGGTCTTCGGCAGAAAGGCACCGCGGCTTATCGCAAAGGATGTCATTGATCGTATGCAGCCCGGCTCGGTTATTGTCGATATGGCAGTTTCGACCGGCGGCAACGTTGAGGGTTCAAAGCTCTTTGAGGAGGTCATCACGGATAACGGCGTTATCATCTTGTCAGGTGATTTCCTGGAGCGGCAGGTACCTTATGATGCATCCAAAATGCTTTCGGGTAACTTTACTGCTTTCCTCACACATTTCTATGATAAGGAAACGAAGGAATTTCAGGTTAATCTGCAGGATGAGATCATGCGCGGCTGTCTGCTGACACAGGGCGGAAAGATCATTCACGAACGGTTCAAGGAGGCATAAAATGGGCGAGATCATGCTGCTTATTTTTGTATTTGTTATCGCAGGATTTCTGGGTGTGGAGCTGATTTCAAAAGTTCCGTCGCAGCTGCATACGCCGCTGATGTCCGGTACGAATGCGATCTCCGGCATCACGATTGTCGGTGCTATGTCCGCGACTGCTGTTGCAGTTCTTGCTCCGAGCAGTAAAATCGGTATGGTATTCGGCATTGTTGCAATCGTACTTGCTGCGATCAATGTGGTCGGTGGCTATCTGGTTACTGACAGAATGCTCGGAATGTTCAAGAAAAAGGAGGACAAAAAGAAGTGAGAGATGTAATTATCACCGTCCTCTATATGGTATCGGCTGTCCTGTTCATCCGCGGCATCAAGCTGCTCGGCAAGGCGGATACCGCACGAAAAGGAAACGGTATGTCCGCGGTCGGCATGCTGATCGCTGTCGTGACAGTTTTGTTTGAGAAGCAGGTCATGGACGCCGGTATGATGAGCTATCTGATGATCGCAGGTGCGGTCATTGTCGGAAGCATTATCGGTGCTGTCTGGGCGAAAAAGGTCGAGATGACCGGTATGCCGCAGCTTGTTGCTTTGTTCAACGGCTTCGGCGGTCTTTCCTCGTTATTGGTTGCGCTTGCGCAGTATGCCAACTATCGTACGATCGGCGCGGATGCGCAGCCGTTTGAAGGTATTACGATGGGCTTAACCGTTGCGATCGGCGCGATTGCATTTACAGGTTCGGTCGTTGCGTGGGGCAAGCTCTCCGGCAAACTGTTTAAGAAATCTGTTACAATCCCCGCGAAGAATGCGCTCAATGCTGTGCTTGCTATTGCCGGTCTTGCTGGTGTCTGTCTTTATGCATTCAGCGGAAGCAACACGCAGCTCGGCTTCATTGGTATCATCATGGTCACAGCAGCCTATCTGATTCTCGGCTTTACAATGGTCGTGACGATCGGCGGCGGCGATATGCCGGTTATCATCTCGCTGCTCAATGCGTTTTCTGGTCTTGCAGCGGCATTTGCTGGACTTGCAATCAGCAATTCTGTTCTGGTCGTTTCGGGATGTCTTGTCGGTACCTCCGGCTTGATCCTGACGCTCATCATGTGCAAGGCGATGAACCGTACACTCTATTCGCTGCTGTTCGGCAGCTTCGGCGCAACGAAGTCGAAGGGTGCGGCAGGCAGCGGCAAGGAGCCGAAGGCAATGTCCGTCGAAGATGCATATCTGATTCTCGAAGCGGCATCTTCTGTCGTGTTCGTCCCTGGTTATGGTATGGCAGTTGCTCAGGCGCAGCACAGTGTCAAGGAGCTTGCAGATAAGCTTGAAGCAAACGGTGCAGAGGTCAGCTTTGCGATTCATCCGGTTGCGGGTCGTATGCCTGGTCATATGAACGTGTTGCTGGCGGAGGCAAATGTGCCCTATGAACAGCTCAAAACTGCGGATGAGATGAACCCGCAGATGGCGAATACCGATGTTGCGATTATCATCGGCGCAAACGATGTCGTCAATCCGTCTGCACTGACCGACGAATCCTCGCCGCTCTATGGAATGCCCATTATCAATGCATACGAGGCACGGACCGTATTCGTGCTGAAGCGCGGCAAGGGCACGGGCTTCTCCGGCGTGGAGAATCCGCTGTTTACGAATGATAATACGGTCATGATCTACGGCGACGCAAAGCAGACTGTTTCGCAGCTTGTCAGTGAATTCGAGGAAAGCTGATTGCTGAAATCTGATTCAGAGAATTACTGATTCGTCTGCTCCATGCACCACCGTAATTGCACGGTGATGCCTTTATCTCATAACATTACAAAACACGCTGACGAGATGCGCTCTTGTCAGCGTGTTTTCTATTAATATAGTCAGCTGTTGATTCTGGTTTTGTGGTTAATCGTGTTACAAATGCTGCTGATACTACCTATAGACACGGCGCATAGAATCATAGACTGCAGAATTATTCATATGATGTCGTTGACTTAATCAGGACTATGTGGTATAATAACAGAATAATACGAATGACATACGGAGGAATGAGATCATGGATATTCTCGCACAGCTCGCGGCGGAGTTTTCGCTGCGGCAGGAGCAGGTCGATCATGCAGTTGCACTGCTCGATGACGGCAAAACCGTCCCTTTTATTGCCCGTTACCGGAAGGAGCAGACCGGTTCGCTTGATGACCAGACGCTTCATGCACTGAGTGACCGGCTCGCTTATCTGCGCAAGCTGGAGGAACGCAAGCAGGAGATCTGCGATGCGATCTCGGCGCTCGGCAAGCTGACACCGGAGCTGGAATCTGCGATCTCCGCAGCAAAAACGCTCGTTGAAGCGGAGGATCTATATCGTCCGTATAAGCAGAAACGCCGCACAAAGGCGACAATCGCGAAGGAACGCGGTCTGGAACCACTTGCTCTTTGTCTTATGCAGCAGGATCACAAAACGGATCCGCAGAAAGAGGCCGAAGCGTATATTGATGCAGAAAAAGAAGTGCCGGATGTTGGAACGGCGCTTTCTGGTGCATCCGATATCCTTGCCGAGATGATCTCAGATGATGCGGAAGTCCGCAAGCGTCTGCGTAATGTGCTGACGCTGCGCGGCAGTCTGACCGTCAAGGCAGTCGATCCTGATAATGACAGCGTATACCGGAATTACTATGAATACGCTGAACTGATTGAAAAGGCTGCAAAGCATCGTATTCTCGCGATAAACCGCGGCGAAAAGGAAGGCTTCCTCAAGGTCGCGCTGACCATGCCGGACGGTCTCGGTGAGCAAATCGTCACCAAGGCTTATGTAAAAAATGACAGCCCTGCCGGTCAGATCGTAGAATCAGCGGCGCTGGATGCCTACAAAAAATCGCTCTTGCCTGCGGTACAGCGCGAAGTGCGTGCAGTTTTGACGGATGATGCCTCCGAGCAGGCGATCACCGTTTTTGCGTCGAATCTGCGGCAACTGCTGCTTCAGCCGCCGATCAAGGGCATGATTACGCTTGGTCTGGATCCTGGCTTCCGGACAGGCTGCAAGGTCGCCGTGGTCGATTCGACCGGTAAGGTGCTTGCGACAGATGTCGTTCATATCACCGCGAATTCTAAGCAGGCGGTCGAGGGCGGAAAGATCAAACTCAAGCGTCTGATCCAGCAGTATCATGTTCGTGCAATCGCAATCGGCAATGGTACGGCGTCCCGTGAATCAGAGCAGATTGTTGCAGAAATTCTGCGTGAGATGCCCGAATGTGAAGCGGCATATATGGTCGTCAGCGAGGCAGGTGCATCGGTCTATTCTGCATCGAAGCTCGCAGCCGAGGAGTTCCCGGATTATGATGTTGCACTGCGCAGCGCGGTTTCAATCGCAAGAAGACTGCAGGATCCGCTGGCTGAGCTGGTCAAAATCGAGCCGAAGGCAATTGGTGTCGGTGAGTATCAGCATGATATGCCGCCTGCCCGGTTGAATGAATCCCTGACCGGCGTTGTAGAGGACTGCGTCAATGCAGTCGGTGTGGATCTCAATACCGCATCCGGCTCGCTGCTGTCCTATATTTCCGGCATTCATAGCGGAATTGCGCACAACATCGTTGCATATCGCGAGGAAAACGGCGCATTTACATCCCGCAAGGCACTCATGAAGGTACCGAAGCTCGGCGCGAAAGCCTATGAGCTCTGCGCGGGATTCCTGCGTGTGCGGAACGGTAAGAATCCGCTGGACAATACCGGCGTGCATCCGGAAAGCTATGCTGCTGCAGAAGCATTGCTGAAAGAATGCGGCTGTTCGCTCAATGATATTGGCGGTGATCTTCATACGCTGAATGACGCAGTTGAGAAGAAGGGCATCCCTGCACTGGCGGCAGAACTCGGTATCGGTGAGCCGACGCTGCGTGATATCGTCAAGGAGCTGCAAAAGCCCGGCCGCGATCCGCGTGACGAGCTGCCGAAGCCTCTGATGCGCTCCGGCGACATCATGACTGCGGAGGATCTCAAGCCTGGCATGGAGCTGGTCGGCACGGTACGCAACATCATTGATTTCGGTGCATTTGTTGATATCGGTGTCCATGAGGACGGTCTTGTTCATGTTTCGCAGCTCGCGAATAAGTTTGTCAAGCATCCGCTGGATGTGGTCAAGGTCGGACAGATCGTCCGTGTGCGTGTGCTGGAATCCGATCCGAAGCGCAAGCGTATCAGCCTGACAATGAAGGGCGTTTCACAGGCGGATCTCGAATCCTGATTTGTCAGCGGACTGTTGTCTATTCTAAATTGAAAGGGGACGAACGATTGTGGTTTATGTGACCGGCGATACACACGGCGATTTCTCGCGTTTCCGCAATCCTATGCTAAAAAAGGCGGATGCTGATGATGTCGTGATCGTCTGCGGGGATTTCGGTTTCTTCTGGGATGATTCCAAGCAGGAACAGAAATTCCGTAAAAAACTCTCCGAGCTGAAATATACCGTTGCATTCGTGGACGGCTGCCACGAGAATTACGATATGCTTGAAAAATATCCGACAACAGAGTGGCACGGCGGTACCGCCCGTGTGATCGCGCCGAATCTTGTTCATCTGCTGCGTGGCGAAGTTTACACGATCTGCGGCAGGCGATTCTTCACATTCGGCGGGGGACACAGTCAGGATTTTGAATATCGTACAGCCGAAAACTGGTGGGAGCGCGAGCAGCCGACCTATGAGGAGATCATCCGTGCCGCGGAAAATCTCAAGGCGCTCGACAATACCGTGGATTATATCATCACGCATGAGCCGCCCGCTTCACTAAAAGACTGTCTGCGAGTAGATACGATGCAGCGACTCGAAGTTCATGCTTTTTTCGAGGATTTGATGCAGATATGCAGATTTCGCACATGGTATTTTGGTAAATGCCATATGAACCGGTATGTGCCACTGAAATATTATGCGGTATTCGATGAGATCAATCCGCTGGAGGAAACGCGTGGCATGGCGCTGGATGCGGCATATGAACCGCTGCCGGAGGGTGAAGCGTATGATACTGATGAGGATACGGAGGTATAAGAATGAGCGGGCTTGAAATGCAGATCGAAGCCGGTGAGGAAGCGATCAGGGAAACAACCGGTCTGCTTGCAGGAATGCTGGAGAAGATATTTGCTCGTCTGCCGTCGATCCTTGTCGCGTTGGTGGTCTTTGTCCTCGGAATGCTTCTGGTTACATTGGTCAATCGGACGATTTTTCATACGATGAAGCGTGCGAAGCTCACCAAGACGGCGGCGAGCTTCGGTCAGTCGCTTGTGCGCATTCTGCTTTATACGATACTCATAATGATCTGCCTGAGTATTTCCGGTGTTCCGATAGCGTCGATTATTGCGGTCGTTGGTGCGATGGGTATGGCGATTGCGCTTGCGCTGCAAAACAGCCTTTCCAATGTCGCAGGCGGATTCATTATCCTGTTTGAAAAGCCGTTCCAGCGCGGCGATTACATCATCACCTCGGAGCGGGAGGGATTTGTCGAATCTGTTTCGATCCTATATACACGGCTTACGACACGCGATAATCGCAGCATTTATGTTCCGAACAGTCTGGTTGCAGGCAGTCCGGTCGTCAATCTCTCGCAGAACGGTAAATTGCGCCTGACTGCGCATGTTCCGGTCAGTTATGACACCGATCTCGGCAAGGTGCGGACAGTCCTGCTGGATTCACTGACGAATGTTTCGGTAGTACTGAAGGAACCGAAGCCCTATATGGCCGTTTCGGAATTTGCTGACAGCAGCATTGATGTAGCCGTTTATTTCTGGGTGAAGAAGGGTGATTATTTTGTTGGGATCGAGCGCGTTCTGGAGGCTTTCAAGAATGCGATGGATGAAAACAAAATTGTGATTCCGTTCCCGCAGCTCGATATCCACAATGAAGTTTCAACTCGATCTGCCGGAGAATCTGAAAGGAAGCATTGATGAAATCAGCGCAGATCTTTTCAGTCAGCAAGAGCCGTTTTCATATCTGGCGGCTGAAAGTGAAACGCAAAAACAGCGGAGACGGATTGCTCGTCTCCGCTGTTTTATCTGGTAATCATGCGCCGACCGTGACCGTCGCGATGTATTCTGTATCATTGCTGACGGGGATCTGGGGATCGGTCAGCGAGAGTGTGCCGCCTGTCATCATCATGAAATGCGCCAGCGCAATGCCCATGTCGATCTTCTGCATATCGCCGGCCTGCTCATTCGCAAAGCCTTTGCTGTGTATCACATAGAAATGAAATGAATTCTCGCATTTTACGATCCGCCACGGCTGCTTATTGACTGCCGAGGGCGCGAGCCGTACGGCTTCCAGTGCATCAAGGATCGTATCGTCATCGGTTTTCAGCGATGTGGTAAAATCATTCTCGAAGAACAGTTCTTCAAACGGTTTGCGCTTATCTGCGCGGACTGCTGTCCGCATCGCAGTCTCTTTCAGAGACATTTTATCGGCCGGATAGCCGAGCGGCGTGACGAGATACATCCGTTCATCGGATTCGCGCAGCACAGCTGTTTCGAATGCTTCTCGATTCATTGTGCCGCCGATCAGCGTTGTTCCGATGCCGAGATACCGTGCATAAAGAACAAGCTGCTCGAATGCATAACCGAATGCCTCCTCACTGTGGGGGACGGCTTTTATCTTTGCAGCGGCATACATTGTCTCGCCGGAAATGACCGGGCTGGAAAGGCCGGTTGCCGCTTTATCGAGGAAGAAGAATTCAACGGGAATATCATAAGGGTTTTTGATCGTCTTGGCAAAGGCACGCAGTTTTTCGATGTGCTCTTCAGTGAGCAATCTGCCGTCAAAAGTGCGTACACTGCGTCTGGCACGGATAAGCTTCAGATATTTCATATTGTATCCTCTTTCTGTTCATCCGAGCATTGCTTCGACAGCTTTACGGACATCTGCCATATTGGTCGTCGGCTCAAAACGGGCGGTCACATTGCCCTCTCGATCAACGAGGAACTTCGTAAAATTCCATTTGATATACGCCTTATCGCCGTGTTTTTTATTGTTCATATCGGCGAACTTATTGAGTGTTGCATTTTTGATACCTTTGCCGAAGCTCTCAAACGGCTTCTCTGCTGCGAGATAAGCAAACAGCGGAGCGGCGCTTTCGCCATTGACATCAATTTTCGCAAACTGCGGAAATTCCGTGCCGAATTTCATCGTGCAGAACTGATGGATCTCATCGGCATTGCCGGGCGCCTGATTTGCAAATTGATTGCAGGGAAAATCGAGGATCTCAAAGCCTTTATCGCGAAGATCGCGGTACATTGCTTCGAGCGGTTCATAATGCGGCGTGAATCCACATCCGGTTGCTGTATTGACGATCAGCAGAACCTTACCGGCATAGTCTCCGAGACTGACGGGTGTACCGCTTCTGTCATTCACAGTGAAATCGTAAATCTTTGCCATTGTGATACCTCCTGTTATTCTTTGGATTCCATTGCAAGAAGTGCCTTGTAGGTTAGCATATATAGCGTCTGAAATTCCTCAGCTGTCAGCCCCATGATGTCAGCGATTGCCGGCGGGATCAGAGCAGCATCCTGTTTGAGTGCTCTGCCGGAATCGGTCAGCGTCAGTGTCAGCAGCCGCTCATCCGCTGCGGAGCGTTCCCGCTTCAGGTATCCGGTGTGCTCCAGCTTTTTGAGCACAGGTGTCAGCGTGCCGTAGTCCAGATGCAAACAATCCGCAAGCGTTCTGGACGAGACCGTTTCCTGTTCCCATAACACCATCATGACGATATATTGTGTATAGGTGAGGTTGAGTTTTTTGAGGAAGGGCCCGTACTGCCGGATCAGCTCCTTGGAGCAGGCATAGAGCGGGAAGCATACCTGATGTTCCAGCTTGAGGGCATCGAATTTGTCGTTCATGTCATTCTCCTGTTTGATTTTATGCAGTTTACTTGCACTCAATTATTATACGCGAAAATGATTTGTTTGTCAAGAGGTTCAGATGAATAATCATTTTCCGAGAATAGATTTCATGCCAAAATAGGCTGATGCGCATCTGCGTAAAGTCCGCAGCAATTGCTGTTCATATGGACTGTGGTCTGAACACTCGCTTTGAGCATAAATCCAAGCGCAGCAAAGATGAGTGGAAGCTTGACTATTCCATTCGATTATAGTATAATAGGTTTATCGGTCCAGTGTCCGGTACAACAATCTTTTAGGAGGACAATATGCCTGCACTATCCAGCAGAACCGCCAATTTCACCGATTCCGTCATCCGACGGATGACACGCATTTCAAATCAGTACGGCGCTGTAAATCTATCACAGGGCTTTCCGGATTTTGATCCGCCGCAGGAGATCCTCGACCGTTTGGCAGAGGTCACACACGAGGATTTTCACCAGTATTCGATCACATGGGGCGCACAGAATTTCCGTGAAGCTCTGGCTGCGAAGCAGTCGCATTTCATGGGCAGGCCGATTGATCCGAACAGCGAGATCGTTGTGACCTGCGGCAGTACCGAAGCGATGATGGCTGCTATGATGAGTGTCACAAATCCGGGTGACAAGGTCATCGTGTTCTCGCCGTTCTATGAAAATTACGGCGCAGATACGATCCTCTCCGGTGCCGAGCCGATCTATGTTCCATTGATCCCGCCGGCGTTCACATTTGATGCGGATGTACTGGAGGCGGCATTCCGGCAGCATCCGAAGGCACTGATCCTTTGTAATCCGTCGAATCCCTGCGGCAAGGTGTTTACACGGGAGGAGCTGCTCTTGATCGCAGAATTTGCGAAGAAATACGATACTTTCGTCATTACGGACGAAGTCTACGAGCATATCCTCTACGCGCCGCACACTCATATTTATATGGCATCGCTGCCGGGAATGTGGGAGCGCACGATCTCCTGCTCATCGCTCTCGAAAACTTATTCGATCACTGGCTGGCGACTGGGCTATGTCATTGCGCCGCCGGAGATCATTGACACCGTGAAAAAGGTGCATGACTTCCTGACGGTCGGCGCGGCGGCGCCCTTGCAGGAGGCGGCTGTTACCGGACTGAGATTCGGCGATGATTATTACCGCGGCTTGCAGGCGGAATATACCGAAAAGCGCGATCTGTTCCTCGCAGGACTTGACCGCATCGGCATTGCGCATACGGTTCCGGAGGGCGCGTACTATATTCTGCTTGATGTTTCGGAATACGGATATGCAAGCGATCTGGATTTCTGTGAAAAACTCGCGCAGTATGTCGGTGTCGGCGCAGTGCCGGGATCGAGCTTTTTCAAGGAGCCGGAGAACCGCTATATCCGGCTGCATTTTGCAAAGAAAAATGAAACGCTCAATGAAGCCCTCGAACGCCTGCGTGCGATTCGTACAAAGATGCCGGTGCCATCCGGAGGTCAGTGAGCGCGAAAACAGATACGATAATCCGAGATCTTTGGTACAAAGATCAATGATTCGTTTCTGCAGGGTATGGACAATCCGGGGTACAGTTTGTGTTCTTCAGAACCCTATAGGCCGGACGGGGGAATCTCATCCGCCGAAAGTTTGCAGCGTTTTGAGGGATTCCTCATAGGATGTATGCGGAGATCCGCCGTCAGCCGAACTGTATCGGATATGCGGATTCCTGATTTTTCAGTTGCTGAGATCGGATTGTCCGCGTGCAGCGAACATCCGTATGCACAAAAAGCACAGCTTTATCAAGTAATCTTTGTGCGCACTGCGAATTGATTTTTTGCTGCAAATCGAATATACTATATATGGTAATTTATCATTGAAAGGACGAATAGATATGTCAGATATTCAAATCGGGAGCAAGGTCGTAAAATTCGGCGGCAGCTCTCTTGCAGATGCAGGCCAGTTCCGCAAGGTAAAGGCAATTATCGAATCCGATCCGCAGCGGCGGTATATTGTGCCGTCTGCACCGGGTAAGCGGCATTCTGCCGATATCAAGATAACCGATCTGCTTTATACCAGTCAGAAGCTCGCATCGGCCGGCAAGGATTTTTCCGAGACACTGGAAATGATCCGCACACGCTATCTTGAGATTGCGAAGGAACTGGGGCTCAGCTTTGATCCGACTGATGAGCTTGACCGCATTGCACAGCGCCTGAAGGAAGGGGCTACAAAGGACTTTGCAGCAAGCCGCGGTGAGTATCTGAACGGCATGATGCTTGCAAATTATCTCGGCATCCCGTTCATTGATGCGGCAGATGTGATCTGCTTTAATGAGAACGGCACGCTGCTGATGACCGAGACCATGATGCTGCTGCGTGAGCGTCTTGCCGAAACGAAGAATGCTGTTATTCCGGGCTTCTATGGTGCTGGCCCGAACGGTGAGATCATCACCTTCTCCCGCGGCGGCTCCGATATCACCGGTTCACTGGTCGCGAGAGCGGTGCGTGCTGAGATCTACGAGAACTGGACGGATGTATCCGGTGTTCTGGTTGCTGATCCGCGTATCGTCAAGGATGCTGCGGTCATCAACACGATCACCTATGAGGAGCTTCGTGAGCTTTCGTACATGGGCGCGACTGTTCTGCATGAGGACGCAATCTTCCCGGTTCGTGCTGCCGGTATCCCGATCAATATCCGCAATACGAATCAGCCCTCCGATCCGGGCACTCTGATCGTAGCAGGGGACAGCGCGGATTCCGATGCACAGACCGGCTACACAATCACTGGCATCGCCGGCAAGAAGGGCTTCTGCGCGATCAACATTCAGAAAGCAATGATGAATGCAGAGCTTGGCTTCTGCCGCCGAGTGCTGGCCGTTCTGGAGGATATGGGTATTTCGTTTGAGCATATGCCCTCCGGCATTGACACTATGTCGATCATACTCGCAGAGGATGAGATCAAAGGCAGAGAAAGGACGGTTCTTTCTCGCATTCGCAAGGCGGTTGAGCCGGATGTCTGCGAAATTGAGCACGGCATTTCGCTGCTGGCAGTCGTCGGTAGAGGTATGCGCAGAACACGCGGTACAGCCGCACGTATCTTTGCGGCGCTGGCTCATGCGCGCATCAATGTCAAGATGATCGACCAGGGCTCCAGCGAGCTGAACATCATCATCGGCCTGCTTGACGGCGATTTTGAGGAAGCCGTTCGCCGCATTTATGATATGTTCGTCAACAGCACACTGATTAACGACGAAATCGAGAATGACTGAAACTGAGAATAAAGAAGCGACAGCAGCCATCAAACTGCTGTCGTTTTTTTGTTTGCGTGATCATTGCTTTGATCAGGTTGAACTCCGTTGCAGTCAGCAGATATTGCAGACATTGTCTTTTGTCGTTAAAAAAATCAGTATTAAATTATCATCTGATTGTATGTTTTCTCAGCTATTTCGCTCAATATCATATACATGGTATTGCAGTTTGAAAAGCAATGTGATATAATATCCAACGGAATAAAAATTGGAAAGAGGAGCAACAATGCAAAAGATCGTACAATTCATCAAAGCGCAGCCCGTTCTGGTGATCGCGTTTTTCGCGGCAGCTGTATCTGTTATTTTTGTGCCGCCTGACACGCAGTATGCAGGCTATGTAAACACACGTGTGCTGATCCAGCTCTTCGGGCTGATGGCGGCAGTCTCGGGCGTGAGGGCGATCGGTGTTTTTGATGCTGCTGCGGCGACACTGCTGCGCAGAGCTGGAACGATCCGGCGGCTTGGTCTGATTCTTACGCTGATCTGCTATTTTGCGTCTATGCTCGTGACGAATGATGTCGTGCTGCTGACATTCGTTCCGCTGACGCTTCTGCTCTTTGAGCGCATTCCGGATGACCGGAGCCGCATATTCGTGATTGTCCTCGAAACGGCTGCGGCGAATCTCGGCAGTATGCTTACGCCGGTCGGCAATCCGCAGAATCTTTATTTGTATGATACATTCAATCTGAGTGCGGGGACATTTCTGCGCATCATGCTGCCGTCCGGAATCCTGAGCCTGATCTGTCTGATTCTGCTGACACTGCTGCTGCCGCGCTCCGCCTGCCAGACCGAAGAGCGAAAGCGTTCGCCGATCCCGAAGGATAAGGCTATTGCGTATCTGCTGCTGTTTGCTGTTTGTCTCGCGACGGTGTTCCAGCTGATACCGGTCTGGTCGGTGCTGGTCATGACAGCGGCAGTCTCGATGGTCTTCGATCACTCGCTGCTGAAGAAGGTAGATTATTCGCTGCTTGCGACCTTTGTTTGTTTCTTTGTACTCGTCGGAAATATTGCGCGGATTGAACCGGTGCGTAATTCGATCGCGGAAATGCTGGACGGACGCGAGCTGTTGGTGACAGCACTGCTCTCGCAATTTATCAGCAATGTGCCTGCGGCGGTCATGCTGGCTGGATTCACGAATAACGGCTCCGCGCTGCTGCTCGGTGCGAATCTCGGAGGGCTCGGAACGCTGATTGCTTCGCTGGCGAGTCTGATTTCATTTCAGTTTTACCGCAAGGCACCCGGCGCGCATACGGGACGGTATTTTGCGGTGTTTTCCGCAGTAAATTTCGGAATGCTGGCAGTTCTGCTGCTTGCTGCGATGCTGATGTAATCATAAAAGCCTGAAAGCATTTGTACTGCTTTCAGGCTTTATTTTTATTATTTCAGCTCGCTGAACAGAATATCTTCATGATCCTTGATCAGTCCGCAGATGCCCTTGCGCACGATCAGCGGATAATCTTCTGTGCTGCTGATCTCGTGCGTTGTCAGGATGCCGCCGCGGAATGCGCTTTCCCAATGTGCATCCGAGCCGGATGTCTGCCGGAGTCCGAAGCTCTCAGCATACCATTTTGCACGGTCATTGAAATCTTCCAGACGGTTTCCGCCGTTCCAGACCTCTGCACCGTCCACAAGATCGGGCAGCAGTTTGATCATCCGGACATAATTCTCCTGCCGGAAGGGGTGCGCATGGATGATGCAGCCGTTCGACTCCCGGATCAGCCGGAAGTATTCAAACGGCTCCAGCGTGACCGTTTCCGGATGCGCTGCAAGCCATTCCGGCGGCAGACCGTAGGTCAGAAAGTCATTGCCCTCCCAGCTGTATTCCCAGCCGAAGCACACGCGCAGTCCGATTCTGTCTCCGGTCTCTTTTGCATGGCGATAGCCGAGTGAAAACTGCCGTACCCACTCCTCCCACGGCAGCGAGCGGTCAATTGCTGTGTTACCGTGATAAAAATGGTCGGTGACAAACATTCCGTCATAACCGAGACTGCGGCAAGCCTGTGCCATATCGGCAGCGTCGGCCTGACCGCAGGCACTTCCTTCTCTTGTGTGGGTATGCGTTTCCCATCGCATTACGCGGGGTTGTTCTTTTGTATTTGTCACGCTGATGATTCACTTTCCTTTGTGCCGGAATGCGGCAGATTATTTAATCGAGGCTGCAACCTTCGGGGCTGCGGCGATAGCAATCAGTATGAGCAGAATCATGGCTGGGTTGAGGATGCAGTTGAAGCCGATTGTCAGAGTGACTGCAGTGAAGTGAATATTTGTGGGTGCTAGATCCAGAGTGAAATTCGTTCCGAACCATTTGATGATCGGATTATCAAATGTAACCAGCCAGATCCCGAGCATATAGCCGCAAATGATCGCAATGATAATGAGCAGCAGATATGTGAGCTTGAGTTTCATATGTATGTTCCTTTCTTTTGCGTGCTTTCTGTATTTTATGCACCTGTGGAGCCAAAGCCCCCGCTTCCGCGTTCTGTTTCCGGCAGCGTATCCGCTTCACAGATATCCGGCAGGATTACCGGAGTGACGATCAGCTGCGCGATGCGAAGACCGTCTGTGACGGTGAAAGCGGAATTACTCTGATTGATGAGCGCTATGCAGATTTCTCCGCGGTAATCCGCATCGACGATCCCGACGCCGTTTGCAAGCGCAATGCCGTGTTTTGAAGCAAGTCCGGAGCGCGCACAGATCATCAGCATAACATCACTGCGTTCCGGTGCGGCCGAAAGACCGGTCGGGATGAGCCGAATCTCATGCGGCTGTAATGTAACGGGTTCATCGAGACAGGCACACAGATCCATGCCTGCGCTTCCTGCGGTTGCGCGCCGCGGGATCACTGCCTTGTCACGGAGCTTGCAAAATGTCAGCTTCATGCAGATTCCGCCTTTCTGAAATCAATCAAATATAGTATATCACAATCCAGTAAATAATGCAAGTAGTTTCCGCAAATTCCCGCAAAAATAACGAGTGATGGCAGGGGAGAGCGAGCGCGCAGTTTGCCGGCACTGCCGATCACGAAAGCTGCGCTGCAGACGGTACATTCAGACCGGTTGTCTGCAAAGGATGCGATTTGATTGAATGCGAATATCATGTGTTTTTCGATTCGTACAAACTGTTTTGCGGGTTTCAGAAAAATGATTTGGTATGATCTCTTTGGTTTCAATATATGCATTTGATACTGTTTTTCTGCAATTCACACATTGATTTATATGGAACAATCGAATATAATATAATTGCTATACTATATATGGGGGGATTGAAACCTTGAAAAAGAAAAAAATTATCCGCGGCGCAGCAGTCGCAGCAATGGTCTGCATCAGTGCAGCCTGTCTGCCTTCCTCGCTCAGCGCCAAAGCCCAGAACCCGATTGCTCAGACAAGCTTTTCTCCTGACCCTGCTCCGGTCGTCTTCGGCGATGAACTCTATGTTTTCACCGGCCGCGACCGCGACGGCGACAATGACTTCTACAAAATGGTCGGCTGGCAATGCTTTTCTACGAAGGATATGCAGAACTGGACCGATCACGGCATGATCCTCAAGGATAACGAGTTTTCGTGGTGCAATGAGAATGATGCATGGGCTTCCCAGTGCATCGAACGCGACGGAAAGTATTACTTCTACTTTACGACGACTGATCCCGGCGGACGCGGCAGAGCGATCGGCGTTGCGGTTGCAGATAAGCCGGAGGGCCCTTATCGGGACGTTCTCGGCAAACCGATCTGCGGTCCGAACTGGGACTACATTGACCCGACTGTCATCATTGACGATGACGGGCAGGCTTGGCTGATGTTCGGCAATCCGACCTGTTATTATGTCAAGCTGAAAAACGATATGGTTACGCTGGACGGTCAGATTCAGAAATTCGACATGACCGAGCAGGCGTTCGGACCGAATTCCGATTCAAAGAGAGCCAGTGCATACGGTGAAGGCCCGTGGATCTACAAGCATAACGATCTGTATTACATGGTCTATGCGGCGTTTGTCGGCGCAGATTCAGGTGAGAGCATGGCCTATGCGACCGGCCCGTCCGTCACAGGTCCGTGGACATACCGCGGTCAGATCCAGAAGGGCTCCAACTGCTTCACGATCCACGGCGGCATTATTGATTACAAGGATCATTCCTATTATTTCTATCACATGAACGGTCTGCCGGGCGGCGGTGTCTTCAACCGCAGCGCAGCCTGTGAGGAATTTACATTCAATCCGGACGGTACGATTCCGCTGATTGCATCGACAAAAAACGGCCCAACGCAGCTCGAAAGCGTGAATCCGTATATCCGTCAGGAAGCAGAAATGATGAGCTGGTCTTCCGGTATCAAGACTGAGAAAATCGACGCCGGAACATTGGCAATCGGCTTCATCGAAAACGGCGACTACACCAAGATCAGCGGCGTTGACTTCGGCGACAAGGGCGCGGCGGAGTTTTATGCATCCGTTGCATCGAACGGTCAGGGCGGTAAGATCGAGGTGCATCTCGATTCCGAGACCGGCCCGATTGTCGGCACGGTCGATTGTCCTGTCACGGACGGCTGGCAGAACTGGGTGACAGTCAGCGGCAAAGTATCTGGCGCTGAAGGTAAGCATGATGTCTTCCTGCGTTTCTCCGGCGGAGACAGCTATCTGTTCAATGTGGACTGGTGGCAGTTTGTTGAGAAAGGTGATACCAGCTCGAAGCCGGGACAGATCGTCAATGAAGACGGCGGTGTCATCACACAGAATAAGGATTCCGGAATTCTCGGTGATTATAACGGCGATGGTATCATCAATGCAGTTGATCTTAGCTATGCAAAGATGCTGATGCTCACAGGCGCGACCAATTCCAAGACGATCAAACCGGCTGATGTTGATGAAAACCGTGTGATTGAGAATCAGGAAGGTGACCTTGAATGGTATCAGAAGTATCTGATGACGCGTGTCAAGGACTATCCGGAAAAAAAGGCATCGGCAGAGCCGGAACCCGCGCCTTATATGTATAATTCAGCTGTGTCATTCCACAGGGCACCGGAACAGAACGGCAAGAACTACTTTAAGGATCAGCCGGTAAATCACGGTCAGGTCATCCAGGAAAACTATACCGGCATCAATGGCGCAAAGAAAATGTATGTCTATGTTCCTTACGGCTATGATGAGAGTAAGAAGTATAATGTTTTCTATTTGATGCACGGCGGCGGAGAAAGTGAGGAAACCTGCTTTAACGACGATGGCATCAACATTGATGTGATGCTTGACAACATGATCGCAAACGGCGACATTGAGCCAATGATCGTTGTGACTCCGACCTTTAACAAGTCTCCGGACGGTGCGGGCGATGTATGGAAAGAGATGCGTGAAACGATCATTCCGTATGTCGAAAACAAGTATTCGACCTATGCGGAGAACACTTCGATCGAAGGACTGAAAGCGTCGCGCTATCACCGTGCATACGGCGGTTTCTCGATGGGCGGCGGCTCGACATGGAGAATGTTCTGTAATAACCTTGATATCTGTGCGTACTATATGCCGCTTTCCGGGCATAGCTGGGACGGTGCAAGCGGTGTGCAGAATGCGATTGACAGATTCGGTTTCAAGAAGGATGAGTATTTCATCTTCGCAGCGACCGGTACAGGGGATATTGCGTACGGCAACATGGTTCCGCTGATTGACGCGCTGAAAGGGGATACGAAGCGCTTCACTTATACGAGCGATTTCTCGAAGGGCAACCTTTACTTCCTTGAGGCGCCGAATGAAACGCACTGGTGGGGTATTGTTCGCCACTATGTCTACGATGCGCTCCCGAACTTCTTCCATGAGCATCAGAATGGCTGATTTGCAAGCAAAGTAAAAACAGCTTCCCGTCCGTGAGTAACGGTCGGGAAGCTGCTTTTTGTACGATCATTCTATCCGGAACGGAATGATGGTTTTCTCAAGGCCAAAATATAACGGGCGCCGCATCGGTCTGCAGTGCCCGTATGTCGGCCGTGCGGACTGAACACGGCTGTCAGTATTAGCCTGTGAATGCCACAAAGCAGGGCTTCATGCAGTGATAGTATTGCTTGACAATCGCATTGTCAAAATGCTGCTGAAGCGCATTGTGGAATTCGATCTTGCTGTGGCTTGACTGAAGGCAATGCAGGATCTCTGCTGCAATATCTGCATTGACTTTCGGTTTTACGAGGGAAAGGACTGTGTCCAGATCGACACGGGATCCATCCGGCTCCTGAACGGCAACCGGAGCAGCGCCGGCAGGTTGAACCTGAATGACCGTTGTTTTTTTGCGAAGGCTGACGGAAGCACGCTTCGCCTTCTTTGCTTTTTCGCCGGTCTGCTTTTCCGGCTTGACTTTCTGAGGCGTTTGCTGCGGTTTGACAGCAGCTCTGGGTTCGGATGCTTTCTGTTCCTTCTTGACCTTCAGGCCGATCGCGGATTTGATCGAGGGGCAGAGATGCACCTTGACACCGAAATACTCCTGACAGAAGCGGATCGCTGACTGAAACCCGAAATCCTTGCTGATAATGTAATAGGAATCAGCTTTCTCCTTGGCGATCAGATAGCCGAGGAAGGTAACGAGCTGAAAGTCGAGCGCGTTCTTTCCGGTGTGTTCCAGACAGACGCGTTCCGGCATAATGCCGGAGTCCATCATTTCGTCCATGATCTCGAAGGAAAGCGTATTTGCAGCATGGCTGTAGAACAGGATAATCCTGTCGGAACGGTCAGCCTGACCGATGCCGCGCAGCCCAGCCGCGTTGACATTTTCATAATCAATGAGAAAAAGCCGCATGATGTAGATGAGCGCCGACGGGGGCGTTCATTCCTCCTTGTTAAAAATCAGGCGTCTCTTTCCGTTCCAGAGTGAACAGCCTTTGCATCTCATCGTTATTGTACGGCGCATCGTCACTAACCAGGAATGTGACTGCGCGCTGACAGATGCCAATCTCAGATTCGCAGGATGCACCGCCGTATTCGCCGTCGATCGTCCACGGGATCTCTTCGTTAGAGATGAACCGTAGATTGCTCGCCTTGAAATATGAAACATATTTCTCATCAATATCCATATTGATATCCATGAGCTGCGAGATGATCCTTCTTAGCTGGATGACATTTGGTGGCATACGGATGAGCATGACTTCAAAGGTGCCGTCATCGAGACGGAAGTTGTTGAGCTTGAGCATGCCGCCGACTGAAGCGGTGTTGCTTACCATGCCGAAGAGGTAATCATCCTCTACTATCTTTCCGTCAAATTCGATCTTCATGTGGAGCGGGCGAATACTGGGCAGAAGCGTCAGGCCATGCAGCAGATAGGCCATGTGACCGATCACATTCTTCACATTCTGTTTGGTTTCGTAGACCGTCTCCGTAAATGCACCAAAGGCTGCAACATAAAGGAAATTCTGCTTGTTAAATGTACCGATATCGCATTGGAACGGGTGGCCGTCAATGATCTGCTGGACAGCTGTCTCAATATCGTCTGAGATCTTGAGTGAGCGGCCGAAATCATTTGTCGAGCCGCAGGGGATATATCCGATCGGCAAGGGGTTCCGGCTGTGCATCAGTCCCTGCACAACTTCATTGAGCGTTCCGTCGCCGCCAGAGCAGACGATCAGATCATAGTTTCCGGCCAGACAGGCATATTCCGCAGCCGCGGTCGCATCTCTGCACCCCTGTGTCGTACGCACGGTGACCTCATAGCCTGCCGCAGTAAACTTGTCGATCACAGCGGCGAGCTTGTTGCGGATCGCGCTTTTTCCAGATTGCAGATTTGAGATGAAATAGAGTTTTTTCATTGCAGACAAATCCTTTATGTTTGTTCAGGACAGCCGCTCTGAAAGGAGCGTTGAAAGAGAAGTCCTGTTACAGGGAATGTTTGCTTCACATTCCCATATTAGCATTATAACAAATTTCAACGGTAAAATCAAGTCTTTTTTGTGGAAACACAAAAAATTCTCTTTTTTTTCAAAAAAGCCTTTACAAATCAAGGGATTTGTGTTATAATAACAAAGTCGTCAGATGACAGATGATTCTGGGGTGTCGCCAAGCGGTAAGGCAGCGGACTCTGACTCCGTTATTTCGAGGGTT
>JAKSPK010000035.1 GCA_024404875.1 Oscillospiraceae bacterium
CTTAAAACATTACGGTGGATTCTGAATAATCAGAAACACAACTCCCAGTTTGCAGGGCGGTATAAATCGGGATTTCAGGTAGTTGCAAATAAAAATTTGACGGAATGATGCCCCCTGTCATGAAAAGCAAATGGTGATTCTTTTTACGACAGTTTAGTATATTATGAGGTGCTATATGAAATACAATGTACTTGGAAAAACAGGGATACAGGTAAGTGAAATAGGATTTGGCGGTGAATGGCTGGAACGCCATTCTGAAAATGAGTCAATTGGATTAATGAAATATGCCTTTGAAAAAGGAATCAACATCATTGACTGCTGGATGCCTAATCCTGTGTCCAGAGATATAATCGGTAAAGCAATAAGCGGTAACAGAGAAAAATGGTATGTTCAGGGACACCTTGGTTCTACATGGCAAAATGGTCAGTATGTCCGTTCGAGAGATATGAAGTATGTCAAGCCTGCATTCGAGGATCTTCTTGTAAGACTGCAGACCGATTATATTGATATCGGAATGATTCATTATGTTGACACTGAAAAAGACTGGAATTCTCTGCAGAATTCAGATTATATAAAATATGTGCTGGAGATGAAAGAAAAAGGCATAATTCACCACATCGGAATGAGCTCGCATGATCCAAAGACCTCTGCACTGGCAGTAAAATCAGGGCTTATAGAAATGCTTATGTTCAGCGTAAATCCCGCTTTTGATATGCTTCCGTCAGGTCAGGATCTGGGTGAGCTGTTAGAAGAAGGCTATCATTATGATAGTAGTCTTGCAGGAATCAATACAGAAAGAGCAGAATTATATAAGCTTTGCGAGGAATACAATGTCGGAATTACAGTGATGAAAGGCTTTGCAGGAGGACGTTTATTTGATGAGAAGAGATCACCGTTTGGTGTTGCACTCACTCCTGTACAGTGTATTCATTATGCTTTAACCCGTCCTGGAGCAGCATCAATTCTCTGCGGCTACGATACAAAAGAGCAGATTGACGAGGCATTATCTTATGAAACTGCAACTGAGGAAGAAAAAGACTATGCCTCAGTACTCAGCGGTGCGCCATTGCATTCATACAGAGGTGAATGTACATACTGCGGTCACTGTAAGCCGTGTGTTGCCGAACTTGATATTGCTATGATAAATAAATATTATGACTTAGCGACTATGCAATCGAAGATTCCTGAATCAGTGAAATCACATTACTTGCTTCTTGGCAATACAGCTTCTGAATGTATCGGATGCAGACAGTGTGAAGAAAGATGTCCGTTTGGAGTTCCGATCGCTGAAAGAATGAAAAAAGCAGCTGATTTATTCGGCAAATAATGAATCAAAATCAGGAGTGGTATCAATATGCTTAAAGTCGTGTTATTCATCGCATTTATCGGACATGTGCTTTGCGGTATATGTGATTGCCTGCTGAGTTATTCACCAAGCGGAAGATTGGATTTAAAGGGAGCTTTAAAGTCCTCTGACAGGATGAGAGAAGTGTTTCAAGATTATCCGATTCAATGGTCACTCATTTCCATTATGTTGTTGGGTGTTTTGGCAATTTCAGCATTTGGATTCGGATATCAGGAATTAAGCAGCTGGATGAAAGAGTTTTCCGAGACAGCTTCTATCATAATGTACATATCTGCTGTTGTATTTCTGATTTCCATAGTTGTGCATCATATCATCTGTGGATTGGTCGAGTGGCTTTATGTCAGGCTCGGGAAAACAGATGAAGCCAGAGAAGCTGCGCTTGAATTTCAAATAAAGACAATCGCAACTATGTTTATAGGATACTTCGGTCTTGCTGTTTTTCTGATTACATTATTTATCATGGTGGTGACAGGAAAAACACCGCTTCCGCAGTGGGCATGCGTGCTGAATACTTTTCCGTTGATGCTTGTTTTATTACCGACAAAACTTCCGGCAAGGGGAAATATTGCAGGTGCAGTCATGTATTTAGGATTATTGATTCTGTTATGACGAACTATGAAACGCTGAATTCAGGGGAACAGTTATGAAAAAATACGCACCTGAAAAGATGATATAGAAAAGCAGGTTCCAGACATATTAGCAGTCATGGAATAAAACAAACAGGTTCAATTACTGAAGAAAATAAGTGTACTGTTAAGAGAAAATGCATAGAAATTGGTGGCATCTGCCATGTGCAAATTTATGGAACCTCAGATTCGTATTCTGCGGGTTACTCAAGATTTGGAATCGACTCAATTTAACCAACCGGAAATGAATCATTCATTTCCGGTTTGCTTTCTTATTGCTTTGCTAAGCTGAATAATATTCTTTTCAATCTCAGAAATAACAGCTTTGAAATCATCATCACTCTGACCTGTCGGGTCAGCAAGTCCCCAGTTATCGTCAAACTCTCTGCCAATGAACGGACAGCCGACATCACAGCCCATTGATATTGCAATATCAGGTTCAGGGATTTCTTCATATTTCTTGCTATACTGAGTTTTCTCCATATCAATGCCGTACAGCTCTTTCATAATGCGTACTGCATCCTGATTTATCTGAGGTTTGGTCTCTGTTCCTGCGGAATAGCTTTCAAATACATCTGAAGCAAGATGCTTTCCAAGAGCCTCAGCAATCTGACTTCTGCATGAATTATGTATACAGATAAATGCTGCTTTTTTCATATTATTCATCTCCGTGAAACGGACATTTCCTGCCAATACACTGCTGATTCATTTTTGAAAAATCACATAAGAAATTGCTTGATTCCAGTTCAATCCCGTAGTATTCTTTTACAAATTCAACTGCGGTTTCAATTGCTGTAAATCCGTTTCTTTTACAGCATCTCGGGCCGCCGAGTTCACCGATTTTTCCAAGCACAGCAGATACAAGCCTTAGGTTATCTTTATAGAACTCATTTTCTGAAAGCGGACCTGTTTCGTGAATAATTGCCAGTGCTGCTCCGACAGACGATGCTGAACCGCACATTCCCCATTTTCCGCAGGTAGCGCCCGGCATCATTGAACTTCTTTCTGACAGATCATCCAGCTTTGTTTCCAAATCAAAATCAACGCCTGCATTATGCATTGCAGTCATAAATGCCGCACCGTCAAGAAAATGATGTATCGGTCCATGCATGGGAATTCCTTCCATTCTCATCAGCTTATACAGAATTTCGTATGGATTCCTGCTTTTCTCACTTAAACAAAGAGCTTTGATCGGATTCATTTCTGTTCCTCCGTTTTTATGATTTCTTCAAGAATTGTTACAGCAGATGCTACCATTTTCGGACATACTGAGGTATAAAGTCCATTTTCCAGAGCATATTTTCCGCCCTCAGGAGTTGTAATATCGCATCCGAGCAGATTATTGCAGATGTACGAACCGTTTTCTTCCTTGAACCTGTCAAGAAACAGCATTGTAAGATGATTGGCTCTTGTACGGCTTTCAAGGTCGTTTTTATCACTCTGTCCGTACTTTGCTCCAATAACCAATAATGCTCCTGAACAAGCTCCGCAGACTTCTCCCTTACGCATACCGCTGTTAAAACAATATCCTATTTTAAGTGCCTGTTCTTCTGTAATTCCAAGTTCTTCAGCATAAGCTGCAAATACAGACTGTGAGCAATGGAATTTTTCCTTAAAATAAGCAAGTGCTTTTTCTTCGTGTGTCATATTAATCCCTCATTTCAGCAGCATGAATTGCTATTGTTTTCATCAAGATAATAGTCAATTAATTGGTGAAGATAATTTTTGCTCTCAGCAGAAATTTTGTAATGAATCCATTTTCCTTCTTTTCGGGAAGAAACTATCTCGCTGTCACACAATATTTTCATATGATGAGAGAGAGTCGGCTGGGTTATATTCAGTTCTTCAAGCAGTTTGCAGGCACAGGTCTCTCCATTCTGTAAAAGCTCTATAATACGGATTCGGTTTTCGTCTCCCAATGCTTTAAATAGCAAAGCTGTTTTTCGTGTATTGATTTCCAAACATAACACCTCGATATATTGAAATTCGTCTATGCGTATAGTATACCACACATATTGATATTTGTCAATAGGTTATTGAAATGGTTTACGCAGCTTTTTATGCGACGAATAAACAAGGTTCATTCACGATCTTCCCACCAACGCATAAACGCTCATATTATACCGATTGAAAGCAGTAATTGAGAACGAATGCATAAGAGCCGGAATTGAATCTTGTCCTTCGTTTTCAGAAACTTGTGTGTCATATGAGTTCAAATATGAATGATACATTCTATGTGGAAGGTACTCAGAGAGAAAGCATTAGCAGACGCATTGCACATGATAGTCTGCAAAGTCATTCACGCCTGTTCTGTACACACTGAAGCGCTTAATTCGAGTAAAATATAATGCTGAATTTGAATAATATATAATCTATTGCATTTCAACTCATTTTATGATATAATAAATCAGTGTATAAACATGGAAATCTTGTGCTATGCTGCACGGAAAGGCGATTGCACCCAAATGAAACGACTCGGACTGGATATCGGTTCCACAACAATAAAATATGTTGTCCTCGGAGAACAGAATGAGATCCTGTTTTCCTCCTACGAACGGCATCTTTCTCGCATTGCCGAAATGACCGCAGGCTGTCTGCGCAGAATCATCGAGCAGACCGGCGATACCGAAATGCATATCTCGATCTCCGGTTCTGCGGGCATGGGACTGGCCGAAGCACTCGGTCTCCCCTTTGCGCAGGAGGTTTATTCGACAAGAACTGCCGTTACGCGGCTGAATCCAGACACGGATGCAGTCATTGAACTTGGCGGCGAGGACGCGAAAATTCTCTTTCTCACGGGCGGCTTTGAGGCTCGCATGAACGGATCCTGCGCAGGCGGAACGGGCGCATTCATCGACCAGATGGCAACATTGATCGGTGTCACGCCAGACGAGCTCAACCGTCTTGCCGCCGATTCTGACAAAATCTATACGATCGCATCACGCTGCGGTGTCTTCGCAAAATCGGATGTCCAGCCGCTGCTGAATCAAGGAGCCGGATTCCCGAATATCGCTGCGAGCATCCTCAAAGCAGTCGTGAATCAGACTGTCGGCGGACTGGCGCAGGGGCGCGAAATCGCAGGCAATGTGCTGTATCTCGGCGGCCCGCTGACCTATCTGAACGAGCTTCGCCGCAGTTTTGATGAAACACTGCATCTGACCGGCAAATGTCCGGAGAATGCGCTGTTTTATGTCGCATACGGCGCGGCTGTACAGTGCGATGACCGCAGCTTCCGTTTGCAGGCGCTCGCGGACAAAGCCGAGGCCTATTCCGCATCTGGATCGTATATCACGATGCAGCCGCTCTTTGCTTCGCATGAGGAATATGATGCGTTCTGTGAGCGGCACCGCAGCAACTCTGCGCATATCCGCTATATCGACAAGCCGAATGGTGGTATGTTTCTCGGCATCGACGCCGGATCCACAACGGTCAAGGCGGTCGTTACGGACGCAGAGGGCAATATTCTCGATCAGTTTTATCAGTCAAACAAAGGCAACCCGGTTCCGGCAGTTCGCAGCTATCTGATGCATCTGTACGAGACCTATCCGGATATCCGTTTCGCAGGATCCGCTGTCACCGGCTATGGCGAGGATATCATCAAAGAGGCATTCGGAATCGACTGCGGCGTTGTCGAAACAATCGCGCATTATACCGCCGCGCAGAAATTCCTGCCGGATGTGGATTTCATCATCGACATCGGCGGACAGGATATCAAATGCTTCCGCATCCACAATCATGCAATCGACAATATCTTTCTGAACGAAGCCTGTTCCTCCGGCTGCGGCTCGTTCCTGCAAACTTTCGCAGAAGCGATGAATTACAGCATCTCGGATTTTGCAAAGCTCGGACTTTTTGCCGATCATCCGGTCGATCTCGGTTCGCGCTGTACGGTATTCATGAACAGCTCGGTCAAACAGGCACAGAAAGACGGCGCATCTGTCGAGAATATTTCCGCAGGTCTTTCGGTCAGCGTCGTGAAAAATGCGCTGTATAAGGTCATCCGCTGCGCCAATGCATCGGAACTTGGCAAACATATCGTTGTGCAGGGCGGAACATTTCTCAATGATGCCGTGCTGCGTGCGTTTGAAAAAGAGCTGAAACAGAATGTCATCCGGCCGGAGATCTCCGGCGTCATGGGAGCTTACGGCGCCGCGCTCTATTCCATGCGCCATAAGAACAGCAGTCAGAATCTGCTGAATCCTGAGCAGCTGCGCAGTTTTACGCATTCCGTCAAAACCGTCACCTGCCAAGGCTGTGAGAATCACTGTCAGCTCACAGTCAATTCCTTCGGCGGCAAGCGGACATTCATCGCCGGAAACCGCTGCGAGAAGCCGCTCGGCAATCAAACGCCGCAGACCGTATGCAATCTTTATGAGGAAAAACGCAAGCTGCTTGCAAAATACCGAAGCGGCGAGAAAAAAGCCGGTCAGAAGGTCATCGGCATTCCGCTGGCACTGAATATGTATGAACTTCTCCCCTTCTGGCACACACTCCTGACCGAGCTCGGCTTTCATGTAATCGTCTCGCCGGATTCAACACGCGCGCTCTATCTCGCAGGTCAGCACACAATCCCCTCGGATACAATCTGCTTTCCTGCAAAACTGCTGCACGGCCATATCGAAGCATTGCTGGCACAGAAGCCCGATGCGGTCTTCTATCCGTGCATGAGCTATAATGTCGATGAGGGTGCAGGCGACAATCATTATAATTGTCCGGTCGTCGCCTATTATCCGGAGGTCGCGAATATCAATATCAAGGCGCTGCGCAATGTCACATATATCCATGATTTTGTCGGCATTCACAACCGCCGGGCATTTCCTGCAAAATTCAGCGAGATTATGCAGAAGCACGGCTTTACGGATATCACAGTCAAGCGTGTCAAACAGGCATCCGATTCCGCTTTCCGCGAATATGCCGCTTATATGGCCGCAGTCCGGCAGAAGGCGACCGAGTTTATGGAGATCGCGCGGATAAAGAATATGCCGGTGATCGTGCTGGCCGGGCGGCCCTATCATGTTGATCCGGAAGTCAATCATGCGCTCGACAAGCTGATCTGCGGACTCGGCGCTGTCGTCGTGAGTGAGGATGCGGTGGCCTGCAATATGGCACCGTTCCGCACAACAGTTCTCAATCAGTGGACATATCATGCGCGGCTGTATCTCGCGGCGAAATATGTCGCTGAATCGCTGCCGGAGGAACAGATTCATCTGGTACAGTTCGTGTCCTTCGGCTGCGGCGTCGATGCTGTCACGACCGACGAGGTTCGCTCGATCCTCGAAAAAGCCGGCCGGATCTACACACAGATCAAAATCGACGAGGTCACAAATTCCGGTGCGGCGAAAATCCGCCTGCGCAGTCTTTTCGCGGCGGCAGAGCCCGCAAACTCATAATCAAAGGATGTGTCATTTTGGCAACAAACGAACTCTATCCGGATTTTACCCCGGAAATGAAAAAAACACATACGATCCTGATTCCCAATGCGCTGCCGGTGCATTTCAGCCTGATGGGATCGGTCTTCCGTGATGCGGGATATATGGTTGAATTTCTCGATTACTCCGGGCAGAAAGTCATTGATACCGGTCTGAAATATGTCCACAATGATGCCTGCTATCCGGCAATCGTCGTCATCGGACAGCTTATCTATGCGCTGGAATCGGGCAATTTCGACCCGAAACGCTCCGCGCTCATGCTTTATCAGACCGGCGGCGGCTGCCGTGCCTCGAATTATGTGCATATGCTCCGCAAGGCGCTGAAAAAAGCCGGCCTCGAATATGTGCCGGTGGTCTCAGTCAATTTCGGCGGCATCGAGAAAAACAGCGGCTTCAGTATTACCCCGCTGATGTTCCTCAAGGGACTCATCACATGGCTGTACGGCGATTTTATAATGCTGCTGCGCAATCAGGTACTCCCCTACGAAACCCAATCTGGTGCGGCGAAAGCAATCATGGAAAAATGGCGCGTGGCACTGACCGATCAGATCCGCGAAAACAAGGGGCTGACATTCTCCGCGATCCGGAAGAATTTCCGCGCAATCGCCGCAGATTATGCCGCCGTCCCGATCCGAAAAACCGTCAAGCCGAAGGTCGGCATCGTCGGCGAGCTCTATGTCAAATACGCCGATTTCGGAAACGATCATCTGCCGGATTTTCTGGTCGAGCAGGGCGCTGAGGTCATGGTGCCGGGTATTCTCGGCTTCGCACTATACAGCCTGAATATCGGCCGCGAAAACTATCGTCTCTACGGTGACCGTAAAGGCGTAGTGTTCAGCCGGCTCGCGGTTCAATATGTTGAAATGCTCGAAAAAATCATGCTCCGCGTGCTGGAGGATTATCCGCAGTTCGCGAAGCCGATCCCGTTCCCGAAGCTGAAAAAACTTGGCGAACAGACAATCAGCAGCGGTGTCTGCATGGGTGAAGGCTGGCTGCTGACCGCTGAAATGGCCGAGCTGATCGAAAAGGGTTACAGCAATATCGTCTGCGTTCAGCCGTTCGGCTGTCTCCCGAATCACATCGTCGGCAAGGGCATGATCCGCGGCATGACCGAAAAATATCATGATGCCAATATCTGCGCAATCGACTATGATCCCGGCGCAACGCGTGTCAATCAGCAGAACCGTATCCGGCTGATGCTCTCAATCGCACGCGAAAAGCTAGCAGAGCCGCCCAAAACGGAAGGCAGCCATGTTGCTTCAGTATGAGCTGGCACAACTGAGCGGCGCTGCTCCGGCATTCATCCGAAATCGGGCTGACCGGCTGCTCGCGCAGGAATAAAATAAAACGGAGTCTGCATCCACACAGACTCCGTTTTTGTTTTGTTCAGATTATTTCGCAACAGCGGCCTTCAGCGCCTCAGTCATATCCGTGCGCTCCCATGCCGGCAGCAGATCCTCTCTGCCCATGTGACCGTATGCAGCGAGCTTCTGGTACTGCGGCTTACAGAGATCCAGCGTGCGGATGATACCGGACGGACGCAGATCAAAGACCTCAGCAACAGCATTTGCCAGCTTTTCCTCATCTACGACGCCGGTGCCGAATGTCTCGACAAAGACCGAAACCGGCTTCGCAACACCAATCGCATAAGCAAGCTGTACCTCGCAGCGGTTTGCGAGTCCGGCTGCAACAATGTTCTTGGCGATGTAACGCGTCATATATGCAGCAGAGCGGTCAACCTTCGACGGATCCTTGCCGGAAAATGCGCCGCCGCCGTGGCGGGAATATCCGCCGTAGGTATCAACGATGATCTTTCTGCCTGTCAGACCGGAGTCACCCTGCGGGCCGCCGATCACAAATCTGCCGGTCGGGTTGACAAAGATCTTCGTATTCCCGTCCATCAGTCCCGCCGGAACCGTCGGCTTGATTACGAGGTCGATCAGATCTTCGCGGATCTGAGAAAGATCGACGGAAGCGGAATGCTGCGTCGAGATGACGACAGTATCCACACGAACCGGCTTGTCGTTCTCATATTCAACCGTGACCTGTGTCTTGCCGTCCGGACGGAGATATTTGAGCGTTCCGTCCTTGCGGACTGCGGTCAGGCGGAGCGCGAGCTTATGTGCCAGCGAAATCGGCAGCGGCATCAGCTCTGCGGTCTCATCGCAGGCAAAGCCAAACATCATGCCCTGGTCGCCTGCGCCCTGCTCGTCTTCATTTTCGCCGGAATCCTGCGCAGAATCAACGCCCTGTGCGATATCGCCGGACTGCTGGTCGATCGAAGTCAGAATCGAGCAGGTATGGCCGTCAAAGCCGTACTTTGCGCGGTCATAACCGATGTCAACGATGACCTTGCGTGCGATCGCAGGAATATCAACCTGTGCGGTCGTCGAGATCTCGCCCATGATCATGACCATACCGGTCGTCGTGCAGGTCTCGCAGGCAACTCTGCCGGCAGGATCCTGCTCGAGAATCGCGTCCAGCACTGCATCCGAGATCTGGTCACAGATCTTATCGGGATGCCCCTCAGTCACAGATTCCGATGTGAAAAAGCGTTTCATGAAATATACCTCCTTGAATTTGCCGCATCATGATTACAAAAAAAGGGCAGCATATATATTGCCGCCCAATCATTTTTCAAATGTTCCTCATCTTCCGGCGCAGAACGCCGCAGGACTTGGCACCGTCCGTCTGACCGACGGGGTTGCCGCGGCTTCACAGGACCCGTTTCCTCCGCCGCTCATGATAAGGCTGTGCTTATTATACCCGATATCGAAAAAATTGTCAAGTACCGCGGTGAAATTTGCAGCTTTCTGTTCCAATCGGACAGTGTTCACATTTGCAGATCCGCCATCTTGCCGTCCGTTGCGGCAAGCAGCGTATCGGGGCTGAGAAAAATCTGCGTTCCGAGTCGCCCGCCGCTGACGATGATCTCATCATAGAGCATAGCGGTTTCATCAAGGAAGACCGGATAATTCTTCTTCATACCGATTGATGTACAGCCGCCGCGGATATAGCCGGTCACAGCAAGGATCTCCTTGACAGGCAGCAGCGCGATCGACTTTTCGCCGGCCGCTGCAGCGGCTTTTTTGAGATCCATTTCAGCAGTTCCCTGCATCACGAAGGCATAGTATGCACCGCTCTTTCCGACGCACATCAGCGTCTTGAAAGTCCGTTCGGGATCCTGTCCGAGCATTTCCGCGATCTGCACAGCATCCGTAAATTCGCCGCATTCATAGAAATTGACAGTATGCGGCAGCTGTTTCTGTTCGAGAATCCGCATTGCGTTTGTTTTTTGTTGCTTTGCCACTTGTTATTCTCCTCTCCTGCTGATCTATGACTATTATATCACATGAAACGCCAAATTGCAACAGGCTTACGGCTCCGGAACCGGATATAGACAAAAGGCGGATCCTGTGGTATAATATTGTTATTGCAACTATCTCCTGAAATGATATGCCCGACCTTTTGCCGTAAAACTGCAATAGAAAGCTTTGCCTTGCTTCACGGCAAAAACTGTTCATCTATATTTTCAGGATTTCATTGGTACATCAAACATATCCAGCGGGCGATGCTGTCCGCAGAAGGGGGAATTGAAAATGAAGATTCTCACGATTGATATCGGAAACTCAAATATCTGTATCGGCTGCTCCAATGACCACCGCGTTGAATTTGTCGAGCGGATGCATTCCGACCGGCGCAAGACCGATCTCGAATTCGCAGTGCTGGTCAAGACTGTCTTAAAGCTTCACAATGCCGAGCCGGAATCCCTGCACGGAGCGATCATTGCGAGTGTCGTACCGCCGCTGACCGATCTGCTCGCCCAGGCAGTGCGGAAGCTGACCGGCCTTACGCCGATGATTCTGGGACCCGGTATCAAAACCGGCATCCGCAGCATCCGGGAGAATGTCGGTGCAGACCTCGTCGCCGGCGCAGCTGCGGCAATCGCATATTACGGCGCGCCCGCGATTGTCATTGACATGGGTACTGCGACCGCATTCACGGTCATCGACAGAGAAAAGCGTTTCCTCGGCGGCGCACTCTATCCCGGCGTCGCTCTCGCATTGGAATCGCTGGAATCCGGTACGGCGCAGCTCCCCGGCATTCAGCTCACAGCACCGAAAAAGGTCATCCAGTCGGATACGATGGCCGCGATGCAGGCGGGGGTCGTCTACGGCAATGCCGGCGCGATCGACGCGCTCCTTGACCGCATTGAGGACGAGCTTGGCGAACCGGCCGCGATCATTGCAAACGGCAGTCTCGCGCATTTGATCGTCCCCTACTGCCGCCACAAAATTACCGTTGATGACGAGCTGCTCCTCAAAGGGCTCGATCTGATATATCATAATAATATCAAATAAGGCCCTCATACTCATACATGGTTTGGCGGTTTGTGGAAATCATACAGTTATCCGCACCATGTATCCAGTTGCATTTTGCACAGGTTTGTGCTATAATAATGAATGCAATACCGCACCGAGCCGGCGTTACAGATGCGCAGTCAGATTTTTCGACAGATTGCATAGAAACAGAATATCCATGCAAAAAGACGAATATATGTACGCAGATGTGATGTCAATCCGTCAGGCGAGCTTCATACGGTGTTGCCTTATAATACGAATTCAGGATTCTCAAGATGAAAGGACGACCGCTCATGTTCAAAGAATTCGCACCGGAATGGGAAGGCTTCACACCCGGCAGATGGTGCACCACATCTGTCAATACAAGAGATTTCATCCGCAGCAACTTTACACCCTATGACGGCGACGAGGGCTTCCTTGCCGGCCCGACCGAAGCTACAAAGCTGCTTTGGGCGCAAGTCACAGAGCTTGCCAAGCAGGAGCGCGAGGCGGGCGGTGTCCTTGATATGGACACAAAGATCATCTCGTCGATCACCTCGCACGGCCCAGGGTATCTGAATAAGGATCTGGAAAAGATCGTTGGCTTGCAGACTGACAAGCCCTTCAAGCGCAGTCTCCAGCCTTTTGGCGGCATCCGCATGTCACAGATGGCCTGCAAGGCTTACGGCTATGAGGTAGATCCGTCAGTCGTTGAGACCTTCACGAAGCACAGAAAAACGCATAATCAGGGCGTTTTTGATGCGTATACACCGGAGATGCGCCTTGCGAGGAAATCTGCGATCCTCACCGGTCTCCCCGATGCCTACGGCCGCGGCCGGATCATCGGCGATTACCGCAGAGTCGCCCTCTACGGCATTGATATGCTGATCGCGGACAAGGAGCATCAGAAGGAAACACACTTTGTCCGCATGACCTCCAAAAATATCCGTCTGCGCGAGGAGCTTTCCGAGCAAATCCGCGCCTTGGAGGAGCTGCGTGAGCTCGGCCGCATCTACGGCTTTGATATCTCCCGCCCCGCAGAGAATGCGCAGGAGGCGGTACAGTGGCTCTATTTCGGCTATCTCGCTGCAGTCAAGGAGCAGAACGGCGCGGCAATGAGCCTTGGCCGAACCTCGACCTTCCTTGATATCTATATCCAGCGCGACCTTAACCGCGGCCTCATCACCGAATCCGATGCACAGGAGCTGATTGACCATTTCATCATGAAGCTGCGCCTTGTCAGGTTTGCGCGGACACCGGAATACAATTCGCTGTTCTCCGGTGATCCGACATGGGTAACGGAGTCGATCGGCGGCCTCAGCGTGGACGGCCAGCATCTTGTCACGAAGAATTCTTTCCGCTATCTCAACACGCTCAATAATCTCGGCACTGCGCCGGAGCCGAATATGACCGTTCTCTGGAGCCGGAAACTCCCGTTCAATTTCAAGCGCTTCTGCGCAAAAATGTCGATCCGCACATCGTCGATCCAGTATGAGAATGACGATCTGATGCGCGTCACGCACGGCGATGATTACGCGATCGCCTGCTGCGTTTCCTCGATGCGTGTCGGCAAGGAGATGCAGTTCTTCGGCGCAAGAGCGAATCTCGCAAAATGTCTGCTTTATGCAATCAACGGCGGCGTAGATGAAATACTGAAAATTCAGATCGGCCCGAAATACCGCCCTGTGACCGGCGATTATCTCGACTTTGACGATGTCATGGACAAGTATGACCAGATGATGGAATGGCTCGCAGGCCTTTATGTCAATACTCTGAATATCATCCATTATATGCATGACAAATACTGCTACGAAAAGCTCCAGATGGCACTGCATGACCGCGATGTCAAGCGCTATTTCGCGACCGGTATCGCCGGACTTTCCGTCGTAGCAGATTCGCTCAGCGCGATCAAATATGCAAAGGTGCGCTGCATCCGCGATGAAAACGGCATCGTCGTTGACTACGAAGTCGAGGGCGATTATCCGAAATACGGCAACGACGATGATCTCGTCGATCAGATCGCAGTCGATATCGTCCGGCGGTTCATCGACAAGATCCGCAAGCATCACACCTACCGCGACAGCATCCCGACCATGAGCATCCTCACGATCACCTCGAATGTCGTCTACGGCAAAAAGACCGGCAATACACCGGACGGCAGAAAGCAGGGTGTTCCGCTCGCACCGGGCGCGAACCCGATGCACGGCAGAGATACCCGCGGCGCAGTCGCGTCTCTTTCCTCCGTCTCGAAGATCCCGTTCCGCCATGCGCAGGACGGCATCTCCAATACCTTTTCCATTATCCCGGATGCGCTCGGCAAGGATGACAGACTGTTCTCCGGCGCTCTGGATCTCGACCGTCTGCGTCAGGAGGACGATGATGAAACCGACTACTGAACAGAAGTCACTCACCGAAGATGATTTGCTGACGATGATCGATCGGCTCATGGACGAAGGATCCCAGCATATCAATGTCACAGTCGGCGCCGAAACAAAGGTACAGACCGTCAGCAGCACTGCCTGCGGCATGACCGGTCCCTGTGCCGTCCCGAATTTTGAGTTTGATGACGATGCTGATGCGGAGTCCGGCGATGACTCCGACAGCGATCTTCTCTGAAAGGAGCTAACAGCATGGAAAATGAACAGCAGATCGAAAACCTCGTGGCATTGCTCGACGGCTACACCGAAAAGAGCGGCCACCACCTGAATGTCAATGTATTTACGCGGGAAACTCTGCTGGATGCACAGGCACATCCGGAAAATTATCCGCAGCTGACCGTCCGCGTTTCCGGCTATGCCGTCAACTTTACGAAGCTGACGAAGGAGCAACAGGATGATGTCATCTCCCGCACCTTCCACGAAACCCTCTGATGTGCAATACACCAAGCCCGCTGTCCGGCACGGCGGGCTTTGCTTATGGAGAAATCATATGAACGGTAATCTACATTCTGTTGAGACCTTCGGCACAGTAGACGGCCCCGGCATCCGGTTCGTTGTATTCTTTCAGGGCTGCCCGATGCGCTGCCTCTACTGCCACAATCCTGACACATGGGAAACTGCGCCGCATATACAGGCAGACGCAGGGGAACTGATCGCGCAATATCTCCGCAATCAGCAGTATTATGTCAAAGGCGGCATCACCGCGACCGGCGGCGAGCCTATGCTCCAGCCGGAATTCCTGACCGAACTGTTCACCCGCGCCCATGCAAATCAGATCCACACCTGCCTCGATACCTCCGGCATCTGCTTCGATCCGGCACACCCGCAGGCGGCCGAAAAGATCCTCGCCGTTACGGATCTTGTCATGCTCGATATCAAGCACATCGACGATGACAGACACCGGCAGCTCACCGGACGCAGTAATGCAAATATCCTCGCATTTGCAAAGTTTATCAGTGAAAAAGGTGTCCCGCTCTGGATCCGGCATGTCATTGTACCGGGCTGGACGGACGATCCGGATGAACAGCACCGGCTCGGCAACTTTCTCAGCGGACTGCGTTCGCTGAAAGGACTGGATGTTCTTCCCTATCATGATCTCGGCAGACGCAAATATGAAGCGCTCGGCATCCCGTACCCGCTGGAAAATGCAAAGCCCGTCTCCAAGGAAACTGCCGCTGCCGCGTACGCACAGATTCTGCGCGGAATCCGGATGCGGCTGCATACGTAATTCCCGCACAAAGCAGATTTGCCGCCAACCTCTCAGGCGTGGTTTGGTGCGATGCTGCCTGAAACACTTGCATTTTTCTGTGCCGCATGGTATAATAGACTGAGATTATTTCAGAAACGGAGAACAGTATGATTTATCAGAATATTCTTGAGGCAATGGGACATACGCCCATGATCCGCCTGAATCGCATCACCAAGCCGGGCTATGCCGAAATCCTTGTCAAATTTGAGGGACTGAATGTCGGCGGCTCAATCAAGACACGCACCGCCTATAACATGATCCTGGCGGCAGAGCGCGAAGGCCGCATCAAGCCGGATACGATCATTGTTGAGCCGACCAGCGGCAACCAGGGCATCGGGCTTGCACTCGTCGGCGCAGTCCGCGGCTATCAGACTATTATCGTTATGCCGGATTCCGTCAGCGAAGAGCGGCGGAAACTCGTCGAACATTACGGCGCATCAGTCATCCTCATCCATGATGACGGCGATATCGGCAAGTGCATCCAGAATTGTCTTGATACTGCGCTGGAAATGCAGGAAAAGGATCCGAGGATTTTCGTTCCGCAGCAATTTGAAAATCCGAACAATATCTATGCGCATAAATATAACACTGCATTGGAGATCCTCGAACAGACCGCCGGAAAGATCGACGGCTTCTGCTCCGGCATCGGCACCGGCGGCACGATCACCGGTATCGGCGAAACGCTGAAATCGCAGAATCCTGATATGGAGATCTGGGCGGTCGAGCCGGAACACGCGGCGATCCTCGCGGGCGGAACAGTCGGTACACATCTGCAAATGGGCATCGGCGACGGTATCATCCCGCACATTCTCAACCGCGATATTTACAGTCATATCCACATTGTCACCGATGAGGACGCGATCAGAACGGCACAGCAGCTTGCATCGCTGGAGGGCATCATGTGCGGCATCTCCAGCGGTACGAATGTTGCGGCTGCATTGAAGCTCGCGGAGAAGCTCGGTGCGGGCAAGACTGTCGTGACGATCCTGCCCGACACAGCGGAGCGTTACTTCTCGACTCCGCTCTTTGACCATTCTCTCTGAAATATGAAAAACCGCCTCACATCAGCCGTGAGGCGGTTTTCTGTGTCTATGCGTTATGCGATCGTGATGATGCGTCCGTTGAGGCGGATCTCGGTCAGACCGTCCAGCGTGAACGGCGTCGCGAAATAGTATTCCTTGTCGAGCTTCCAGTCATAGCCTCCATCCGGATTCCGCCAGGACTGACTGCTGATGCCGTCGCCGCCGGGACCGATCGGTTTCAGCTCGATTTCGGTACCGTTTGCGTATACTGCAGTAAATTCGACGGATTCACGGTCGTCACCCCAGACCATGCCAAACTGCGGCTCTGCCACATTGCCATAGCTATGACCTGTGCTTTCAAATTTTAGCATGAAAGGCGTCACAGTCACCGAATCAAAGACATTCCCGTTCGCATCATTCGGCAGGGTTTGTCCGAATTCCCTGACCATGCCCTGCTGCACGGTGATGCCGGTCAGATCGTAGCAGAGGTCAAGCTTCTCCGGTACTGTGAGATTTATACAGCTGCCATTTGCTCCAGCCTCATCAAATCCGTAAAAGATGCTGCCCGGCGCAGGCATCTCTTCATCCAGATTCCAATCATTCCAGAAAAGCTGAAGCTGCTTTCCTTCCAGATCCATTCCGAATTCCATTGCAATCACGTCCATACAGTGCCAGACACCGTCTTCATCCCGCACAGCAATCGGCGATGCACCGCCCTGATTCAAGGGATATTCTTCATCCGGAGAAAGGAGTGCTCCGTTCAGATAAACCTGCATCTCTGCATCATCAGCGTAGGCGATCTCTGCATTGATCTCATCGCTCAGTTCAACATCATAGGCGATATATAAATTGCTTGCGTCAGCCATGACAGCCTGCACGGTCAGCATAAAGCCTTCGCCCTCGATTGTCTCGCCGATGTCCAGTCCCATGCCGGAGAAATCGAACGCTGTCTGCGTGCCGGATTTCTCTGAAAAATACTTGCTGAATGCGGCGGAATAGTCCCAGTTGTTCACAGCGCCCACGGTCACAGTGCCGAACACCAGCACGGCTGCCGCTGCCGCCAGACCGGTCATCCAGCTGCGCTTCGCGCTGCGGTGCCGGATCTCATTTCTGCTCTGCGCATCAAACTGCGCCTGTATCTGCTTTGCCTTCATAAGAATTTCCTCCTTTTCGGTGGATATTTGCCTCATGGCTTTCCGATAACTCGTTTTGTTCATCCTGCAAAACCTCCCTCAGCTGCTTTCTTGCTCTGGTCAGCCATGAGCTGACAGTATTGCTGCTTTTATGCAGAATCGCTGCGATCTCGCGGATCGAGTAATCCTCATAATAATAGAGATAGATCACATTCCGGTACTTCGGTTTCAGTGCTCTGACTGCCTCCAGCACTGCCTGCGTCTCTTCACTCGGGAAGCCGCCGCAGTCAGGCGGCAGTGCATTTTCCGCCGCATCTGTCAGGGCAATGTTTTTCCGATGGCGGGCGGATCTGAGATAATCAAAGCAGCGGTTGACCGCCGACCGGATCAGGAACGCCTTTGCGCTTTCCGGATCGCTGAAGCTTCTGCCGGATTCCAGCAGCTTCAGAAAGGTCTCCTGTACGATATCCTCTGCTTCTGCACGGTTTCCGGTATGCTGCACTGCAATGCGCAGCAGCGTATCATAATTATCCGTCATCAGCGATTCAAAGCTGAGCTGCTCCATATTCCGATCACCTCCGTTTGTCAGTATCAGCGCGCTGCAAGAGCGTTTTTTATTCCGCCCTTCACCTATAAAACGATCAGTCGGGCGGTTTTCGTGCATCGCTTTCATAAAAAAAGTGATTCCGTTAATTTGGCTCTGTGCATTCTGGATAGTTTATCGATTTTTTGCACACTTTTTGTTTGCACATGAAAGAGAATTCTTGTGAAACTGTTGCATCCTTTGTGCATTTATGATATAATTATACCGTAAGAAACTGCGAATATTTCGCAGCATTGTCATGTGAAAATTTGAGGGGAGCGATTTTCAATGCAAGAATTTACCAAACGGATGACCGCAGGTATTTCGGCAGCAGTCATCGCCTGCGGCGCACTCTGCGCACTGCCAGTCACAGCGGCCGATAACGCAGAACCATTTCGCGTTGAGGGCGAGGACATGGAGGGTGCAACACTCTGGACCTCCATTTACGAGAACCAGATCTCGGACTACAGCGGCGAGGGCTTCTTCTATCTCACCAGCAGTTCCGGCACGATCACCATGACGGTTCCCGACGACGGAATGTACCAGATCATCGTCCGCGGCGCACAGATTCTCGATGAGAACGGACGCTATCAGACAGTCGAGGTGAACGGCAGTGAGTACCACAAGACCGTACCCTACGCAGACAAGTGGACGGATTTCGATTTCGGTATGGTGCGGCTCAGCAAAGGCGAAAACACGATCAAGTTCGTCAGTAAATACGGCTACATGGCGATCGACTATGTGACGATCTCTCCGGCAGTATTTCCTGATCTCAGCACGGCGACCGCAGAGACCTGCGATAAGGACGCAACACCGGAGACGAAGGCGCTCATGGCCTATCTCCAGAGTGTATACGGCAAGCAGATGCTTTCCGGTCAGCAGCAGATCTACGGCGGCGGCAATTCCGTCCAGACTACGATCCGATATGACGCAGCCACGGATACCTGCAAGGATACCAACGGCGTGGAATATGTGATCGACCGCGACAGCAAGGATAAGGACGAGCAGGGCAATGAATTCTACTGGCACTGCACCGGCCCGGACGGTCAGGTCTATACTTTCAGTACCCAGAATCATAACTACACCTATAATAATTATAACAACGATGTCAACCTCATCTATGATCTCACCGGTAAATATCCGGCCATTCAGGGCTTCGATTTCGGAAGCTACTGCCCGTGCTATGCATGGGATGACGGCGTTGCGGACAGAATGATCGAATGGACAAATGAAAAAGGCGGCATCTGCACTGCATCGTGGCATATCAATGTCCCGACTGTTCTCGCAGATTATACCCTCGGTGAGCCGCTCGATTTCGGCAGAACAACCTACAGCGAAAAAACCGATTTCGTCACGGCAAACTGTCTCAAGGAAGGCACGACCGAATATGAGTATTTCAGGCTCTGCATGGACAATCTCGCAAAAGAACTGCTCAAATTACAGGAAGCAAATGTTCCGCTGATCTTCCGTCCGTTCCACGAGGCTGAAGGCAACGGCGGTAAGGACGGCAAGGGTGCATGGTTCTGGTGGGCAAAGGAGGGTACAGAGGTCTACAAGCAGCTCTGGGCATATCTCCAGGATACGCTGACGAACGAATACGGCCTGCACAACCTCATCTGGGAACAGAATCTGTATACATGGTCGGATGATTCCGCGCTGTGGTATTCCGGCGACGACAGAGTCGATATCGTCGCATACGACAAGTACAACACCGTTTACAACCGTCATGACGGCAAGACCTCCGGCCCGAACCTCGACGCAGAATCCGGCATCTTCTATCAGCTCGTCGGCTATGTGGACGGCAAGAAGATGGTCGCGATGGCTGAGAACAGCACCGTTCCGAGCCTGACGAACCTGCAGGTTGAGCACGCAAATTGGCTGTATTTCTGCCCGTGGTACAACACCGATCAGGATCCATTCGTCATCGGCGAAGAGTATCAGGATCTCGATGAACTGAAAAAGGTTTACCTCAGCGATTTTTGCATTACGCTCGATGAGTTGCCGGAAGATCTCTTCCAGACAACTGTTAAGCCGGTTTCCGGCACAACGACCACGACCGTCAAGGAGTCCGACAATGCAGATCTGCTCGGCGATGTCAATCTCGATAAGGAAGTCGATGTCGAAGATGCAGTCCTCCTCGCCCGTTATCTCGCCGAAGATATTAATGCTGTGATTGATGCGCAGGGAAAGCGGAATGCAGATATGAACGCCAGCGGCGCACCGGATACAGATGACACCGGTCTGATCCTACAGAAGATTGCCAAGCTGATCTGATACAGACCGAACGCGCATGAATGATTGAATGACTGAATTGTATATTCTTTCTGCCGCACTGCAAAACAGTGCGGCTTTTTTCACCAATCATTCATACTGCCGCCATTGCTTTTTTCAATATATTGTGTTATAATAGTGCGTAAGGAGGCGTTCGACATGAAAAAGATAATCAGCAAATTTCAGTATAATTCACCGGTAATCCTGACGATGACGCTGCTTTCCGCAGCCGCGCTGATCGTCAGCACACTGACAAAAGGCGCAGCAAATACGCTGCTGTTCTCCGTTTACCGCAGCAGTCTGCTCAATCCGCTGACATATCTCCGGATGTTCACCTATGTGCTCGGACACGCAAACTATGCACATTTTATCGGCAATTTTACGATCATCCTGCTGATCGGCCCGATGCTGGAGGAAAAATACGGCTCAAAACCGCTGCTGAAGATGATGGCAATGACAGCATTCGTTACCGCACTTGTGCAGATCATTTTCTGCCCCGGCACCGCATTGCTCGGCGCAAGCGGTATTGCGTTTATGCTGATCCTGCTCAGTTCCTTTACCAATCTTCGCAAAGACGGTATCCCGATCACGCTGATCCTTGTCGCAGTGATCTTCCTCAGCGGCGAAATCATTAACGGTATTGCACAGCCGAATGACGGAGTCTCGCAAATGGGACATATCATCGGCGGTCTCTGCGGAACAGTTTTCGGCTGGGCGATTACCAAGCCCAAATCCGATTCAGCTATCTGATATCAACCCCCGCTAAAAAAACTTTTCAGCGGGGGTTGACAAATTCTTCTCCATATGGTATAATATTTGGGTAATCACTTGGAGGCATAGCTCAGCTGGTTAGAGCGCACGGTTCACATCCGTGAGGTCGCGGGTTCGAGTCCCTCTGTCTCCATTTTTGCGAAAGTCCCTAGATGCTTGAAAATCACGCATCTAGGGACTTTTTCATGCTTTTACGCTGGAAAATTCTTTCCGGATTCGGCATGAAAATACCGCATTTTGAGCCCATTTTCAGGGGTAGTTCCCACAAGAGTTCCCACGAAAGTTCCCACATAAAAGTTCCCACAAATCGCATACACTAGCCCTCAACTGTGTGGAAACATTCGTAAATGCGTCGTTTTTGATACCGTATTTTGCGGGAACTATGAATAGGCTCATTTGAAAGGGGCTTCACTGCCGCTTTCCGAATTCACTATGTGCAAAATGACGAATTGAAAAGCATGATTTACAACCGAATATCACCCTATCTGCCCGGGCTTCTATCCATGAACTTCCGGGCTTTTTCTTTGCCCTGTCGCCGGAGGTGATGCCGATGTAAACCGAAAAATCAGTCATCCGCCTGCCAAAAGAGCAGGCAAAACAAGATCATGCTCCGATTCGGAGCATACAAGAAATAGGAGGAAACACATATGGAAATGACCATGACTCTGAAACTCTATTCTATGCCTGCCGTTGCTGCGAAGCTCGGATATTGTCTGCCCTTCATGAACCGAATCTGTCAGCGTGCCTATTGCAGCGGCAGACCGTTTCTCGTACTCAAGGACGAAAACGGCAAGTACTATATCGAGGCGAACAGTCTGCAACGGTACATCGACACCTGTCCTGACTTCAACCCGTATGAGATTCCCGGCGTGTACGAACCAGATTCCAATGATGAGGATACTCCGATGGACGATTCCGTTTTCATGCTGAATGATGATTTGCTCCCGCAGGTTTGCGGCGTGCTTGTCGATGACGAGTGTGCGCCGCTCATTAGTTACAACCGGCATGAGCCCCAGCTTCTTGTACTGACTGTTGTGGAGGCGGACGAAACAGAAAAGCTGTTCTATCAGTCCGAAAATGACTGATCGCAGACCGCTATCGGCAAAAACATTCCAGAAATCAGCTCGAATTCTTGCCGATAAAAGCACCTTGACAACTGAATATTTCTTTTCAAGCCCGGTATTATGATGCGCAAATCCTATCTACTATTATAATACCGGGCTATTTTTATGCCCATTTGACAGGAGGGATGAAGATTGAACATGAGCGAAGATGTAACCGCCGTTTCGATGCAGGTGTCGGAAAAGGCAGCAGAAGCGGCACTTTCTGCCTTCAAGTCGGTGCTGGATTCCATCGGCAGACTGTTCCGCGAGCTGCTCGGCATGGAGCATGACCGTGCCAGAGCAAAAGCGCAGATGAAAGCGACAGAAGGCGGCAGCCAGGCTCCGAAAAAAAACAAACCGCCGAATGTGTCGGCAACAAACCTGACAGGCATCAAGCCCGGCGAAGTGTCATTAAAAGACCTTGCCGAAAATGCCCGCAATACCGGCGAATCACTATCCGTGTCACAGCACGGCATTTCACAGGAAGATAGAAAAGCGATTGCCCGCGCAGCTAAGAAGTATGGCATCCCCGTTGCTTTTACGAATACCCAGGGCAAAAACAACCTTTATGCCAATGTCCGCAGCGGCGATCTGCCCATTTTCAAGCAAATCTATACGGAGTGCATCAAGGAGAAGATCGCTGCGCAGCCGGAAACACTCGGTAATTTCAAGGTGCAGCCGTGGGAAGTCCCCCACCTGACAGCGATGCTGAAAGCCCATGACCTGCCTGCGGTGTTCGTTGAGACGAAGTCCGGAGATCAGTATTGCCTGCATGATGTGAAGCAACAGGATGCTATACGCATCGTCCGCGAAGAATTTGTAGCAAAGTGCAAAGAAGTCGAGAGACAGTTTTCCTTTGACAAGGACGAAAACGGCTTCTATACCCTGAAAGATCTGCATTCCGGCAGAGAAATCTCTTTCGATGAGATTCCGGATAAGGCAACCGTATCCCAGCAGATTCAGACGCAGTTCGGCTACGATCCGGTCAAGGCTGATCTCGCTGCGGCGAAGTTCGGCGAAGAAGCGCTCAAAGGCAAGCAGAAGGAGCGGTATTTCAGCAACAGCGCACAAAATGACTTCTCACGCATCGAAGCAAATGTCACGCTGGAGGGCGAAAGCCTGCACGCAAAGCCGTTCGGCTGCTGGTATGTCCAGCCGAAAAAGGACGAAAAGCCGCGTGTGGTTTTCCGCGATCAGTCCGGCAAGTATGCCGTGCTGGAGCCGC
>JAKSPK010000036.1 GCA_024404875.1 Oscillospiraceae bacterium
CTCCTAAGCAGCAGGCCATCGGTTCGATTCCGGTTCAGGGTGCCAAATCCGGCGGAGATGCGATGTTTTCGCTTGCTCCGCCGGATTCGCTTTACGCAAAAATATGATGGCATATTTGTCATCAGGCAGGCAAAAAAATTTCAAAAGCTATAATAGCCACAATCAAACGCACGCGTGCGTTTTGCGTGTGCTTTAGTGACGAACCATTATCAGCTTAGCGGTATGCCTTGGCATTCTTGGGCTCTTGTGTCACCTTCGAGTCATTCATCAATGATAGCAATGAACTGCCGAGTACCGGATTGCATTCCGGATCAAGGTTCGGCTGTCTCTCGTCATTCCAATCTTCTTTACCTTAAATGCCTTAGTCGAATGAGAATTAATTGCCATAGCAAAAGCAGGTACCGGCGCAGCTGGTTCCTGCTTTTTGCGTTATTCAGCAAATACTCATACCCTTTGCAGCGATGAGTGGAAATATAGTGAATCATACCGGAGCAGGTTGTGCCTTTCCGATTCTCCAGTATATCACAGAATACTTCTATTTCCGCTACAGTACCGAGAGTCAGTTGACCGTGTTGATACCTGACATATGCTGTATTCTCAGCCAAAGAAATGATGGACAAATACTATGAAATAAACGGTATGAACGCTTCTCAGCTTAAAATTTATCTGGTTATATCTCAACCTATACAGCTGTTTTTTGAATATTCCGCCGAATTTTCACAGATCATTTTGTTTTCTATTGAAAATCGACTCTCTGCGTAGTATAATATGAAAGCAATTTTGCTGAATGAAAGGAATAGAGGTTAGTAAAATGGAAGAAAGAATTCCGAAGCAGAACATCGAGAAGCTGAAGCCGAAGCTCTTCTCGGTCATGAAAACATATTCCAAGCAGCAGCTTGTGAAGGATCTGATCGCCGGTGTCATTGTTGCGATTATCGCACTGCCGCTTTCTATTGCGCTGGCGCTGGCATCCGGAGTCAATCCGGAACAGGGTCTCTATACTGCAATCGTTGCTGGATTCCTGGTTTCATTCCTGGGCGGCAGCCGCGTTCAGATTGCCGGCCCGACTGCCGCTTTTGCAACAATTGTTGCAGGAATTGTTGCGACAGAGGGCATGGACGGACTTGTACTATCCACTGTTATGGCGGGTATTCTGCTGGTGATAATGGGCTTCTGTAAGCTCGGCGCTCTGATTAAGTACATTCCCGGGACGATCACTGCCGGATTCACTTTCGGCATAGCGGTTACGATTGTGATCGGACAAATCAAAGATTTTCTTGGGCTTACTTTCAAAAATGCACCGATCGAAACTATGGATAAGCTCAAGGAGATTTTTCTATCAGCTGAAACAATCAACTGGCAGGCATTGCTTGTTGGTGGTGTCTCGCTGGCTATCCTGATTCTTTGGCCGAAGAAGCTGGAGAAAATTCCCGCTTCGCTGATTGCAGTTATTGTGGGCTCTGTACTGGTCAAACTTACGAATCTGAATGTCAACACGATTGGTGACCTTTACACGATCTCCTCTGCACCTCCGAAATTTGCGCTGCCCGTCGTGTCATTCGCACGGATTCGTGCACTGCTTCCGAATGCATTTACGATTGCTGTGCTGGCGGCTGTGGAATCTCTGCTTTCCTGCGTCGTTTCTGACGGTATGATCGGATCCAAGCACCGTCCGAATATGGAGCTTATCGCACAGGGTGCTGCGAATATCGGCTCTGCGCTGTTCGGCGGAATTCCTGCGACAGGAGCGATAGCCCGTACTGCTGCCAATGTCAAAAACGGCGGCAAAACTCCGATTGCCGGTATTGTACACTCGATCGTTGTTCTGATAATTCTCATTGTACTGATGCCGTATGCTTCCATGATCCCGATGCCGACTATTGCAGCGATACTTTTCATCGTTGCGTATAATATGTGCGGCTGGCGAAATATCCGTAATCTGGTCAGAACGGCACCAAAGAGCGACATTGCCGTACTCTTTGTGACGCTTTTCCTGACTGTCGTCTTCGATCTGGTTGTGGCAATCGGCGCCGGATTGGTGCTGACTGCACTGTTCTTTATGAAACGCATGGCGGATGTAACTGAGGCGCATACATGGGTCGATGTGGACGATGAGGAAAACGATCCGGATAGTATTCTGCTGAAAAAGATTCCGCACAATACTCGAGTTTTTGAAATCAACGGACCGATGTTTTTTGCAGCGTCAGACAAGTTCCAGTATCTGCCTGACAACAGCGGCATTGATGTACTGTGTATCCGCATGAGAAATGTCCCTGCGATTGATGCTGCCGGCGTAGAAGCACTAACGGATATTGTCCGACGCTGTGAGAAGAATCATGTGCAGGTTGTATTTTCTCATGTCAATGAGCAGCCGATGCATGTTATGACAAAGGCGGGGCTGACCGCAATCGTCGGTGAAGAGAATTTTTGCGATCACATTGATACTGCGCTTGCACGCGCGCAGAAAATCGAAGACACTCTGCGTTCAGCGGCAAAAAATGCCTGACACTGCTATATACCGGAAAAGCGATCCGATCGGGTCGCTTTTTTGCACTTTAATAAATTATGAGATTCCAAGTTTGATCAATCAGGATTATTCTATCAGCAAAGAATGGAACGCCATTTTCGTTGCACCCAATTGAACACGATAACGTGAAGAAATGCAGCAGCATCCGGAATCAAACTGGAATGTGCAGAAGCTGTGCGAACGAACGCATGTCAGCAGAAGCTACCTGCAAAGAATGTATAAACGCTATTTCGGAAAAAGTATTTTCGGAGAACTGATCGACTTCCGGCTGCAGAAAGCCAAAGAGCTGCTCAGCTGTACAGAATACCCGATCTCACAGATCGCAGAGCTTTGCGGCTATGAAACCTATGCTCATTTTGCCGTGCAGTTCAAGGCGCAGGAGGGCATCACACCGTCAACATTCCGAAAAGCGAACCGCGGGAAAAAGTAATGCCGGACGAGATTCACCTGTATCCGCTGACGGATATGCGATTCAAATCATAAATCTGTACAAAAACGCACTGACATTTTCATGCGAGCAATGCACAAAGCTGTTGGTGTTCCCGAATTCATACATATAGAATAAACCGGCATCGATGCGTGCGACCGCACCGTTGCCGGTTCTATGATTCGGAATGGATCGGCTAAATTTGTATTATGTCAGCAAATCAGGTTCTGTATGCTTTACACTGATTTCATCAGATGTCATACCGGCCAGATCCGGATCGGTATCTGCCGAGGGGGGCGGGCCGAGACTGACCGTGACTCTGACATACGAATTGGGTTTCACTTCTGCGGGAGCTTCCGGATGGATCGAGATAACCCGGCCTGCCCTGACCGTATCGGAATAGGAAGTTCGCTGGTCCACATACAGACCCAGACCGAGCAATGTGCTTTTGGCTGTCTCAAACTCCCAATTCGTAACATCAGGGAGCAGCACACAGTGATCGTTCGTATCTGTTTCTTCCGACGCGCTTGTTGTCTGCACCTCGATCTCCTGCTCAATGGATGCGCCGGGCGTCATCACGGTATCCTGCTTCATGCGATGCACTGCATAAATGAACGCAGTATTCAGACCGAGCACGAGCGCGGCGGCTGCCGCAATACCTGCACGGCTGAAATAAATCCTGTGCGATTTGTTTTTCTCCATAACAAATTCCTTGTCGTCATCATCCGGTGCGGCATCCGAATTCTTGCTCTTCAGCAGTGCATATTTCTGAACCGCATCCTCGGAGACTTCACCGATCGCTTTCAGAAGATCATGCTGATTCATAAAAGTTCCTCCTTTTCGAGATAATCGTGCAGCTTCGCTCTGGTTCTGTACAGAATGCTTTTGACGGTATTCACGGACAGACCGAGCTCATCCGCGATTGCTCCGATCTCCAGCATGGAAAAATAGCGCCGCATAAAGACCTTTGCATGCTGATCGGGAAGCGATTTGAGAAACGAATCCAGTGCAGCGGAAAGCGCAATCTGGTCGAGCACCTGCTCAGTATTTTCGGATGACGGGATGCACTCTGCCAGCTCGTCCAGCACAGCGGGTACCGCACCGCCGCCGCGCATCTGCGAATGCTCCGCTTCATAGCGGTTCAGAGCGAGATTGCGCGCGATCTTTGCAAGATATGCCCGAAAATGCAAAGGTTTTTTCGGCGGGATCGACTGCCACGCTTTGAGCATGGTATCATTGACACATTCCTCAGCATCTCTGCCGTCACCAAGAATGCGAACGGCGATCGTTTTCAGCAAGCCGCCGTACGCACGGCTCGCTTCGCGGATCCCCTGTTCGTCTCGCTGTTCAAAAAGCGCGAGAATGGATTTTTCATTCACGGCCTCCACCGTCCTTTCATGTTCCTCTGTCTATTATAACAGAAAAAGCGGTGCTTTGGTTGCAGAAGACTCAAAAAAGATCCAAACGGCTCATGCGATATTGACTTTTGATCCAAACTGTGCTATAATACAAAACTGAACTGGGGAGTCCCGCACGGGGCTGAGAGGGTATCATTGCATACCGACCCGCTGAACCTGATGCGGATCATGCCGACGCAGGGAGAACACCGTCTTTTTACGCTGTCTGCCCGTGCGGACAGCGTTTTCTGCATCTTGAAAAAGAAAGGATATGCTGCTATGGAAACCAAGAAGTCAAAGTTCACAACCGTCATGCTGGTCGAGGGCGCCGTCATGATCGCACTTGCCGCCGTTCTCAGTCTCATCAAAATCTATAAGCTGCCGTGGGGCGGCTCGATCACCCTGCTCTCTATGCTGCCGATCTGTATGTTCAGCATCAAGCACGGTGCCGCAAAAGGCCTTATCATCTCCGTGCTGTATTCCTGTGTACAGCTGCTCCTCGATCTCAGTGAGGTGATGAGCTGGGGTCTCACCGCAGGCATTCTCATCGCCTGCTTTGCGCTGGACTATATCCTTGCTTATTCCGTACTCGGTGTAGCCGGAATGTTCAACAGCAAGGGCATCGGCGGCTGGATCGCCGGAACGGTCATTGCCATGCTGCTCCGCCTCCTGATGCATTTTCTGTCCGGTGCGCTGATCTGGAAATCGGTCGGCGAGATCTGGAATCTCAACATCGGCAACCAGTATCTTTACAGCCTGCTCTATAACGGCTCCTACATGGTTCCGGAAATCGTCTTCACAGTGATTGCTTCGGTCATCATGTATCGGGTGCCGCAGCTTCAGAAGCTGATTCGTCCGACCGCTGAACGATAAACAAACCGGTGTCCTGCGAAATGCGGGGCGCCGGTTTTTCTTCTTGACAAAATATGGGTTTTGCGGTATACTATATACTGTATTGTTATGCGAAGCTGCATAACATCCACATTATTCAGAGTAATGAAAGGAATCCTGATAGCTATGGAATGGACAGGCTTAAACGAACTGCGTGAACGCTTCCTCAAATTCTTCGAAAGCAAGATGCACACCCGCATGGACAGCGCTTCACTGATCCCGAAGGGGGATAATTCACTGCTGCTCATCAACTCCGGTATGGCGCCGCTGAAAAAATTCTTTCTCGGCCAGGCTGTCCCGCCCAATGTCCGCGTGACGACCTGCCAGAAGTGCATCCGTACCCCCGACATCGAGTGTGTCGGCAAGACCGCCCGCCACGGCACATTCTTCGAGATGCTCGGCAACTTCTCCTTCGGCGACTATTTCAAGCGCGAGGCGATCAGCTGGGCATGGGAATTCCTGACCGGCGAGCTTCAGATCCCCGCAGACCGTCTCTGGATCACGATTTTCGAGAGCGATGACGAAGCAGAGCAGATCTGGGAAAAGGAGATCGGCATTCCGCATGAGCGCATCATCCGTCTCGGCAAGGCTGACAATTTCTGGGAGCACGGCTCCGGCCCCTGCGGCCCCTGCTCCGAGATTCACTTCGACCGCGGCGAGGCCTACGGCCCCTTCGAGAGCTTCGAGCAGGCCAGCGAATGCGACCGCGTCATTGAGATCTGGAACCTCGTTTTCTCCCAGTTCGACAGCGACGGCAAGGGCAACTATGCTGAGATGAAAAATAAGAATATCGACACCGGCATGGGCCTTGAACGCCTTGCCTGCGTCATGCAGGATGTCGGAAACCTGTTTGAAGTCGATACCGTGCAGAATATCATGAAGCATATCTGCAAAATCGCAAATCTTGAATATCATGCGGACGAGAAGTCCGATGTTTCTCTCCGTGTCATCACCGACCATATCCGTTCGACTGTCTTCATGGTCGGCGACGGCATCACCCCGGCGAATGACGGCAGAGGCTATGTGCTGAAGCGTCTGCTCCGCAGAGCAGCGCGTCATGGCAGACTGCTCGGCATCACAGAGCCGTTCCTCTATCAGGTCGCAGAGACCGTCATCCATGAAAACGAAACCGCGTATCCGGAGCTGAAGGAAAAGCAGGAGCTCATCACTAAGATCATTCAGCATGAAGAGGAAAGCTTCGCACGAACAATCGACCGCGGCACCGAAATGCTTGTTTCTGCAATCAATTCACTGAAAGCTGCAAAACTGACCGTCATCAGCGGTGAGACCGCTTTCAGCCTCAGTGATACCTACGGCTTCCCGATTGACCTGACCGCAGAAATGGCGGCAGAGCAGGGAATGACCGTCGATGAAGAGGGCTTCCGCCGCTGCATGGAAGAACAGAAGCAGCGCGCCAGAGCCGACCGTGCATCCAAGGTCAAGACCTCGTGGGGCGGCGATGCAGCCGTTCCGAAGGGACTGCCGAAGACCGAATTCACCGGCTATACCGAGGATACCTGCGAATCGAAGATCCTCGCGATCCTCGCGGACGGCAAGGCTGTCGAGCAGCTCGAAGCCGGTCAGGACGGCGTTCTGATTCTCGACCGCACACCATTCTATGCAGAGAGCGGCGGACAGACCGGCGATACCGGCGAAATCGGCGTTCTCGCAGAGGGCGAAGCCGAAGTCACATTCGCTGTGGCTGATACGCAGAAGGGCGGCGACGGCCAATATCTGCATATGGGCACGCTGGAGCTGGGAACGCTGCGCGTCGGAGATACCGTCACTGCAAATATTGATGTAAAGCGCCGCCGCGCAACAATGCGCAATCATACTGCGGCACATCTGCTTCAGGCTGCGCTCCGCACCGTGCTCGGCGATCATGTACACCAGGCAGGTCAGCTTGTCAATGCAGACCGCTGCCGCTTCGACTTCTCGCATTTCTCCGGCATGACGGCCGAAGAGCTGCAGAAAACCGAAGATCTCATCAATGCGGAAATCATGAAAGCGCTGCCCGTCACGACACAGGAAATGCCGATCGACGAAGCGAAAAAGCTTGGTGCAATGGCGCTGTTCGGCGAGAAATACGGCGATGTTGTCCGCGTTGTCACGGCCGGCGATCAATCGGTCGAATTCTGCGGCGGTACGCATGTGCACAATACAGCAGAGATCGGTCTCTGCCGAATCCTCTCAGAAAGCTCCGTTGCGGCAGGTGTCCGCAGAATTGAGCTTGTGACCGGTGAGAATGTCCTGAAGCTGCTGCAGGAAAACGACAATATTCTGCGCGAGACTGCGCGGATCCTCAAGGTCACGAATCCGTCCGAACTGCCGGAAAAGGCATCTGCGATTATAAATGAGACACGCAAGCTGCTTCGCGATATTGATGCCATGGCACAGCAGATCGCAAACAGCAAGATGGACGATATCTTCAAGGATGCACCGCAGATCAACGGCATCAAGGTCGTCTCCGCAATGCTGACCGATGTCAAGCCGGAAATGCTCCGCTCAATCGGCGACCAGATCCGCAGCGAGGAGGAAAATGTCATCGCGCTGCTCGCAGGCGTCAACGGCGACACCGGCAATTTCTACTGCGTCTGCTCTAAGAGCGCCGTTGCAAAGGGTGCCCACGCAGGCAGAATCATCCAGCGCATTGCACCGATCACCGGCGGCAAAGGCGGCGGCAGACCGGACAGCGCAATGGGCGGCATCGGCAAGACCTATATGGTAGATGAAGCGCTTACCATGCTCCAGAGCATTGTCGGCGAATTCCTGAATGCATAATTGGATAAGAAAATCATGAATCGAACCGCGCGTACAGAACGGACAAAGCCGCCCCGGAGCGCTCTGTCCGGCAGCGGCGGCAGAATCAGAACGGCACTCGGCAATGCCGCAGAAAAATTCGGCACATTGCTGATCGAATGCACTGTCTGGACGACATTTCAGTTCGTCACAAGCGGAAAGGATCTTGTGCGCTGGTTCCGCCGGAATCTGTCAAAAACGAAAGAAACCGCTGAACCTTCAGAAGCATCCGGCCGCAGCGTGCTGATCCGCCGGATTCTTGTATCAATGGCGGCAGTCTGTCTGACGGGCACTGCCATATCAATGGCACTCGGTGTTCTCTATGAACGGGCGATCGAAAAACGTCCTGCGGATATGGTACTCGCAATCAGTGCAGAACCTGCCGCAGCCGCAGATGCACCGTTCGTACTGCTGTCGGAGGCGGAAAATGAAACGGTGCCGGATGATCCTGTACCGGTGCAGCTCGGCGATTTCCTGAATACAATGTCCGACGCAGAGGAGCTGGATATTTCCGGCAGAGACCTCAGCGGGCTTGATGTGGATGGCTTCCTGAGCGCAATGACGAACCTCAAACGCATCAACATGAAGGACTGCGGCCTCGAAAATGAGGATTACGCAGCCTTGCAGGAGGCGCATCCCGATACACGCATCATCTGGAATATCTATGTCAAGGGCTATGTCATCCCGACGGATGCGGTCGGTTTTTCCTGTCTGCTGGCGAACGAAACACAGCCGCGCCTGACAAATGCTGATATCAAATATCTGAAATACTGCCGCGACATGATCGCGCTCGACCTCGGACACAACCACATTACTGAGCTGGACTTTCTGGAATATATGCCTGATCTGCGGGTGCTGATTTTAGTTGACAACTATTCGCTGGAAAACGGCTGGCAGTATCTCACTGATATCTCCGCACTGAAATATGTTCCGCATCTGCGCTATCTGGAGCTGTTTTCCAACGGCATCTCCGATATGAGCGTACTCGCGGAGCTGAAGGATCTGGAGGATTTGAATATCTGCTATAATCCGGTCTCCTCGGCAGCGCCGCTCATGAACCTGCCGCATCTGCAAAAGCTGTGGGTATACAATACATATATCCCTTTTGAGGAGCTGATGCAGCTTTACGAGCGCTATCCGGGAACCTGGATCGTGACAGCCGGCGAAGGCTCGGTCGATCAGGGCTGGCGCGACGGCGCACACTACTGGGCACAGCGCAATATGGTCATCAACAATGTCATCGACGATGTATACCGAATCGATCCGGCAGCGGAAGAAGAATCCGCGCCGGCGATTGAATAAACGGAGGTTTGATTATGGATTGTCTGTTTTGTAAAATCATTGCCGGGGAGATTCCCAGCACAAAAGTCTATGAGGATGACGATGTCTATGCTTTCAAGGATATCGCGCCGATCGCACCGATCCACTATCTCTTTATCCCGAAGCAGCATATTTCCGGTGCTTCTGCCGTCACGGCGGAAAACGCTGAGGTTGTCGGAAAAATCTTTACTGCAATCGCAAAGGTCGCGGCACAGGAGAAACTCGATTCCGGATTTCGTGTTATCACGAACTGCGGCGAGGATGCCGGACAGACTGTCCCGCATCTGCATTTCCACCTGATCGCAGGACAAAAAATGGGCTGGTCGGCAGATCAGGGTGTGTGAAAATTGATGAAGCACCGGATGCGGTCTCTGTGGAAGAAACTGCGTGGGTGAACCGGAAAGCCGGAAGCAGCATCCTGGGACACGGCGTGGAATGCTTCGCGCTCGCATGGACAGCGGGGCTGCTGGCAGCTTTTCTCGACCGCATTGTTCCTGCGATGCTGCTTTTTTTGGCTGCACTGGCCGCAGTGTGGTTCGCAGACAAGCGGCGCTGCACGGCACAGTGTGCAGCTGCGGTGATTGGTTTTTCTCTGGGTATGCTGCTCTGGGCAGGCTACGATATCATGATCCGGCAGCCGGTCTGCGCAATGGCGGGGAAAACTGTTGAATGCACAGGCTATGTGACCGATATCACGGAGATCCGCGGCGGCAGAAGCGTCTATACACTCCGGACAAAGATCGCCGGACATACGCAATCGATCGATTGGTATGCAGATACAGAGCAGCCGCAAATCCGGATCAGCGATACGGTCGTGCTGAAAGCGGCGCTTTCGGCGATCGAACCGGATTACCGCTATCATACGGCGGAATATCAGGCGGGTAAGGGAAAATATCTCCGCATTTATGATGCGGAAGTGATTGCACATCAGCCGGGAAGCGGATTCCTGCCCCGGCGAATGCTGCGGGATTACCGTGTGTATATCAAAGATCTGATCTATCAGAAAACCGCGCCGCAGGATGCCGCGCTGCTCTGCGCAATGATCTTCGGCGACAAATCCGGCCTCGACAGCGAAACCTCCGATCTTCTGCAGCACAGCGGTATCGGACATATCGCAGTCGTTTCGGGGCTGCACCTGGTAATGTTTTGTGCGGTGCTGGGCAGACTGCTTCGCCGAACCTCGGCAAGGCTGCGCTTTCTGCTGCTGGCGCTTGGAATGGCGGTATTCATTCTGCTGGTCGATGCATCTGTGTCGGTGTTTCGCGCTGCACTGATGCTCCTGATCGCAAATGCAGCAGGACTGTTCAGGCGGGAGCGCGATACGCTGCGCTCGCTGTCACTCGCGGTATTGATCTGCACGGCGGCGGCGCCCTATGTCATCGGCTCGGCATCTTTCTGGCTGACTGTCTCGGCGGTGCTGGGAATCGGTGTGATTGCGCCTTATCTGACCAATGGTCTGAAATGTCCCCGCATCATCAAAGATCTTCTCAGCTTCTGCTGTGTATCCGCAGCGGTCTTTCCGGCAGCGCTGCTGCTCTGCGGCGAAAGCTCAGTTCTTGCGCCGTTTTGCAATCTGCTGATTCTGCCGGCCGGAACGCTGGCGCTCTGCATCGGATTTCTACTTCTGCTGACCGGCGGACTGACAGCCTTTCTGCTTCCGTCAGCCGGAATACTCTGTCAATGTGTCCGCGCGGGTGCCGGTCTGCTGACACGGCTTCCCTTTGCGTATCTTCAGGCAGCAGAGCCGCCGGTGCTTGTTTCGGTATTGCTCGGCGCAGTCATTCTGCTGACTGCACTGGCCGCTGGCATCGGACGCAAGCAGTTTCTCACAGCATTTCTTGCCGTCTGCACTGCACTCTCCTGCATTGCGGCATTTTCAACGGCAATGTCCGCCCGGCAGCTGCGGGTTGCCCTGCTCGGCGGCAGCAAACAGGCCGCCGCAGTCATTTCTCTCGGCGGTACTGACATGGTCATCGACCTGACCGATCAGCCGCGCAATGCACAGTATACCGCTGCGTATCTGGAACGGTACGGCATGACGCATCCTGCACTGCTGATTCTCAACAAGGGCAGAGCGGCAGCGGGATATCAGGAAGCATTTGCCGGCTTTGATGTACAGTCTGCCCTTATCCGAGGGGCGGATGAATGGAGAGAAGACTGCACATTCTGCGGCGTTCAGCCGAAATTCTGCGGCGATGATGAAATGAAAATCACATTCGATACTGCGGAAATCACACTGTCCGGTGAAAAAATCCGGATTTGCTGGAACGGGATGACCGTTGATATCCTCCCTTCTGACAGCGGTGAAGCATCGAAAGCCAATGCCGTGATCCGCTACGGCGAACCGCTCTGCAGTTTCGCCTTGGCAGGCTCGAAGCATCCGGCTGCCGGGAACAATATGGTGCTGCGCCTGACAAAAAACGGGCGGGGCGATGTGATCCCCGCTTGACAGGAGAATGATGAAATGCCGGAGTATATTGAACTGAATGACAGCCAGCGAACGCGCATTCTCGCGGCAATCGCTTCTTCATATTTTCACGCGAACGAATCCCATTTCACACAGCAGAACCTCGATCTCCTGACGGCACTGTCCGACGGCGAAATGCTGCTGACTATGCACTACTATGTTTCGCCGTTCGTAACGCGAGACAAGCCGGAGTGCGGCTATCTGATTCTGCGCGGTGACGCGGTGCAGCTGTATACGCCGGAGACGGCGGATGCGGCAGTGCGTGCGCTGATCGACACCTATGAGAAAACATATCATGAGCGGACCATACTGGAGAAAAAGCTGCTCGCGGCCAAAATACTAACTGCTCCGGACGGCAAGCCGGTCACGGACAGTGCCGGATATTTGCAGTGGTATCTGCAAAAACACGGTCTTCCGGCGAAGCAGGAGCCCGCAGCTGTTCTGCCCAAAGCTGCACCGGTGCCTGAAAAAACGATACAGCAACCGAATAAACATATCCCGCAGGATACGCTGCTGAAACCGCTCGAGCCGCGGATGCAGTTTCAGCTGCCGAAAATGATGCCGATGCGCGGGGCGGTCATCGCTGTGAGTACGATCCTAATCGGCGCAGGGCTGCTCATCATGCTCATTACTTTTCTGACGAAGATCTGATAATCCGAGAGGAGGCGCGAAATGCCGAGACTGACTGCCAATGATCTGCTGCGCGGAATCGGCTCGGAAAATCCGCCGCAGCTCGTATTCCTCTGCGGAGAGGATACGCTTGCCGTTGCACAGACCGAAAAAAAAATCCTCAAAAAGCTGACGGACGGCAGTGCGCTTTCCGATTCAGCTTTTGACGGGCAGGCCGTCGATCTTGACAGACTGGCGGATGCCTGTTCATTCTGTCCGATGTTCCAGCCCTATAATGTGATTCTGATCCGCGATTTCGATGCTGATATGCATAATCCCTCGGTAATCGACACGATGCTCAGAATCTTTGAGGGTCTCGCGCCGCGTGTCGTCGTGCTGATTGTCATGCGTGCGCTGCCGACCTATGAAATCAAGCGGAACACACCGGTCTTTTTGCCGAAATACAAGAAGCTGACAACATTTTTCGAGAAGCAGGGTGTGCTCTGTGTCTGTGAAAAACGAAATGCGATCATGCTCGCGAAGCAGATCGTCGAGCGGGCAAAGCGGCACGGATCGGAGATTGACCGCATACTCGCGGAAGAGCTTGCAAATCGCTGTCTCTGCGATTCCACGCTGATTCATACCGAGCTTGATAAGCTGCTTGCCTGCGCGGACGGCGGCCCGATCACAGCAGAGATGCTCGATGCGCTGACCGCTGCACTGCCGGATGCGGATGCTTTCCGGCTGGCACGCGCTGTGACCGGAGGAAACGGCAAGGCGGCATTCCGCCTGCTGCGTGATCTGACTGCCAAATCGGAGGATTCCAAAACGATCCTCGGTGTGCTGACAGTCCTGAGCATGACATTCATGGATCTTTACCGTGCCAAGCTCGGTCAGGGAGCCGTCAAACAGGCGGAAACAATCGCGGCGGATTTCGGTTATCCGAAAAACCGCGAGTTCGCTGTCCGGAACGCGATGCGCGACTGCGGAAGCATGACCGTCCCGCAGCTCCGCACCTGCATCCGCATCCTTCGTGAGACCGACAAAAGCTGCAAATCGACACGCACCGCGCCGCGGCTGCTGCTGGAGCAGGCGCTTGTCCGGATGCTTCAGGTTCGGCGCGACGGCTCGGAGGCTGCCGGATGACGCGCCGGAAGATCGTGCCCGCGATCATCGTCGAAGGGAAATATGACAAGATCCGTCTGGAATCCTTTCTCGACGCGGTCATTCTCGTGACCGGCGGATTCCGGATCTATCACAATGCAGATATGCTCGCACTGATCCGGCATTATGCGGAAACAACTGGCGTTGTTATCCTGACTGATGCCGATGCTGCCGGATTTCAGATCCGAGGCTATCTCAAGGGCGCAATCTCACATGGCACGGTCTATCATGTGTATATCCCCGGTATTCACGGCAAGGAACGCCGCAAGCGTCAGCCCTCGGCGGAGGGACTGCTCGGCGTGGAGGGCGTGGACAGCGAAACGCTGATCGCCGCGCTCGACCGCGCAGGCGTCTTTGCGGCAGAACCGCGTCCGCACAGTGAGATCAAACCGCTGCATCTTTACGAGTGCGGGCTGACCGGTACGCCGGACTGCACAGCAAGGCGCAAGGCACTGCTTGAAGCAATGGGACTGCCGCCGCGTCTCTCAGTCAAGGGACTCTGCGAGGTTCTGGCGACAGTCACGAATCCTGCGGAGCTGCCGGATTATATCGGCAGATATCTGCCGGAGGAGGCTGCAATATGACATTTGCATCACTCCCGATGATCCTCTATATCCTGCCGCTGTTTACGTTGGCGGCAGCGCTTGTTCCGGCAGAGCGCAGACAGGGTGTTCTGGCACTCGGCGGTGTGACGGTTGTCTGGGCAACCGGCGGATTCGCAGCGTTTCTGCTGATGCTTTTGCAGGTAAGCATCTCGTGGCTGATCCTGCGGCTGGCGCCGAAACGCGACGGTTCGCATCATCACCGTGCAGATCTCTGGCTTTATATCGGCATCGGTGTACAGATCGTATTCTTAATCCTCGGAAAGCTGCTGCTGACGCGGATGCTGCTGATCCCGCTGCTCTTTGCCGCATTGCAGAGCATGGAATGCCTCACGCTCCGCGCCGACCGAAAAATGTCAGTGCCGGCGCTCTATAATTATCTGTGTTATCAGTTTGATATGACACGGTTGCCCTCCGGCATTGTGCTTTCCTTTGCCGAAGCAGAGAAATTGCAGCAGAACCGTAAAATCACCGGCGGCATGGTCGGCTCCGGCGCATCCAAATGCATCCGTGGACTGTTCCGGATCGTCTGCATGGCGCTGCCGATGTACGCAGTTGTCTCAGCATTGACACCGGTAACGATTTTCGATGCGCTGCTGAAGGTGATCTGTTTCTATTTCATGCTGTATCACGGTCTCGGCGGAATCTCGCGCATCGGACAAGGCATCGCGCAGATGCTCGGTGTTCTGCTGCCGGATATGTTCCGTGATCCAATCCTTGCGCAGTCGCCGCAGGAATTCTGCGAGCGGTTCTGCACGCCAGTATATGCGTGGTCGGAGCGAATGCTGATGCAGCATTCGAAACATAATTCGGCAGGCTGCTTTTTGCGGCTCTCGGTGCTGCTGGGCGGAATCGGCCTGCTTTTCGGCAGCGGTACAAGCGGCTTGATCTGGGGCGTTCTGGCTGCCGCTGTCCTGACCCATGACATTTGCCGTCCTGACCACAAAACACGGCATCTGCCGACTCAGCTTCGCGGCCTTCTGACAGCGCTGCTGGTACTGCTGAGCATGGGATTTCTTTGCAGCGGCAGTCTGACAGACAGCTTTTCGTATTACGGAGCGCTGATCGGCATTGCCGGAATTTCACTCAGTGATACGGCCGGTTATCTGTCACGAACCTATCTCATTACGCTGCTATTCTGCGCAGCCGGAATGATCCCGCTGCACAATCAGCTCAAAAGGCTCGGCACAGGAAAGCTGCCTGTACGGATCCTGCGTGCAGCAGCAGAGCTGATACTGCTGCTGGCAGCTTATTCTGAGCTGCTGAGTCGCTATCTCCGAACATAAACGCGGAGCCCGTGTCGGCGATTTATAAACGACACGATCGCGTACGCTTGTTTATAATCAATCCAATTAACGAAAGGAAGCAAACCGAAAATGGAACAATTCACCCCGCAGGATTTCGAGATCATTGATATGCACACGCATATCTTCCCGCATGAGATCAGCGAAAAAGCAACGCGCTCGATCAGCAAGTTCTACGATATCGGCATGGCAAATTCTGTCGGCGAAGCAGAGCACCTGCTGCAAGCGGAAGCAGTCATCGGCGCAAAACGCGCACTGGTCTGCTCAGTAGCGACTGCCCCGAAGCAGGTCATTTCGATCAATAATTTTATCTCGAAAGAATGCGAAAAACATCCGGAGCTCTACGGTTTTGCATCGCTTCACGGCGATTTTGAGGATATCGCCGGCGAGGTTGACCGCGTCATCTCGCTCGGACTGCACGGCATCAAACTGCACTCCGATTTCCAGAGAACCGCACTTGACAGCCCGAAAGCCTACCGCATCTATGAAGCAATCGAGGGCAGACTGCCTGTTCTGGTGCATATGGGCGACTATCGCCACGATTATTCACACCCGACAATGCTCGCCAAGGTCATGCGCGATTTCCCGAACCTGAAAATTCTGGCCTCGCATCTCGGCGGCTATGCGGCATGGGATGAAGCCGAGGCGGTGCTGCGCGGCAATGACAATATCCGCTTCGATACAAGCAGCTCGGTTTGCATGATGTCGCCGGAGCGTGCGGTCCGGCTGATCCGGCACTACGGTGTTGAACGCTGTATGTTCGGAACAGATTTCCCGATGTGGAATCCGAAGCAGGAGGCAGAGCTTCTGCTTTCTCTCGGCTTTACATTCGAGGACTACCAGCGGATCTTTTCGCGCAATGCGAAAGAGTTCCTGAATATCCCCTGAGCCCTTGCAGATTCAGGAAAAAATTTCCTGTCGCATTTTCGGAAATGCTGCATATAATACTGACAGGCGGTAATCCCGCACTCCGGGAGAACGGAAAGTGGCAGTATGAAAAGCGGCAGCATCGAATGATAACAGTTGTCCGCAGTCATGCACGCCCGAGAGGAGCTTTCGGTTCGGGGGCTGCGTGACTGCCGCTTTCAGATAAAAACGCACCGCAGCGTGGTTTGCTGCGGTGCGTTCGTTTTAGGCAAGGCCGCGGGCTTTGTGCGGGCTGCCTTATGATTGCTGTGTTCCGGAGTCGGGCACTTCCGGCATATTCGGCTTGTCCGAGGGCTTCTGCGCAATGTCCTCCAACAGGATCAGATGCTGGATATACGGGGTATTGCTGTCCTCAAAGAAACCGGATTCCTGCACCGGTCCGGTGATGCCAAGCTGCTCCGAGAGAAATTCCTCAGTCAGTTCGCCGTTCTTGGCGCGTTCCTCCAGCCGCTCATGTACGAACTGGCGGATCAGCGTATAGACCACTGCAAAGAACGGAACACCGAAAACCAGACCGATCACGCCGAACAGTCCTCCGCCGAGCAGACAGGCGAACAGCTCCCAGAATGCCGGCAGACCAATCGATTTACCAACAATCTTCGGGTCGAGGATATTCATATCGAACTGCTGCAGGACGAAAATGAAGATCAGAAAATACAGTGCTTTCGGCGGATCTTCCATCAAAATGAGCAGGGCACAGGGCAGTGCACCGAGGATCGGGCCGAAATAGGGGATCATGTTCGTAACGCCGATTACAACCGCGACCAGTGCAGCATAAGGCGTACCGATGATCTTGACACCGATGTAGCAGAGAACGCCAACCAGAACGGAGTCAATGAATTTGCCGACTGCTGCCGTACCGAAGGTCTGGTTCGCGGAGACCATCTGCTTATCGATCCAGCTCGCGGTCTTGGGCTTACTGACGGCATAGAGGATCCGTTTCCACTGCTGGATGAAACGATCGCGGCTGATAAGCAGATAGACCGCAATGATAAAGCCGACAACAATGTTATAGACAATGCCAAGCGTTCCGGTCGCGCCGGAGGCTGCCATTGAGAGGAGCTTTTGCGAGATTGCGGCGGTATCGGCGTTGCCCATGCCGAAACTGGTCAGCGAGAAGCGCTTTTGCAGCTCGGAAAGATATCTTGCAAAGGAATTATCCGCACGGAGCAGCTTTTCAAAATAAGCCACGACCTGATCGAAATAATGCGGCACCTGATCTATGACACGGGTGAGGCTGTCCACGACCTGTGAAAAGGTCGCGATGACCAGCACCGTGATCGAGCCGACAAGCAGCAGCACAACGAGAAATGAACAAATGCTGCGCGGGATATGGTCGAGCTTCGGATGCTTGGCAAGCGGCTTTGCAAACCATTTTCGGACGCGCTTTTCAACAACGGCCTCCGCCGGTGCGAGCAGATATGCGAAGACAGCACCAACAAATACAGGGCCGAGTGCGGAAAGGAGCTTCCGAATGAAACCTGCAACATCACTGATATAATGCAATGCGAATGCAAATGCGATGCATCCGCTCAATACGAGAAAGAGCGTAACCGGACGCATCTGTGAGAGCACGATCGGTTCGCGTTGTGTTTTTTTCATGTAAACAGCCTCCTGAACGGACAAGCAATGTATGGATTATTCCTGCGTATACGCATCAATGCGCTCAAAGCCGTCCAGAAGGATGTCACGCCGTGCAAATGCTTTTTCCGTTCCGCACGCGACACAGGTCAGCGGATCCTTTGCCGTGCGGCATGAAACGCCAAGCATGCGCGTCAAATATTGCTCCAGACCGCCGAGCAGCGCACCGCCGCCTGTCAGCAGGATGCCGTTCTGACAGATATCGCCGACTAGCTCCGGCGGGGTATCCTCCAGCACACGCCGGATCGTCTCGCCGATGAGGTTGACATCATCCTCCAGTGCCTCTGAAAGCTCCGCTTCACTGAGGTCGCACTGATCGGGCAGGCCGCGAGAAATATTCCGTCCCTTGACCTGTGCGATCACATCCTCTGCCGGATTATAGACATTGCAGAGGGAAATCTTGACCTGCTCCGCAGATTTTGCGCCGAGGAGAATCTGATATTTATTCTGCACATAGCGGATGATCGATTGGTCGAATTTGTTTCCGGCGACCTTGATCGACCGCGCCGTGACGATGCCGTTCATTGAAACGACTGCAATATCCGTTGTTCCGCCGCCGATATCAACGACCATATGTCCGACCGGCCGGTTGATAGGAATGCCGGCACCGAGCAATGCGGCCAGCGGCTCCTGAATCAGATGCACCTTGCGCGAGCCGGTGCTCATGGCGGCATCAAGAATCGCGCGCTTTTCGACATCCGTGATAAGCGAAGGAACGCAGATAATGATGCGCGGCTTGATGATATGGAAGCCGGCGACAACATCAATCAGCTCACGAATCAGCGCCTGCGTGAGAATGTCATCGGAGATCACGCCATCCTGCACCGGATGCACAACCGCAATATACGAAGGGGAGCGCCCTTCCATACGATAGGCCTCCTCACCGACGGCGACTACACGCTCCGTGCGCTTGTTGAATGCAATGACCGACGGCTCATTCAGCACAACGCCGCGCCGCCGCCGCGTAATAATGATATTCGCGGTTCCGAGATCAATTCCGATATCCATAATGTGTATCCTTTCTTCTCTCTGTATGTTACGATTTCTCTATACAATAACAGATCTCGCCGTCCGGAGACTCTCCCGCACTGCGGAAGCGCCCGACGGTCTCTGTACGGTGCATTTCTGATTTTTTCAGTACGCGACCCGATTGCTGTTTTCGATCATTTGTATGCCGATATACTTCATGCCGGGAACCACTCCATTTCAGTGAAATGGGACTCCTTCACGGTGAAGCCAAGCTTTTCATAAATGCCTTTGCCCATTTCGCTGGCTGAGAGCGTAACGGTATCAAGCTTCAGCACTTTCGCCTTTTCGAGCAGCATCTGCATCAGCGAGGATGCGATGCCCTGTCTGCGGGCGGATTCTTCTGTAAACACACCGAGGACATAACCGCTGCGGCCGTGCGGAAACGAAGGGTTCGCAGGCTTTTCGCTGACGGTCAGAATGACATTGGAAAGCAGTCTGCCGTCCGGCAGCGCCGCCGCAAAGACGAAGCAGTCCTTGCCGAGATGCGCTGCAAAATATTCCGGCAGTGAAATCCGGATTGCGCTGAGCGTTTCGGGCTCGATGCTGCCGAATTCTTCATCGAAATAGGCAAGCCGAAGCCTGCAAAGCTCTGAGATATCCGAAGCTGCCGCTTCTCTGAGCTGACACTCCATATCCGAATCTCCTTTCCGATTGGCATACAGTTTTATTATAACACAATTTTTTGCTCTCCGCAAGGGGGCAGAAGCGAATTTGCAGGAAAACGCCCCGTTTTTTGTCTGCCGGAATTCTTTGCATAAAAATTTTCGTTTTTTTCAAAATAGGGGTTGACAAATCGCAAATGATGTGGTATAATAGGTTCTGTTGTGAGGGTGTAGCTCAGTTGGTTAGAGTACCTGCTTGACATGCAGGGGGTCATCGGTTCAAGTCCGCTCATCCTCATCCAAAAGCCTTTCGGATTTCCGGAAGGCTTTTTTCTGTATTCTGCGTATTTGCTTGACATCAGCAATCGTTTGTGATAAAATAAAAGTATTCTTATGATCACATACGAAAGGCGATTTTTGCTATGACTGATCTGTTCTTCTGCCCCGAACGATGGGAGCCTGACAGCATGATCTCCACCAATGCGGCATCCATGATCCGCGTACACGGTATCTCCGGCAAAGCAGCCGCTGCATGGCAGATCGGCGACTGGGGGAACAGCTGGACGGCGATCACCTCCGAAATTCCGGTAGAGTCAGGCTGGCTTGAATCCGGTGAAGAATACCGTCTCTGCTTCTGGCTCAACGGCGGTGAGAACAGCCGCGGCGATGAGACCTGTATGCTGGAGATCTACGGCGATGATTGGGAAGACCGCCTGACCTTCCGCCTCAACCGCGACCATACCATGCCGCTGCTCGAAAAGGATCACTGGCTGCTGTTCGGTGTGCCGTTCCGTGCGCCGCAAGCGACTGCTGCACTGAAATTCCGGTTTATCGCGGCGGGCGCAGTCTGCACGATCGCCGGTATTCAGGATATGGATATGAATGCGGCAGAGGCACTCACGCCTGACAAACGCGAAACCAATCTGCCGCAGCGCCATAATATCGTATTCCCGCACGGCTATCCGTCGCAAAGCAATCAGACATTGCTGAACAAGCACGGCGAACAGAGCCGGATGCGCACGGCCGCATTCTGTGCGGGCGCCGCAGCTATTGCCGGCATCACAGCCGCTGTGGTCATCCATAAGCTGCGCAGACGAAAGTGACGGAGGACAGAATGGAACAAACTTATGATGTATTCATCAGCTACCGGCGAAAGAGTGGATGTACCCTAGCCAGATTGCTCGATGAGAAACTCGAAGCAAAAGGGCTGCACACGTTTTTCGATCTGGAGGATATGCGTGCAGGCAATTTCAACGAGCAGCTCTATACGTATATTGAGCAAAGTCCGTCTTTTCTGCTTATACTGTCGAACGGGGCCCTTGACCGCTGCATTGATGAAGACGATTGGCTGCGCAAAGAGATCCGTCACGCGCTGAGGCATCAAAGGAATATTGTTGTTGTCAAGGATGACAACTTTGAAGACTACCCCCAGAATCTTCCGGATGATATCGCCGAGATCCGGCAGTATCAGTCGGTTCGAGTCTCAGAGGAATATTTCAATGCATTTTTTCAGCGTGTCACGGAATATCTCAAACAGAAAAAGGCCGCGTCAGTGAGCCCGCAGCCTGCTTCACCGGCAATTTCGCAGATCCTGCCGGAGAATATACAGCAGATTGTTCCGTCAGAAGCCGCACAGGCCGCACCGAAAGAAAAGCCGGATGCCCCCGCACAGCCGATACAGACAGCTGCGAAGAAACGCAGTACTGGTCTGCCGCCCGGTACAGAGACGGTCAACGTTCCTGCAGACAAAACAAAGATCGGCGCGGGCGAATATGCCTGTAATTCGAAGCTCGGAACGGTCATTCTGCCGGAGGGCATCACTGAGATCGGCTCAGCAGCCTTTGCGAACTGCACCGGCCTGACCGCCGTGCAGCTTCCACAGTCGCTGACGCATATCTGGACAGGTGCGTTCACCGGCTGCCGGAATCTGCGTGAGGTGCAGTTTCCGGACGGACTGAAGGAAATCGGCGCGTTCGCCTTTACCGGATGCGTTTCGCTCAGCAGCATCACGCTGCCCGCTGCAAAGATCGGAATGGGCGCATTCGCCGGCTGCACTGGGCTGGAAAATGCCGTTATCCCGGAGGATGCAAAAATCCTGCCGGAAGCGTTTGCTGGATGCACGAGGCACCTAACGATAAAACAGAAATAAAGGAGTAAAGCATTATATGAAACTTGGTATGGTCGGACTGCCGAATGTCGGCAAAAGTACACTGTTCAACGCACTGACGAATGCCGGCGCGGAATCCGCAAACTATCCGTTCTGCACGATCGACAAGAATGTCGGCATTGTCTCCGTTCCGGATGCACGGCTGGAAAAGCTCGCGGAAATCTATCAGCCGAAGAAATTCACGCCCGCGACTTTGCAGTTCGTCGATATCGCCGGACTGGTCAAGGGCGCATCGAAAGGCGAAGGGCTCGGCAACCGCTTCCTCGCTGATATCCGCGAGGTCGATGCAATCATTCATGTCGTGCGCTGCTTTGAGGATGACAACATCGTCCATGTAGACGGCTCGATCGACCCGAAGCGGGATATCGAGGTCATCAGTCTGGAGCTGATCTTCTCGGATATCGAGCTGATCGAACGCCGCATTGACAAGACTGCAAAGCTCGCAAAAGGCGACAAAAAATATCAGGCGGATGTAGATCTGCTGAAACGCCTGCTGGAGCATCTGACCGAAGGCAGACCCGCCCGCAGCTTTGACTGCACCGAGGATGAACTCGCTGTGATCCTCGAAACACCGTTGCTGACTGCAAAACCCGTGATCTATGCGGCGAACCTTTCCGAAGCGGATTTCTCCGGCGATCTTGAAAACAACAGCCATTTTCAGTCAGTCAGAACAATCGCAGAATCCGAGAATGCTGCGGTCTTCCCGATCTGTGCACAGATCGAAGCAGAGATCTCCGATATGGATCCGGAAGAGCAGGCGGTATTCCTTGCCGATCTCGGTCTGGAGGAATCCGGCCTGACACGCATCATCCATGCAGGCTATGCATTGCTCGGTCTGATCTCCTATCTGACCGGAGGCTCCGATGAATGCCGCGCCTGGACGATCAGAAAGGGCACCAAAGCACCGCAGGCAGCCGGAAAGATCCATTCGGATTTTGAAAAGGGATTCATCCGCGCAGAGGTCATTTCATTCGAGGATTTCATGGCCAATAACGGCAACATGGTCGCAGCGAAGGAAAAGGGTGTCGTCCGAATGGAGGGCAAGACCTATGAGGTACAGGACGGCGATATCATCACATTCCACTT
>JAKSPK010000037.1 GCA_024404875.1 Oscillospiraceae bacterium
CCGTGGTGGTTGTTGTCTCGACTGGATCCGGCTCCGGTGCAGCCGCAGGCGCAAGCACGAATTCCTGTCCTGTGCCGCCCCAGAAATTCCATTGAACGATCGGTGCGCCGGCTTGGGTACTGATCTCATAGACATCAAAGCCGGATGCCTCGCCGGTCAGTACGGAATGGATCGAATAGCTGCCGTCTGCATTGCCCCAGATGCGGTATTTCTGATCGTCCTTGCCGGTGTAAGGCTGCAGCGTCAGGGCTGCGCCGTCTGATTTGTCTGCCGCCGTGACTGCATTGCCGTTTGCGTCGGTGATGAACACGCTTTCATCGTCTTCGGAATGCTTGATGATCCATGCGGTCGCATCGGCAGTTTGTACCAGCGAACCGTTCACCGCGCCGACATAGAGCCCGCTGTTGACATTGCGCATGGTGATGCTCTTGACATTGGCCATGCCGTGTGTCGGGGTGATCTTCCAAAGCTGGCATTCGCCGCCCCAGAATTCCCATTGCTTGATGCTGCCGCCGTTTTCCTTTGACCACTCATAGACATCGAGTCCTGCCTGATCGCCGGAGCACTTCGAGACGATGCCGTAATAATCGCCGCTCTTGACGAGCTTCCATTGCTGCGTATCGGCGCCGTCCCATTTTACGAGCGAAAGCGCTGTTCCGTTTTCGGCGGTCGCAGCGGAGACTGCAATGCACTTACTTTCATCCTGCATCGAGGTCAGGCGGCAGTAGCCGTTGCCGAGATCGGTGATGCGGAAATCCTGGTTTGCATTGCCGGATTTATTTCCGCGGGAAGCCCACTGCTGCACTGTGCCGCGCTCCGGATCCGTTTCCAGCAGCAAGCCGCTGTTGACATTCGTGATCCAGTAGGGGACATTGCTCAGCAGCTTTGTATCGCCGATATAGACATTGCCGCTATTGTCTGCGACGGCATTTTCATCATAGACAAGCTGTGCGCTGCCGAAATGATTGTAGAGATTTGAACGCTCCTTGCCTTTCCAGGCATCGGTCTGTACGCCCCAGATCGTCTGGTTGTTATTGCCTGCGCCGGTGAAAGTCATGACGATCTTTCCGGTGCCGGATTCGTCATGCTGCGCTGCAAAGAAGCCGGTGTATTTTACATTGTCGATATTGAATTCCGCCTTTGCGCTGCTGCCGTCCTCCGCCCATGTGCCGTTGACTGCGCCGGAGATGGAATGATCTGCATTCAGTGTGATCTTCGAGGCATTGGTGATCTTGCCGTCAGTGCCGTTTCCATGATTGATGAATTCGTATGTGCCGGCAAGCGCGGATTCCTCATAGCCCGCTGCTGACCATTCCTCGCCGCTGTATTCATACGGCATGACGACCGGCCAGCCCGCTTCGTTGTAGTTCATTGCGTGGACACGAACTTCGTGATACTCCGATCCGTCATCGAATCGCGCATGGTTGAAAAGATACCAGTTTCCGTCATCGTCCCTGAGAACAGAGTTGTGTCCGCAGGCCATATATGCACGCGAAAGCGACGAAAATTTGTAATTCGTCATGACCTTGAGGCCGATCGAATTGAGATTTGTATTGCTGTCAAGCACCATGTTCCGGCCCGCTGCATCCGTGAAAGGTCCCATCGGGGACTTCGAGCGGCCGACGCGCATATTGTATCCGCCGTCTGAGAACAGACCGCCGTATGTCACCCAGAGATAATAGTATCCGGTATCAGCATTGTATTCAATGAACGGGCCTTCGCCGGATTTTCCGTAGCCGCCGGAGATTTTGGTGCCGAAATAGCTGTCGACCATGCGGCCGTCTGCGGTCTTGCCGGTCTTGGGATGGATTGCTCTGCCGGTTGCCTTGTCGATCTCCAGTGTGAAGATGCCACCTGACCATGAGCCGTAGCACATATACATTTTGCCGTTGGTATCCGTGTAGATCGTTGGGTCGATTGCGTTCGGGAAAAGCTGATTGTTGAAAAGATGATTGTTGAACCACTGCGAATTCATTGTGACCTCGCCGCTGTCAATCAGCGACTGGATATTCGTATTGGTATAGCGGCGGTCTACGGTCTTGCGCTCATTCCCCCACTTGACGGAAGTTTCGGAGAAGCCGGAATAGACCAGCGTATCAACGAAGGTATACGGCCCCTCGATGTTCTGCGAGACTGCGTAGGCGATGACCGATGTTCGGTAATCGGACGATGTGCAGAAGTACATGACATAGGCACCCTTTGTGCCGTTCTTGTTGACATAATCCGGATTCCAGATTACATCCGGCGCCCAGACCGCAAATCCGCCCGTGCAGTCGCCGAGATCTTCGCCTGCCCATGCAAAGGCCTTTGCAAGATTCTGCGAGAGTGCGCCGAATTCGACATTGTTCGTTTTGGCGTAGCCGTTTGTGAAGGTACGCCAGTTTTGCAGATCTGTCGATTTGGCTGCATCAATATGTGAGCCGAATACATAATAGGTGCCGCCGTCCTTGATGATCGACGGATCGTGCACGGAGGCACGGCTTTTCCGTGCGGCATATTCTGCGGCAGATGCCTGCGGTGCGGCTGCAAAAGACCCGGTGAATGTGAGGATCGCTGCGGCGCAGAATGCTGTTATTCTTTTGAATTGCATATGATTCCCCCTTTTGGCTGAGCTGTGTGTTTATGTGTTTTTTCCTATTATAAATGATGCGGGCGTAAAAGTAAATAGAATATTGTATCAAAAAAATGATATATTGGCGTAATGGAACGGATAGCTGTGCGAATCATTTTGTATAATGTGCAAAATTATATCCATATATAATTTAATATTGAAAATATATACGCTGTTTTGCCGTGCGCTATGCCTAAATCTGATCCGCTGCGAACCCGGCACAGGAAGCAGTCCACCGTCCGCAGACGGCAGGCGCATGACAAATCACTGCGCAGAGGAAGCTGCCGGTCTGCATTCCGGAAGAAAGGATGATCGTATGACCATTGAAATTACTGTCCGGGGACGCCGCTCCCGTGCCTCGGACAGCGCACACCTGATCAGCTGCAACAGCGGGGCGCAGCTTCGTTTTTCGTTCGACAGTGAATGGGAGAATCTGCCGCGGAGAACCGCACGCATTCACTTTCACATCGGCAGATGCATCCGGACAGAGGATTATCCGCTGTCCGGGGATGAATGCTGCATCCGTGTTCCGGCGGGCGCCGAATATGCCGAGATCGGCGTCTATGCCAACGGCCGCATTACGACAGAATCAGCGATCGTGCCGGTTTTTCGCAGCATTCTCGATCCGGAGTCGCCGTGTGCGCAGGAACCGCCTGACTGCTATCAGCAGATTATCGCGGCGTTTTTCGGCGTCCCGAAGCGGTATCGTTCCGCACATTGCCTTGGGAGCAGCAGCGGCGCATTTCTGTGTACGGATTCTATTGCGCTGCTCATGACAAAGGAGGATTCACATGACACCCGAACTCGTTGATATCGGGCTGACTGATGCGCAGGCAGTCGAAGCGATGCAGCGCGCCTATCGCTGCATGACCAAAGACGAAACAGAATCGAAGATTGGCCAGGAAGCGGCTGCACGGCAGGATGCCGATGATGCATTGATCGCAGCGGTCGCGCAGCTCAACACGACGCTCCTGAATTATGCCAAGCGTCAGGAGCTGAATGAGGAGATCGCGGAACGCACAGCCGATTTTGCTGCACATGAGGCGGCGTTCACGGCTGTGACCGCCGCGGGTGCAAAGAACTTGCTGGAAAACACGAATGCCGCCGGGACTATAGCGATCCGAAACTTACAGTTTACCGTCAACGGCGACGGAAGTGTCGATGTTGCTGCAGGAACATCGACGGGCGGAAACGCGGACCTGCATATTAACGCAAATGCTGAATCCGGATTAACTGTCGGTGACACATACATACTGACCGGATGTCCGGACGGCGGCAGTTCAACAGGATATCGAGTAAATATATCCGGAAAAGGCGCTGACATTGGAAACGGTTTTGCATTCACATATGACGGCGGACAGATTGATGTGTATATCCGTATATCGTCCGGATACACGGTGACGGATTCTCTGCACTTTGAGCCGATGATCCGCCGTGCTGAGATTACAGACGGCACATTCCGGCCATACGCTCCAACGAACCGCAGACTTTATGAAATGCTGCTGGCATTACAGTCCGGCGCGTCGGTGTCGGTGCAGGCAGGGCGAACGAATAAGCCGGAGGTGACGGGCGATGCCTGATATTCATATTACGGTTCGGAATCGCATCGCGACAACGGACGGTGATCCGGAGATCGTCTGCGGCAACAGCGACTATGGAGTCGTGTTCGATCTGGATGCAGAGTGGGATGCCTTTCGTTTGAAAACAGTACGCGCGGTCTGGCGGGATCTTGTGACAGGGCGGTTCTGTCATGCGGATATGCTGTTTACTGGTAATTCCGTTTTGCTTCCGCCGGTCTGGCGCACCTGTCAGGTCGCGATCGGTGTGTATGCCGGCGATATCCGCACGACAACAGCTGCGTGTGTACCGTGTGCGGGATGCATTACCGATTCCAAACCGCATCATGATGATCCGGATGATGCACTTTACCGGCAGCTCCTTGGATATCTTGGGCAGATCGCCGGAACCGGCAGACCGGGCAAGGCACTCATGATCGCGGCAGATGTGCCGGTCTCGTATGTGCCGGAATGCATCGGGGAACCGTCATAAGGAGGGAACATGGCAAGCTATACTTATATCAACGGCGATTTTGCCGTGCTGAAAACCGTGCTGGAAAACAGCGGTTTTTTTGATACTGTTGAGACGGGCAGTTTCAAAACAGGGAGCTGGACATATCCCAATTCTATCATCTGTTCTGTGGACGGAAAAAACGGATTTTTCAAATTCGGATGGTGGCTGCACGCAGGATTCAATGTTAGTATCTACAGCCTCGCTGTGAATCAGGGGTCAACGCCTGGTTATGAGTTCGTGCCCAGCTATGAGAGCGGTATGCAGGACGATTACTTCCCGGTCGGCGTTTATGTGACATCGAACGGTATTTCGATCGTTTGCCGCCGCGCACGCATTCTGATTACACGCAATCAGAACGGCAAGGTCGTTGTCGTGACCGGCGCAAATCCTGCAAAGAGCGATTCATCAACAGACTATATCATGAGTGCGGTCTGTGCGATCTCAACCGATGATAATGTCGAACGGATCGTATTTCCGGTCAATACTGCGATTGGTTATCAGACGATGATTCAGCCGCTCTGTACGGCGGCCTATAATCTGTCCTTTACGAACAAGGCAGGATTGCTCGCCTATAAACAGAGCAATGCGATCGGCAATATCCGGTATGGTGAGAAATGCTATTTCACGGATGGATATTTTGCGATTGAGGACGAGGAGGTAATGTCATGAAGTATGTCATCATGATCGCTGTTGTGATCGGTCTGGCAGCCGCAGACTTCGTGACTGGTATCATCAAGGCGTATGTGCAGCATGATATCAGCTCCGCGAAAATGCGGGCGGGCGGACTGAATAAGCTTTCAGAGGTCATCGTCATGACGGCTGTCTGCGGACTGGAAATCGGAATCCGGCTGCTCGGCGGATACTATCAATCGCCCGATGCCGCATCGCTTTCCGGATCTGTGGCAGCGGGGCTTGTCTTTGTATATATTGTGATAATGGAGCTGATCTCCATTCTTGAAAATTACGGCGCGATCTCGCCGGATGCCGTCTGGGTGCGCCGGCTGACCGAAAAGCTGCGAAGCTTTCAGAGGGAGGAATGAAAATGTTTACGCCACGCCTGACAAAACCGGAAAAGGGTAACAAGTATTATAATACCGTCGCGAACGGCGGCATCTCGACTGCAATCGTCGGAAGCCCGACCGATGCGGACTGCAATGTGTTGGCGAACTGTGTCGGATATGCGGCTGGTCGGTTCAATGAGATCATCGGCAGCGGGAATTTCCGATATTTCAATTACCCGCCGAATGCAGAGGATTTCTGCAATGCAGCGCGGGCAGCTGGTCTGACCATCGGGACGGTGCCAAAACCTGGCGCGATTATCGTCTGGGCAAAGGGGGCGGTTGGAACAGGGACGGACGGTGCTGGTCATGTTGCGGTCGTTGAGCAGATTCATGCTGACGGCAGCATTACAACATCGGAATCCGGCTACGGCTGCGCAAATCCGTTCTGGATTTCGAAGCGCATCAAGGGCAGCGGGAATTGGAGTGCCGGCAGCGATTATCGCTTCCTCGGTTTCATCTATCTGCCGGAGGGTTCGGGAGATGATATCCCGGAGGGGCTCATCAAAAAGGGCGATTCGGGGCTGGCAGTCACATGGCTGCAAAACCGCCTGACCGCAGTTGGCTATCTTCCGAAGGGGCAGAGCGACGGCATTTTCGGGACTTTTACGCTCGGCGCACTGCTGGCGTTCCAGTATGAGCACGGGCTTGCCGTTGACGGCATCTGCGGCTCTGCAACAAAGGCTGCACTGATACTCTGACTGCATCACGCAAAGATCCCGGCCGGTTCACTCGGAATCGGCCGGGATCTGTTTTTATTTGAAAGTCTATGCTTTTCATTGCGCTGCCGGCGTAACGGCTTCCGGTGCGGCGGATTCGGCAGGCTCTTCCTGCGCAGTCAGCTCCAGCAGAATGCGCAGTACGCTTTGCTCGTGCATCTGCAAAACCGTCATCCGGAACCAATCGCCGCTGACGGTCTCTCCGGCTTCGGCAATGTGTCCGGCAAGCTCTGTGAACCAGCCGCCGACTGAGGTGCATTCTGTGACGATCCGGCTTTCCGGCAGCGAGAGCTGGTCGCACAGATCGGCGATCGAAAGCTCACCGGAAACCTCATAACGGTTTTCTCCGCAGGGTGTCAGCATCGGAACGACTTCATCCGCTTCGTCATAGATTTCGCCGACAAGCTCCTCGATGATATCCTCCAGCGTGACAATGCCCTTTGTGCCTCCGTATTGATCCATGACGACTGCGATATGCGATTTGCTGCGCTGCATCTGCTTCATTGCTTCGCTGATGCGTGCAAATTCCGGCAGACGCAGGATACTCTTCATGATCGGACGGATATTTCTGCCGCCGCTTTCCAGCATCCCGAAGAAGTCCTTCTCCGTGATGAATCCGATGATATCGTCGATTGAATCCGCATAGACAGGCAGGCGCGAATAACGCTCTGCAAGGAAGATCTGTTTGATCTCTGTGATTTCCATATCCTGCGGAATTGCCGTGACGCGGACACGCGGCACCAATACCTCATCGACCGAGATTTCGTCAAATTCCAGTGCTGAGCGGACGAGATCGCTTTCCTGCTCCTCCAGAACGCCTTCCTCCTCAATCTGATCGACAATGACCTTCAGCTCATCTTCAGTGACAGAGGGGGCGCCGTTCCGGTTCTGTACGAGCTTTGCAAGCTGATTGAACAGGAAAATCAGGGGTGTCAGAATGAAGATCAGTGCGCGAAGCGGCACCGAGAAGAATAACGCCATGCTTTCGGCGTGCGATTTTGCATAGTTCTTCGGCAGGATTTCACCGAAGATCAGAACCAGCACTGTCATTGCCATTGTGGAGATACCGACACCGCCCTCTCCGAACCATTTTGTGAAGATGATCGTACCGAGAGAGGCGGAGAGGATATTAACGAGATTGTTTCCGATCAGGATTGCGGTCAATGCGCGGTCAAAGGATTCCGCGAGCGCGAGTGCCTGCCCCGCACGCTTGTTTCCCTGCATGGCATCATTCTTGAGGCGGATCTTGTTGACACTGGAAAATGCTGTCTCACAGGCGGAAAACATTGCAGAGAGAATCAGCAGCCCTAGTATCGTTATAAGGTGGATCATGTATGCTCCTTCCGTAATTTGCAAAACCAATACTATTTATTATAATATAAACCAACGAAAAATGCAAGTCTGAAAATTTGGCACTCTGCGCCGTTTTCTGCAGATTTCCGGTATCATTTGCGCAGTTTGCACCGCGCTGTTCGGAATTGTGCAATGATTGCGATCTACAGCAGGCAGTTTCCGCAGCCGGATTCGGTATGTTCCCCGCGGAAAGAAGACGAATGGAAATGGCAGCCGGCCTTGCATACAAAAAAAACGCCCGATTCCGGACAGACCGGATCGGGCGTGAAATCAAGCTGACTGATTTGAGCGGGTGCTGGCTTCCAGCATGACTGACGCGGCGATATATGCGGATTCCAGCGTCATGCTCAGTCCGGAAATGATCCGGTAGAGCGGTGTTCGGACGAGATCAAGCTTGACGCCGATGCGCGAGATCGTGCTTGTAGTCTTTCGCAGCGACCAATGCTCGCTGAACCATGCAGCATATCTCAGGCGGAGCAGGCCTTTGCGCCGCTTCTGCGGCTCCGCTGTCTGCGTGACCGTCTGTGTTGCAGCGGGCACTGCCGGAGATGTTGCGCCGACTGCCGTTTGTTCAGTCAGCTCATCGGTCGGCTGCCCGGTCTGCGTGAGAGTAGGAACGGGTTTGTCCTCGGAGCTGACGATGAACTGTGTATCCGCAATTTCGATTTCTGTATTTGCAGAGTCAATCGCCGTGATCCGCAGAGCATAGGTTCCTTCTTCTAATGTGGAAAATACAAGCTTTTTCGTGAAGAATCCGGTGAGTTTATAGTCCTTCGCGTGGGGATAGACTGTGACGGTCTGGACGGGCTCGGCAGGCTTTTTCAGGTCAAAGATTGTGCCGGTGACCGTCCGGATGACATTGTCTGAGCGGACGGTACCGCCGACCGTGAAATTTGAGCCGGGGCGCAGAGAACCGGATGGCAGCGTCGGATTCGCAAGCTCGGCGGTGTGGTTGAAAAACTGATATGTATAGCAGATATTCCGGTCAACTGTTGTACTGATGCCCTCGCAGCGGCCGCAGCCGGAATACTGCCAGATCGTTGCATCATTGGAGAGATCATGTCCGGCGGGGCTGAGCAGGCCGTTGACAGTGTTGAAATAATTCGCTTCCCAGACACAGTAGCCGGCATCCTGAAGCTGCTTACGGTCGAGGCACTCGTGGAAGAACGCGGTGCTGGAGTAGACACCCGCTGTGTGACCGGCATCCTCGATCATTTCCAGTCCGGCAAGCACTGCAGGCATGAATTCGCTCGGCGGCAGATGCTCCTGACGGGATGCGGATTCGAGATCCAGAAAGACCGGAAGTTCAAAGGATTTGTCCTTCAGGAAACCGAGCATATATGCCACATCTTCCTGAAATTCGCTGATCGTTGCAGCATCGGTAAAGAGGTATGCGCCGACGGCAAGCCCGTTCGCCTTGGCGGCCGCATAGTTTTCTTCAAAGGTTGCATCGAATTCCCAGTCATTATAGCCGCGGATGATTTTGCAGCAGCGAATGATCGCGAAGCGCACATCGGTCTGCGCGACAGCGTTCCAGTCGATTTTGTCCTGATATTTTGAGACATCAATGCCGGGAATCTCGACGGCGGCTGCCGCTGCGCGGAATTGTCCCGCAAATGCCGTCATCATCACGGATGCAACGATCAATGCGGTCATAAAAGCCACGAATCTGCTGAAAATGCCTTGCAAATGCTCACCTCCTTTCGGAATGAATCTATATTCTTCTCTATTATAGCACAATTTCTGTGAAAATGCAAGGAATTCTTATTTTTTTTGCAGAATCGTGTTTGATTTTTGCATAGCAGCTGGTTCGGGGGTTGCTATTTTTTGCGAAAAGCGGTATAATAATACAGAATCAGAAATGTATAACCAAAGAGGTGAGAGTATGAACCTGGAGGATCAGCTCCGGCGTGCGGAGCAGAGATATGAAGAACTGACCGAGCGGCTTCAGGACGGCAGTATAGCAGCGGATCCGGCGAAGCTCGCGGCGCTCATGAAGGAATACAAGCAGCTCACGCCGATCGCGGAGGCTTACGGCAGCTATACGGCCTGCCGCAGCGCGATTGAGGAGATTGATGCGGTGCTGTGCGATCCGGAGAGCGATGCAGAATTCCGCGCAATGGCACAGGCCGAACGGCTGACCGAATGTGCCAGACTCGAAGAATTGGAGACGGAGCTGCATAGGCTCCTTATGCCGGAGGACGAAGCCGACAGCCGCAATGTGATCGTTGAGATCCGCAGCGGTGCGGGCGGAGAGGAGGCTGCGCTCTTTGCGCATTCGCTTCATCGGATGTATTCGATGTACGCCGAACGGCAGGGCTGGACGCAGAGTACTCTGAATCTGAATGAGACTGAGCTCGGCGGCACAAAGGAAGTCGTTTTCTCGCTGAGCGGCGATCATGTTTATGCGAAGATGAAATTCGAGAGCGGTGTTCACCGCGTACAGCGCGTACCGGAAACGGAATCGCAGGGGAGAGTGCATACCTCGACTGTGACTGTCGCTGTTTTGCAGGAGGTTGAGGATGTCGAGCTGGAGCTGAATCCGAATGATCTTCGTATTGATGTGTTCCGGTCGAGCGGCGCCGGCGGTCAGCATATCAACAAAACATCCTCTGCGATCCGCGTGACGCATATCCCGACCGGCACGGTCGTTGAGTGTCAGGATGAGCGCTCACAGTATAAAAATAAGGACAGAGCCCTCTCGGTACTGCGGGCACGGCTTTATGCCAAGGCGCAGGCTGAACAGGATGCACAGGTTGCTGCGGCGCGGCGCGGACAGGTCGGTACGGGCGATCGCTCCGAGAAGATCCGTACCTATAATTTCCCGCAGTCGCGCCTGACCGATCACCGCATCGGCTATACGGTCTATCAGCTTGAGGATGTCATGAACGGCGGTCTGGACGGACTGTTTGCGGCACTCATGCAGGCGGAACAGGCTGCGAAGCTCGCCGGTGAATAAGAAGATTTTCTGCGAAACGGTATGTCATCGGTTCGGCAGACCGCATTCCGCGAAATACATATGACAAATTATGCCTATATCCAAAAAGGAAAGAGTATATTATGAGAACCAAACTGCTTCAGGAACAGGATATTGAAGAAGCGGCAGCACTGATCCGGCAGGGCGAGCCGGTCGGAATGCCGACGGAAACCGTTTACGGTCTGGCCTGCGATGCCGGAAATGCAGATGCTGTACGCAAGGTGTTTGCCGCAAAGGGCCGCCCTGCTGACAACCCGCTGATCGTGCATATCGCGGATATTGCAGACTGGGCGCCGCTCGTGACGGAGATCCCGCCGCTTGCACACAAGCTCGCGGAACGCTTCTGGCCGGGGCCGCTGACGATCATTCTTCCGCGTACCAGCCGCATCCCTTCGGTTACGGCAGGGGGGCTTGATTCGGTCGGTGTGCGCTTTCCGGCGCATCCGTTGGCGCAGGCGCTCATCCGTGCATCCGGCGTGCCGATTGCCGCACCCTCCGGTAATCGCTCCGGCAGCCCAAGTCCGACGACCGCGGCGCATATGATTCAGGATATGGACGGGCGCATCCCTGCGGTCATCGAGGGCGGAAGCTGTATTTGCGGCGTTGAATCGACGGTGATCGCGCTCGACGACGAACGCTCGGTGCGGGTTCTGCGTCCAGGATTTGTCACGCCGGAGCAGCTTGCCGAGATTGCGGAGAATGTGACGGTCGATCCGGCTGTGCTGGCAAAGATCTCAGCCGATACGGTCGTGCGGTCGCCGGGCATGAAGTATCGCCATTATGCGCCGAATGCCGGTGTGACACTCGTGCAGGGCGGACAGGCGGAGTTCTTACAGTTTATGCGGGCACATACCGGTGAGGGCGTTCTGGCGCTGGTCTTTGACAGCGATGCTTCCGCCTGTGAAGCCGAGAACATCCCATATCGTGCATACGGCGATACTGATGAACAGCGCGCGGCGGCATTCTTTGCAGCGCTGCGTGATGCCGATGCAGCAGGTGTTCAGCATTTATACGTCCGCGCACCGCGTACAGACGGTGTCGGGCTTGCGGTTTATAACCGTTTGCTTCGTGCTGCCGGCTATGACATTGCCGCACTGTGAGCGCGGGCAGATCTGTATATCCATAAAAGAAGGCATATACCGAAGCTTCGGTATATGCCTTCCTTTTATTCTGGGTCAATTATACGCCGTACTGCTCACGGTATGCGCGCATCTGCGGGAGATAGGCCTTTCCTTCGACTACGCCGTTCTCGATCGCTTCGATGATATCGCTGACCGTGACGATCGAATATACATCAATGCCGAACTCTGCCTTGACTTCCTGCACTGCGGACTTGTCACTGTCAAGTCCTTTTTCCTGACGGTCAACCGTGATGATCATGCCGGTGATATTAACATCCGCGACGCTCTTCAGCTTCGGATAGACTTCGCGAAGCGCCTTGCCGGAGGTCATGACATCCTCGATCAGCACGACCTTTGTTCCGTTTTCAAGCTTCGAGCCTACGATCATGCCGCCCTCGCCGTGATCCTTGACTTCCTTGCGGTCATAGGCATATCCGACCTCAACGCCGTGTTCGCGCCAGAGTGCCGTTGCCGCAGCAGCAGCCAGCGGGATGCCCTTGTATGCCGGTCCGAACAGTACATCTGCTTCGAGACCGTGTGCCTGGATGCAGGCTGCATAGTATTCGCCGAGACGGCAGAGCTGTCTGCCCGTCTTATAGTTTCCTGTGTTGACGAAGTACGGCGCTTTTCTGCCGGATTTCAGCGTGAAATCGCCGAATGTCAGCACGCCGCATTCGGTCATGAACTGAATGAATTCCTCTTTGTAGGTCATGTTGGTATACCTTCCTTTCTGATATAAACGATTATAGTATTCGCAAACTATCTGTGAATTACAATTCAGGCATTTCGCCGTCATCCGAATCATCAGGCGGAGTCTGCGGGTACTGCGGATATGAAGGGGATTGCGGCATCTGCGGATACTGCCGTTGCTGATAGTATCCTGCATTCGGATCGGCAGGCGGCGGATTTAGAAAATAATGCTCATAAAGCAGCAGCAGCCGCACGAGTTTGTCGAGATCCTCATAGATATACCCGATCTTTTCCGTATACAAATACTGATATTCCCGGAAAACATACGAATAGGTTCTGCCGTTCGCCTTGAATACGATCCGATCACTGGTTGTCGGTACGATTTCGCGGTAACGGTGTCGTCTGCCGATGCGGCGATGATACTGTTCGGTCTTCTGTGTGCGGATCTCGGTGATATCCGAGAGCGTAAAGCGCTCTGTACCGTAGAAGCCGCGGTGTACGAATTCGCCGGTCGCACCGTTGAAGCTGAGCGCTTCGCGGGCATTCAGCGCAGCAAATGCTGTAAGCGCGATCAGCACGATCAGGCCGATATACGCGTGAAGCATTGGGAGCATGATGAGACAGACCGGCAGGCCGACAATAATGATGAGTACAACATAGATTTTCCGGATACAGACGGTTCCGCTGAGTCCTTTCATAATCTCCTCAGCCTGCCTGCGACCCTCCTCGATGGAGTTCGCATGGATCCCGAGCTCTGATAACTGCATGGCCACTCCTTTCAGCCTGCTGCTGATACGAGCTCCTCCGGCAGGCAGATGCGAAATGCCGTCGGGAGAGCGGTCTCGCTGTGAAGCTGTGCCGCTGTCACCCATGTGAACGGCGCCGGCATTTTTGTGACGAGCAGATGTACCGCTGTCATATGCCATTCAATATGCGTGAAAACATGCACACAGTGTCGGACGGAAACGATCTCCGATGCACCGGTCTGCCAGACCGCCGCATCATCGAGCGCTGCCTGCGTAGTGCGCTTTCCGTCCAGATGCGGCAGCTCCCAGAGTCCGGCGAGCAGTCCGGATGCGGGACGCTTCTGTACGGCGATCCGGTCGCCGCACTGCAGGATATAAACAGTGTATTCTTCGATCCTGCGCGGCTTTTTTGTTTTTCGTACAGGGTATTCTGCGATTGTGCCGGTGCGGTATGCTGCACATTCTGAAGCTAACGGACAGACTGCACAGTGCGGTGCGCCGTTCGGGACACATACCGTCGCGCCCAGCTCCATGAGTGCCTGCGTGAGCGTGCCGCGACCCTTTGTGATTTCGTAGACGCTGCGAAGCTGCTGCTGCACATCCCGCCTGACCGACAGCTCATCGACACAGCGGCCGTCGGCGTTCAGCCGCGCCCAGACGCGCAGGACATTGCCGTCCACGGCCGGCTCCGGCAGATCAAAGCAGATTGATCCGATTGCGCCGGCGGTGTAGTCACCGATCCCGGCGAGCGAACGGATATCCTCATATCTGCGCGGAAATTCGCCGCCGAATGCAGTCATGATCTGTTGAGCGGCCTTTTGCAGATTGCGTGCGCGGCTGTAATAGCCGAGTCCTTCCCAGAGCTTCATCAGCGCATCATGGCTGCAGCCGGCGAGTGCTTCGATATCCGGCAGCGCTGCCAGAAACCGTGCATAATAGGGTTTGACTGCCTCAACTCTGGTTTGCTGGAGCATAATTTCCGAGAGCCAGACATGATACGGCACACGGTCTCTGCGCCATGGCAGATCGCGCGCATTTTCTGCAAACCATTCCGTCAGCGGCGGCACGATCCGTTTCAGTTTTTCTTGTGTCTCCATTCTGCGCGATGACTGCAATCAGATGTTATACAGGATCTCAGAGTAAGCCGGGAACGGCCACTTGTCCTGCGGAATCAGAACCTCAAGCGCGTCTGCGGTTGTGCGCATACGCTCCATAGCAGGGATGACAGTTCTGCGGTAGGTCTCTGATGTTTCGATGACACCGTTTGCGCGCATCGCCTTCTGGATCGCTTCACGGAGATCGTCGATTGCATCATAAAGGCCGGCGGTCAGGTCACTGATCTGTGCGGCGAGTGCATCTTCGACGGCGCTGCTGATGCTCAGCATCGGAGAGATTTGACCCTTTGTGATGATCGCATCACAGAGTTCCTTTGTATAGCTGATGCAGACCGGCAGGATTTTCTTGCGGGCAATATCGAGCATAGTTTTGGCCTCGATGCCGACGGTCTTGCTGTAATTGTCGAGCAGGATCTCCTTGCGGGAGACGATCTCCGAACGGTTCAGAACATTCTGTTCTTCAAAGAGTGCGACAAATTCCGGCCGGTCGTACTGCATCAGTGCCTCGACGGTTGATGGGTAATCCGGCAGGCCGCGCCTTCTGCATTCTGCGGCCCATTCATCGCCGTAGCCGTTTCCGTTGAAGATGATATCCTTATGTTCACGGATTGTGCGGACGATCAGGTCGTGGAGTGCTGTCTGGAAATCGTCAGCCTTTTCCAGCTCATCGCAGAATTGCGTGATCTCATGTGCAAAGATCGTATTCATGACGAAATTGAAGCAGGAGATCGAATCCGCCGCGCCGAGCATACGGAATTCAAACTTGTTGCCGGTGAATGCCATCGGGGAAGTACGGTTGCGGTCGGTGGTGTCCTTGCGGAACTGCGGCATTGCATCCACGCCGAGATTGAAGTGTACCTTGCCGAGATCATCCAGTGTATTGCCGGATTCGATCGCATTCAGCACGCGCTGAAGATCGTCGCCGATAAATACGGAGATGACAGTCGGGGGCGCTTCGTTTCCGCCGAGACGGCAGTCGTTTCCGGCGGACGCGGACGATAGACGGATCAGCGGTGCATATTCGTGCACACCCTTGAGGAAAGCGCAAAGCACAAGCAGGAACTGCATATTGTCCTGCGGGGTATCGCCGGGATCGAGCAGATTCTGGCCGTCATCGGTCGAGAGCGACCAGTTGTTGTGCTTACCGGAGCCGCTGATGCCTGCGAACGGCTTTTCATGGAGCAGGCAGACCAGACCGTGCTTCTGTGCGATCTTCTTCATCAGCTCCATTGTCAGCTGATTGTGGTCGGCGGCGATATTGGATGTGGTATAGACCGGGGCGAGCTCATGCTGTGCCGGTGCAACCTCGTTGTGTTCGGTTTTTGCGTAAATGCCAAGCTTCCAGAGTTCGACATCCAGCTCCCGCATGAAATCGGATACGCGCTGTGTCAGATTTCCGAAATAGTGATCGTCCATTTCCTCGCCCTTCGGGGGCTTGGCACCGAACAGTGTTCTGCCGGTGAGGATCAGATCCTCACGCGCATTGTAGCTGGCCTTGTCGATCAGGAAATACTCCTGTTCCGGGCCGACATTTGTCATGACGCGCTGTACCTTGTCGTTGCCGAAAAGACGGAGCATCCGGACGCTTGCGCGGCTGACGGCTTCCATCGAGCGGAGCAGCGGGGTTTTCTTATCCAGCACTTCGCCGGTATAGGAAACAAAGCCGGTCGGGATGCAGAGGGTTCTGTCCTTGATGAATGCATCGGAGGTCGGATCCCATGCGGTATAGCCGCGGGCTTCAAATGTTGCGCGGAGACCGCCCGAGGGGAATGAGGATGCATCCGATTCACCCTTGATCAGCTCCTTGCCGGAGAAATCGAGGATGACGCCGCCTTCTGCCGGAATGATGAAGGCATCATGCTTTTCGGCGGTTACGCCGGTCATCGGCTGGAACCAGTGCGTGAAGTGTGTGCAGCCGTTTGCAACTGCCCATTCGCGCATTGCATTCGCAATGGAATCAGCGGCATCGCGCGGCAGCGGTGTTCCCATTCTGCGCGTGCACATCAAAGCGTCAAAAAATTTCTTGGGGAGACAGTTTCGCATGACTTTCTCATTGAACACATTGCAGCCGAAATAGGTGTCCGGTGAAGCGTTCTGTTCATTTATCTGCATCATTATGATTCGGTACGGCTCCGGGAAGCCATACCCCTCCTTTCTGGAATGTGCGGCCATAGCTGCCGCCTCATTTATATATATTATACCAGAAAATACCGAAGAAAGCAAGGGCTGAGTGCAAACTCGCTGCGACATTTTTTTAGTTTACGATATTCAGGTCCGATTGATATGCAAACCGCATCCTCACAGCAGAGGATGCGGCATCGGTCTGTGATTCAGCGGAAGCGCCGCTGTGCTTCGTCATATCGAAAGCCAGCGTCCTTCAGCTTTTCGGTCAGCGCTTTTTCGTCCAGCATATGTTCCTTGCAGAATGCTGCGAGCGTCATGCCGGAATCACGCAGCTGTGTGTTCAGAAAGCTGAACAGGATGAACGGATCATTCGGCAGTGTCATTGAAGATACCCTCCCGCTGTTTCAGGAATCGCTGCTTCCGTGACCGTGCTTTCACCGGCGGCCGGCTTATTCCGCATTGACTGCGGCAGCGACTCCAGTACGATCGGATCAATCGCGACCGCCTGTGAGAACAATCCCTTGTACGCAGTCTCGACAGCAGCTTTGTCATAGGCTGTGATCGCGGTGTGAGACATCGAATCGCTGAAATAATAATTGATGTCATCATAACCGATCAGTACGACAGCGTGCTCCGGATTGACGAAATCATAGCGTTCGCCGTTCGGCAGAGTCCAGTGGAATTCACTGGTGTAGGGTGCAGCCATGCCGATCGTGCCCCATAGCTCAACGGGCTGGCCTTTGTCGATGTATTCCTTGCAGATCTCGTCGAGCGTCATGTCCTTGAGCGGGATCGCAAGGCCTTCGTGGATCTTGTTGATGCCATTGGCGATTGCGGTGCTGTAGCAGCCGAAGCCCGCCGCATCCCGCGGATTGCCGATGAAATAATCATAGGGACTTTCACCGTGCAGCGCACCGTCTGCGCCCTGTGCGGGATAATCCGTCATCGGCAGATAGTTGTCGATGAATTCATCCAGTGTGATTTTAATACCGAAATACTGCATCAGTGTGACTGCTGCAATGGATTCGCAGGCAGTAAAGTAGCTGTCAAACTGCGTGTAATGGTTCACATTCTGAATGACATTGCCGCCCATCCCGGCGTAGTTGCTGAGCGCGTTTTCCTGCCACGCAGGATCGACTGTCATCGTCGTCGTCTGTTCAACAGTTGTTTCAGGCACGGTGGTGGTGATGAGGATTGCGGGTGCACTTTCCTCTTTGATGATCGGTTCGCCGCAGCTTGTGAGCAGCATTGCAAAAAGCGGAACGGTCAGGAATGCCGCCTTTCCGCATGAATCAGCAAATCTTTTCACTTCATTCTCCTTTTTACAAACTATATCCTGCTATATGCCGTTTATTATACACGAAATGCAGTAATTTGTCAAATAGAAAATGCATGAATCCGCCGCCTGACTGAAATTACCGGGCAGCGGGCGGTTTTTTGTGGCAATTTGCCTTGTTTTGCATAGGATAACAGCAAACGGCAGCAGCCGATCACAATGGAGGTTATCATGCAGAGAACATATTTTTTGGGCGGCGCATCGCCGCAGGGCTTTGAAACTGATTTTTGGCACGCTCAGCAGGATCACTACGGCTTCTATCTCAAGGGCGGCCCCGGCACGGGCAAATCCACACTGATGAAGCGGATCGCGGCGGCATTCGCCGGTGAGCGCATCTCGCTCTATCACTGTGCCTCCGATCCGCATTCGCTGGATGCTGTTGTGCTGGAGGATCGCGGCGTTTTTATCGCTGATGCAACAGCACCGCATGAATCGAGCACGCCGCTGCCCTATGTCACTGGGGAGACGGTTGATCTTGCAGCAGGACTGAATGCGGAGCAGCTTCATGCGGATGCGGACGCGATTCTTGCACTCTACCGTGAAAACCAAACCGCGCATTCGCAGGCTCGAAAAGGGCTTTCCGGTATCTCGGAGATGCAGGGAATCATTGCAGGGGTCGGTTCAGCGGCACTTCTGTCGGAGAAGCTTGCAAAGTTTGTTCGCAATACCGCGAAGCGTTTGCTTCCGCATAAGCCGGCATATGCAGGCCGGATTCTCAGGCGGCAGAGCTGTGCCGTCACGCCGCTGGGCGTTCTGCGATTTCTGCCGGAGCAGTATGATTTGATTCTTCTGCATGATCCGTATTATGCGGCGGCGGGCATGATGCTCGGACAGCTCGCGGAGGCTGCCGTCAGCGCCGGACTCGACTGCGAGATTACCCGTTCGCTGACGCAAAAGGATCGTCTGCCGGTGCAGCTTATTCTGCCGGAGCAGAGGCTTATCTTTACCGCAGTGACGGACTGCCGTCAGCCGGAGCTGCCTGCGCCGGTCTCGGTCATGCATATGCAGCGTTTTTACGATGCGGCAAAGCTGCGGCAGCAGCGTTCGCTGATACGATTCTGCGCGAAGACGGCGGCAGCGGCGGAGGAACAGGTGATAATGCTGCTGGCGGAGGCGCTGCGTGTGCATGATGCGCTGGAGAAATATTATATTCGGGCGTTGGATACGGCCTTTCTTGACCGTACTGCGGCATCACTCACGGAACGGATTCGCGCATTTACGCAGTCCTAAGATTCGGCTTGCGGCTTCTTAGTGGGAAAGCCCTGAGCCGCACTTGGCAGAGTGCGGAACTTTCGGCGTTCCGGCAACGAAAAAATACGCCGTAAGGTTGCTTTTTTCCCGCGGCGGGATAGATTTCGATTTCTGCCTGCAATGCGGAATGCTGAAAATTCGTCATATTTTATTTACAAAAAATTCACAATTTGGAAGATACGGGTATGCTATACTATAACAAAAGGTTATACACTGTCCGCGTGTTCGCCTGGCTGCGCTCCGGACTGTATGGGAAAGGACACATATCCGCATGAAAGCACGGTTTCATCTTCCGAATTTTTCCAGTTATTATAAATACAATCTCGTCTTTGCAGAGATGCTCGCGAATCATCCTGAATATTTCCGTGAGGGCGTGGAGATTGCTTCTGTTTACGGTGCATTCCCGCCTTCAATCTGGAACGGCGGCCGCACTGAGGGCGGTGTCTGCGACAAGGGATTTGTCAAAGGCGTCATCAAGGCGTTCAATGACCGCGGGATCCCGCTGCGGTTTACCTTTACGAATCCCATGCTGGAGAAGAAGCATCTGAGCGACGAATTCTGCAACATGGTCATGCACCTCGCTGACAACGGCCTGAATGAAGTAATCGTTTTTTCGCCGCTGCTTGAGGAGTATATCCGCAAGAATTATCCGGGCTACAAGATCACCAGCTCTACCTGTAAGCGCATCACCGATCCGGCGGCGCTCTACAGCGAGATCGAAAAGGATTATCATATCGTCGTCATCGACTACGACCTCAATCATGATATGGAAACACTCAAGGGTATTTCGGACAAAAAGAAATGTGAGCTGCTGGTCAATGCCTGCTGTACACCGGGATGTCCCGTTCGGCCGGAGCATTACCGCGCACTCGGCACACAGCAGATCGCTTATGCAAACCATGTCCGCAAGTATAAGAATGTGCCGTTCAATCATGAGAAGCTGCTGCGCGAGCATCCGGAGATGGAGCAGTTTGTCAACTGCCCCTGCGCATCGCGGAGTCTGTTTGATGTCACCGGCCTGAAGAATCACATCTCTCCGGATGAGATCTGGAATACCTATATTCCGATGGGATTTGAGCAGTTCAAGATCGAGGGCCGCACCTTTCCGATCTTCAACCTGGTTGAGCATTATATGTACTACATGGCAAAGCCGGAATGCAGAGACCGTGCACGATTTGAATTTTTGCAGTGGCTCTCCGCAAACGGCGTCATTCAGACGCCAGGGCTCAATCCGGAATTTACATGATATCAGCGCCCCGGCAATGTTTCCGCCGGGGCTTTCTGATGTCGTGCGGTCAGCCGCAGGAGCCTGTGTTTTTGCGCGGAAATCCGGTTTTGATGCGAAATTTGAAAAAAAGACTTGATTCCGGGCGGAAAATGTAGTATAATATAGGATAAGGGCAATCGTACCCCCGCCCAAAATCGAAAGGAGTATTCTATAATGATCTATTCGCACGAAGTTGAAACAATGTGCCCGATCGCCCAGGGCGTTGCTCACGGCGCTGCACCGATTCCTGAGGAAGCAAAATGGGTTAAGGCTAAGCAGATCAGCGATATTTCCGGCTTTACGCACGGTATCGGCTGGTGTGCACCGCAGCAGGGCACCTGTAAGCTGACACTCAATGTCAAGGAGGGCGTCATTCAGGAAGCACTGGTCGAGACGATCGGCTGCTCCGGCATGACTCATTCTGCTGCTATGGCAGCTGAGATCCTTCCCGGCAGAACCGTTCTCGAAGCGCTCAATACTGACCTCGTATGTGACGCGATCAACACCGCAATGAGAGAGCTGTTCCTCCAGATCGTCTACGGCCGTTCGCAGTCTGCATTCTCCGAGGGCGGACTCGTTGTCGGCGCAGGCCTTGAGGATCTCGGCAAGGGTCTCCGTTCCCAGATCGGTACAACCTACGGCACACTGAAGAAGGGCCCGCGTTATCTGGAGCTGACCGACGGCTACATCACCAAGCTCGCACTGAATGCTGAAGATGAGATCATCGGCTACAAGTTCATTAACTTCGGTAAGATGATGGACTTCATCAAGGCCGGCGATGATGCAAATACCGCATTCGAGAAGGCACAGGGTCAGTACGGCAGAGTCGCAGATGCTGTCAAGCTGGTTGATCCGAGAAAGGAATAAGGAGGACTGTAACAATGGCATTGTTTGAATCTTACGAAAGACGCGAAAAGCAGATTCTCGCGGTCATCAAAGAATACGGCATCAACTCCATCGAGGAGTGCGCAGATATCTGCAAGGCAAAGGGTCTGGATATCTACAAGCTCGTCGAGGGCATTCAGCCGATCTGCTTCGAGAACGCAAAGTGGGCTTATACCGTCGGCTGCGCGATCGCAATCAAGAAGGGCTGCACCAAGGCTGCTGACGCTGCTGCTGCGATCGGCGAAGGCCTTCAGGCATTCTGCATCCCCGGCTCCGTTGCGGATCAGCGCAAGGTTGGTCTCGGCCACGGCAACCTCGGCAAGATGCTGCTTGAGGAAGACACCGAGTGCTTCGCTTTCCTCGCTGGCCATGAGTCCTTCGCTGCTGCTGAGGGCGCAATCGGTATTGCTGAAAAGGCAAACAAGGTTCGTCAGAAGCCGCTCCGTGTTATCCTGAACGGTCTCGGCAAGGACGCTGCACAGATCATCGCAAGAATCAATGGCTTCACCTATGTTGAGACTGAGATGGACTATGCGACCGGAGAGGTCAAAGAGGTCTTCCGCAAGGCATATTCCGATGGTCTCCGTGCAAAGGTTAACTGCTACGGCGCAAATGATGTCCGCGAGGGCGTTGCGATCATGTGGAAGGAAAATGTTGATGTTTCCATTACCGGTAACTCCACGAACCCGACACGCTTCCAGCATCCGGTCGCAGGTACCTACAAGAAGGAGCGCACCGATGCAGGCAAGAAGTACTTCTCTGTTGCATCCGGCGGCGGTACAGGCCGTACCCTGCATCCGGACAACATGGCAGCAGGTCCGGCTTCCTACGGCATGACCGATACCATGGGTAGAATGCACTCCGATGCACAGTTCGCAGGTTCTTCTTCCGTTCCGGCTCATGTTGAGATGATGGGTCTGATCGGTATGGGTAACAACCCGATGGT
>JAKSPK010000038.1 GCA_024404875.1 Oscillospiraceae bacterium
CAAGAACTGCCCGACACAGGAACAGGAGTTTGAGATCGAGGGGAGAAAATATATAATCGTCAGCCATTACACAGGCAAGAAAGACCTCGACGAAGTTGTATACAGAAACGCCTACAATCAGGCAATGAACGAAGTTCTCCACGCCTGAAAAAAGATACAGAACAAAAAAATTACTCCCAAAGCGCTGGACTCTTCCGGAAAATTATGTTATAATATAGTATATATTGAAGATAGCTGCTTTGGGAGAAAGGAGTATCAATGTTACCAAAGCAGAACAATTACAGCGTGGGCATCTATATGCGACTTTCTAAAGATGATGAACGCGCAGGAGAATCACTCTCCATAGAAAATCAGAGGGCTATCCTCACCGAATATGTATCAAAGCAAGGCTGGACGATCTATGACGAATACGTCGATGCTTAGACTCCCTATTGAATACAATAAAACGAAAGGTCAACCGCCGGAAAACACGCAGAATTGCGACATTTTCGGCAGTTGACCTTGTTTTGTTATTGGAAGCATACATTCACGAGAGTAATGGTCTGCTTATCACCTTCAAATGAAAGGGTTTCCAAAAACAACACTATGCAAATGAAGGGCAGGCTTTCGTATGAACGTGCGGAGCTTTTATTTGAGGGGGCAGAGGTATGACAGCTCTCCTTTTGTTGTTATGAGAAATCCGGCAGCTCGTCGAGCGTGATGACATATTCACTTTGATAAGTTTTGCGCATGATTGCAGCTTCGGTATAGCTTTCAGAATACTTGCCGTTCTGCGCGACAAATCCGCCGCACCATGTACCGAACCACGACCATCTTGCGCCTGATGCGACGACATTGTCAATGTCAAAGACAACGCCGTTTTCGGTCAGTGCAGTGATCTTGTTTGTCTGCGGATATTCAAGCAGTTCTGCGAATTTCGCGTTCTGTGCGCCGTAGGAATGTGCATCTGCGTAGATATCCTCGCCGATGATATCCACATATTCATCGCCCGGGTACCAGTCCTTTGCCTGTCCGTTCCAGACCCAGATCAGGTTATTGCAGTGATAGACATTTGTGAGCTGATCGTAGAGATATTTCCAGAATGCTTTATACGGTTCGGCGCCCTTTGCACCCCACCAGAACCAGCCGCCGGACGCCTCATGGAGCGGACGCCAGAGGATCGGCACACCGGCGCTGCCCATCTGATTGATGAGCTTTGCGATTGCTGCGATATCCGCGTCGATGAGCGCCTTGCCCTCGGGATCGCTGCCGTTCATCACAGCGCCGATGTCAAAATTGACATTCGAGGTAGAGAAGCCGCTCCACCAGCTCGGATTGCCGTTTGCGTCGGTCTCAGATTTCAGATATTTGTCCGGTGCATTCCAGTGCCAGCAGAAAGTGACAATGCCGCCCTGCGAATGAAATTTCAGTGCAGTATCGACCGCATTCGAGCGGGCGCCGCGTGCCGTTCTCGACGGTGCATAGTCCATGAAATCCAGTCCGCAGATCGCGGGATATTTGCCCGTGACATCATGGATTGCCTTAAATTCTTCCCCGTCTATGCCGTCATTGCAGACCTGCCCCGCGAGCGTGTATTTGCCGTAGCTGTCACAGAGATACGAGAACAGCTTTTGCGCAGCGGCATCCGCATTCGGATTGATGAGCTTGTTTGAGACGTTGTATACCGATTTGGGGATGCCCTCATCCGTTTCAACCGTGAGCTTATCCAGCATGATCCAGCCCCACGACGGCGACACTGTGATCTGATGCGTGCCCGCAGAGAGCATAACGCCCTTGAGCACAGAATCCGTGTAGCTTGTGCCGCTTTCAAAGGTGCCGACAGCATTGCCGTCCGCAGAGACATTGTTGGTTTTATTGCCGCCGATGCCCTTTGCGGTGACAGTCAGCTTATAGAGCCCGTCAGCGGGGACAGAGACCGTGAACACTGCGGTGTCGCTGCTTCCGCTGAAATTGCCGACCGCTTTCCCGCCCGATGCACCTGCGTCATTCTGCACGGTATTTGCACCGTTCAGCCTTGCGTTTTCCGCCTCATACATCGCGGAGAATGCCTCCTGCTCTGGGGCCGGTTCTGTCAAGAGAATGCGCTTGAGCAGCGTCAGATCGGCGGCATTTAGGTATCCGTTGCCGTCCAGATCGGCTGCCTGCCAGTCTGGGAGCGTATCGGTGAAGGCAAGCAGATATTGCGCAAGGAGCACTGCATCTGCCACAGATATACTGCCGTCTGCATTGACATCGCCTGCCTGCGGCTTTGATTGTTCCGGCAGCTTCGTGTAGACATTCTCATACATCGTCTCCGCCCAGAGCTTGCGCATTGCTTCATAGCCGTCGCCGCTCGGGTGTACGCCGTCTGCACTGAGCAAGGAGGGATTTGCCTTAAAAAACGCATAGAAATCCGGCCCGTGCAGGAGCTTGTCGCCGTATTCGCTGTAAAGCTGCGAGACCTTCGCATTATAATCCGCAGTATATTTTCCCGCGCTTGCATCGGAAGCATAGGGTATCGTCGGGAGAATCGGCACCTTTCTCGCTTTCAGCACTGCGTCGATCATGTATTTCGTATTCTGATAGTAGCTGTCGAGGTTGTTCGGATTGTTCCAGCAATCATTTGTGCCGTATGCGATGCCGACATATTTCACCGGCGAGCCGTTGAGCCAGCCGTCAATCGCAGCCTTGCCGTGTGCGCTTGTGATGCCGCCGATGCCGCCGTTTTGTGCGGCCGGCAGAAAGCGGGAATCGAGCGCGTGGATATGCGATGCAAAGCTTGTACCCCAGCTATTGCCCATTCCGCCTGCCGTGATCGAATCGCCGAAAAATATCCATGAATCCTGCACACCGTTTGAAGCGTCATGAATATCGAAATTGAGCTTCACTTTTCCGCCCTCTGCCTTTGTCACACGCAGACGGATCCAGTTTGCGCCGTTCAGAGCAACAAGATGCTGCCGCGAGCTGAGCCCGTTTCCTGTCACGGTCACGGCATTCTCCCAGCCGTCATTTGGGTATGTGCCGCCTGCTGCGCTGTTCACTTCGATTACATAGTCAATCGGCTCCTCACCCTTGTTGACATAGCCGCCGATATTGTCGTAGGTGCTGTCGTTATACCACACTGCGAGCACCTGCCTGCGCTGTGAAGCGGGAACACCGGAGAGATCATATGCGAGGAAATCCGGTGCGGACGACTGCCATGCCGTCCAGTAGACATCGTCGTTGCCGTGTGACGCGGTACCGCTGCCGGAATATGCGGACACGCCTCTGCTAATGAGCGGATTGCCCATGCTCTGTTCTGCGGCAAATGCGATCTGCGATGTGGGTGCATCATATTGTATAATGCCGGCTGTACCGGCAAGCATCATACAGGCAAGCAGTCCTGCAACCATTTTTTTCATAACGAATCCTCCCTTATGCCTTTCGGCTTTTCTGTTACTCTCATTCTACAGCATTTCGGACCGATTCGCAATGATGGATTCGCGCATAAAAATGATGGATTTGCGCAAAAGCACAATTTGCAATGATTTTGGGTGATTTCTGCATTGTATCCGATGCAGCATTCTGCTATAATCAAGGCACAGAAAATAATAAAGGAGGATTCCTACCATGAAATTCAAACGTACACTGTCTGCGTTCCTTACCGGCTGTGTACTGCTCTGTACACTGTCGGGAATGCCTGCATCTGCCGGTGATTTCGCCCGTGTTTCGGTGCATGATCCATCAGTCGTGCGGCTTGAGGAGGGCGGCTATTACATCATCGGCTCACATCTCGGCGCGGCGCGCTCGGCAGACCTGATGAATTGGCAGTCTGCCGCAAATTCCAATCTCGGCTCGACGCGCACCACATTTTTTCGCGATATTTACAGGGATCTGGCGATACCTGAAAAGTGGTCGAATACGACAAACGGCTACAATCTCGCGGGCAATATGTGGGCACCGGATATCATCTACAATCCCGCAATGGGCAAATACTGCATGTATCTTTCCGTCAACGGGCAGGTGTGGAATTCGTCGGTCGTGCTGTGTACAGCCGACAACATCGACGGGCCGTATGCCTATCAGGGCACAATCGTCTATTCCGGATTCACCAATAACAGAGTCAACAACGTGAATGACACTGATGTGCCGCGCGTGCTGGGGCAGAATCCCGATATTGGGCGCTATCTTGTGAACGGCTCATGGAATGCCTCCTATGGGACAAACGCAATCGACCCCGCCGTGTTCTACGATGAGAACGGCAGCCTGCACATGGTCTATGGCTCGTGGTTTGGCGGGATTTATATGCTGGAGCTTGATGAACAGACAGGTCTGCGCGACTACGATGTAAAATATGAGACGAGGGCAGATGTCTCGGATGCCTACATGGGCAAAAAGATCGCAGGCGGAAACTATGTCTCCGGCGAGGGCCCGTACATTAAGTATATGAAGGCACCGGGCGCCGAAAAGGGCTACTACTATCTCTTTGTCTCCTACGGCTTTTTTAATGCGAACGGCGGGTACAATATGCGCATTTTCCGCAGCGAAAATCCGCAGGGACCTTATACCGATCAGAATGGAAACAGCGCGATTTTCCCGCGCGGCGGCGATAACATCGGCGGCAATACCGGTGAACGCCTGATGAGCAATTATCAGTGGGCGTGCAACGACCGCCCGTTCAAGGCGCAGGGACACAATTCCGCACTGATGGATCAGGATGGCAAGCTCTATGTGGTTTACCATACCAAATTTGACGATGCCTACGGCTTCCATGAGGTGCGCGTGCATCAGCTCATCATGAATGAGGACGGCTGGATCACCGCCGCACCGTATGAGTATTCCGGCGAAACGCTCTCGGAGACAGGGCATGCGCGCGATGCCGTTTCCGGCGAATACGACTTCATTTTCCACACGCTGAATCAGCGCTTTGAAAACGAAAAGAGTGCCGACGTCGAGAAGCCGAAAACGATCTCACTGAACGCAGACGGCACGGTCTCCGGGGCAGTGACCGGTACATGGGCAATGCGCGGCGGTTCGCCGTATATGAGCATCAGCTTTGGAAATGTGACCTACAAGGGTGCATTTCTCGTGCAGGCGGATGAATCCAGGCAGATGACGCAGCGCATGACATTCACGGCAACCGGCAATAATACCTGTATCTGGGGCAGCAAAAAGGCTGCATATGACCGTGCAAAGGATATTGTGGATCTCACGCCGATCGAAAACGGCAAATATACGATCCAGAGCGTCAACAGCGGGCTGTATCTCAACACCAATGCAGCGCAGAGTGCCGAACAGAATCGCACTGCTGCCGTCTGGACACTGACACAGACCGGCGACGGGTATTACACCGTGCAGAATGCTGCGGGCAAGGCACTGACCGTTGAAAACGGCAGCGCGGAAAACGGCGCAGATATCGTGCTTGCCGATCTGAACGGCGGCAATGCGCAGAAATTCCGCATTGCAAAGGAAGCGGACGGCAGCTTTGCACTCCTGACTGCCAGCTCCGGCGGCACGGGCTGTGCGGATGTATACGAGATCAGCAAGGAAGCAGGCGCGAATATTTGCCAATGGGAATACTGGGGCGGCGTTGGGCAGAAATACCGCATTGAGCAGCCGAAGGAGATTGCAGGGGATGTGACCGCAGACGGGGTCACAAATATCGCGGATGTGGTCGCACTGCAAAAATATCTGCTGACGGTTGACAGTTCCCTGCCGAATCCGAAGGCAGCTGATATGGACGGAAACGGCAGACTGAATGCCGCCGATCTGACACTGCTCAAAAGGAGCCTTATGGAAAACAGTGCCGATACCCGCACATATGCCTCCGGTGCCGCACTCATGGCAGATGTGCGAAATGTGCTTGTGCATCAAGAGCCCGCATCCTCCACAGCAGATAATCCGGGCGTGCGCTATGGTACCTATGAGCATAAGACAATCTATTCCGATGTCTGCAAGCGGAACAAGAGCTTCAATGTGCTGCTGCCGGACGGCTACACGCCGGATAAAAAGTACCCCGTGCTCTATGTCCTGCACGGCTACGGCGGCGATGAATATACCATGACGGAAATGGGCGACGCTTCACTCCGCATCCGCTATATCATCGGCAATGCAGTTGCGGCAGGTGAGGCAGAGGAAATGATCGTGGTGTTTCCTGATGTCTACGCCAGCGCGACACAGGACAAATGCTCCGGCATGGACAACGCCAACAACGCGGCATACGATAACTTCATCAATCTGTTGACAAAGGAAATCATGCCGTACATGGAGCAAAACTATTCCATCAAAACAGGGCCCGAAAATACTGCAATCACCGGCGGTTCGATGGGCGGCAGAGAGTCGCTGTATATCGGCTTTCAGTGTCCCGATCTGTTCGGGTATATCGGTGCAATGTGCCCCGCGCCTGGCGTTGCGCCGGGTCTTATCTCGGAAAATAATTTCAGATTCGGCGATGCAAAGCCCTATCTCCTGATGATTACCGGCGGTTCTGATGACACTGTGGTATTTAATACGCCTACAGGCTATCACGATCTGCTCGTGAAAAACGGCGTCGATCATGTCTGGCATTATGTGCAGGGCGGCGACCATGTCGGCAAGTCCATCCGTCCGCATATGTATACCTTTGTGCGGTATCTGTTCAAAGCAGGATAATCATATTGCAAAAGAATGCGGTCAGAACATTGTTTCTGACTGCATTTCTATTGACAAGTGTGCGCAATTATGGTATCATGAAGGAAAGGAGTTGATCGCAAATGAGAATGGATGAAATCGGCTGGCATTCCACACACAGCTCCGATTTTCGCAATGAACGCCCGCAGGGCGCAGGGGATTATGTCTTTCTGCTGATTAAGGAACCGTGCGTAATCTCGGTGAATGGTGAAATGCAGCATTTCCCTGCATATACATGGGTTTTGTTCACACCGGATGCCTATCAGCATTATGGTGCAGCGGGCGGCGAATATGCTGATGACTGGATGCACTTTGCGCCGGATACAGACGAAGAAATGCTGCTCCGTGATTTGCAGATTCCGATGAATACACCGGTTTCGCTGCCGAATGGAACGGAGATTTCCAAAATCCTGCGCGATATCTGCTTTGAGTTTTATTCGACGCATCTGCACCGTATGGAGATTACCGACCTGCTGTTTCGGATGCTCCTTTACCGGCTGCACGCGCAGCTTGTGCACTGTCATGCGCTGCCGGAGACGGAGTCCCTTGCAGACCGTCTGCGCTGGATCAAAGCGTTCATCTATCGCAAGCCGTTTGACAGCTTCACGACGGCACGGTTTGCGGGGGAGCTTGGCATGACAGAGGCAGATTTCTGCGCAGCATATCTTCAGGAGAACGGCAGCGCCTTTGCCGATGATCTGATCGGCACGCGGATGCAGTATACTGCATCCCAGATGCGGGAGCATATTGCGGAGAATCAGACTGTTGAGGAGATCGCGCAGCTTTGCTGCTATGCGAACGAGGCGGAATTTGCTGCGGAGTTTACCCGGTTCATTGGCAAAACGCCGCAGCAGTATCTTGATGAGCTAAGAGGATAAACAGTGCCCGCCTGCGGGAAGACAGGCGGGTCAATTTTTGCTCTGGCGGTATTGCAGCGCTGTCATGCCGCATTTTTCCTTGAACTGCCGCATAAAATGGGATTCGTTGTTGTAGCCGCACTGCAAGGCGATCTCTTGAATGCGCAGATTCGTAAACTGCAAAAGCTGCTGCGCTTTTCGCATGCGCGCCATGATGATATCGTCCATGCAGCTTGCCGCAAACTGCTGTTTATAGAGCCGCTGCAAATGGCTCCGGCTGATGCCGATTTCCTTTTCGATATTGGTGATATTCCAGTCTCTCTGCGGGTTTGCGAGAATTTCACTGCGCAGCCGCAGAAGCTGTTCCTTGTAGTCGGGATAAAAGCCGGAATCTGCTGCCGAACTGTCAGCGAGTATTTGCTCTGCCTTTTCAATGGCAGATGCAGCATCCGCAAGCGAACTGCACTGCAAATGCTGCCGGATAATCTGGATCATTGGGGGCTGCTGTGCCGAAGCTCCGAGCAGATGCAGCATCCGATGTTCGATCTGAAAACGCACAGCCTCCGCAGCTTCGCCGATATCTGCATCTTCCGGCAGGGGCAGCATTACCGCAAAAATATATTGCTGCATTCTTGCACAGAGCGCGTTCTCCGGGAGTGTATCGCGCATAGCATTTGCAAAGAGCAGTGCCGGGTCAACATCCGCAGCATACTGCGAAGAAACACGCATCAGAACAAGCAGCGGATGCGGACATTGCCGCAGCAGATCATGCAGATGTTCCGCGAGCCCGCGCCGGTTATAAAGCCCGGTTTCGGGATCATGCGTCGAGAGCACTGCCATCTGAGCGCGGCGGTATTCCGTATACATCGCCTGCTGGAGCTGATAGAGCCCGTGTGCCGCCGCATCGCACCAGCTTGTATAGTATTCGTCTGGTTCGATGTCCTCCGCCGCGCAATATGCACTTGCCAGATACCCAAAAATCTGCCCGTGTGCATGCAGTGAGGTCAGCAGAATCAGCAGCGGCTCATGCGGCTCGCTGAGCGCGGGCAGGATATCCCGTGTGAGGAATTTGTATTGATCGGGCGCATTTTTGCCCCGGCGCTTTGAGAGCGCAAGCAGCATTTGATCGGAAAAGCCGGTTTGCCGGAACGCATCCGGATGTGCAAAATTCATGCACCAATCGCTGCATAGGCAGATATCGAGCCAGATCCAGTTTTGCAGCACATGCCCGACACGGTCTGTTTTGGCAACCCAGTTGTCGAGGGTTGATGCGCCGCCGGTCTGTGCAAACAGATCGGATGCGAGAAAGGTGCGCTTTTGTGATTGATTTTTCACCCGTGCGCGGAAATAGCCGTCGATCGGGGAATGTGGATTCTGCGGCATTGCTGCGGAATTGCAGCCGCAGCTTTCGCCGTATCGCACTGTCTGTTTGAACGAGGAAAAACCGCCGCATGTACCGGAGATCATCTCGTGCAGCGCGAGCACAGCGTCTGCGCCGTATTGCCAGTCACGCCCTTCAATTGTGGTGATGCGCGGGACATTGAGCCACGCATCCCATGAGCCGTCGTAGCCGGTCACGCGGATTTCACCGGGCACATCTATGCCGTTCTGTATCAGTGTTTCGATCAGTGCAGATGCCATGCAGTCGCTTGCACAGACAATCGCTTCGGGCTTTTCGAGTGTCCCGTCTGCTATTTTTCGCCCGATTTCTGCCGGGATGATGCGCCAAAATTCACCGTAGAAAATACTGTTTTCCGGTATCGGCAAATGTGCCTCCGTCATCGCCTGCCGGTAACCCGCAAGCCGTTCCTCAGAGCCTTGATGCCCTCGAAAACCGGTGATGCACCAGATTTTTTTGCAGCCGTGTGCATCAATCAAGTGCCTTGTTAGGCGATGCATGCTTTCCTGCTGGCGAGGCTGCATATTTTCAAACGGCAGCAGCGCCTCGCCGAGCACAAGGCAGGGGATTTGCGCTGCGGTGAGCTGCCGCCGGATCTCGTCGAGCACGGGGCGGTTGTGGAATCGTTCTGCGGCAAACAAAATGCCGTCGAGCTGCTGCATTGCGGGAAGGGTGTAGATATTTTCAAGCCCGCGAATATAGCTGTCCTGTTGCAGATCCATGTGCGAATTATAGATGCCGGTATACAGAAAAACATCGTATAGAAGTGCTTTTGCCGTATCAAAGACGCCATGCAGAAGCTCATAATCAAGCGGATCTGATAGCTCCGGCATGATAATGCCAAGCCGCCTGGTTACTGTCATCTGCCCTCCCCCTTCCGTGATGTGTTTTATTCAGTATACCACGAAACTTGCAGATTGTCAACAAAAAGGCGATGCCGCAAAGGACATCGCCTGAAATGGGGGGAGGAATCAGTTAGCTGATTGCCGGAAGAAAAATGGCAGGCAGTTATAGAGATACTGCCGGACATAATCCCAGCTATGGGTACCGCCGTTTGCGAGAATAAACCAGAAATTACCCTTTGAAAAATCGGATGTATACCGGAACTGATCGAACTGTTTCATGCTCTCGATCTGCGGACGGAGCGCATCGACTGCAAAGTCGGATGTACCGGTTGCGGACATGATGAAGTATTCGTTTGGCTTGAGTCCGGCGTTGTCAACTGCCCTTGCCAGCGCATTTGCATCGGGATTTCCTGTGCCCCAGTGATGCGCACCGCTCATCGGGAGGAAATATCCAACGATATCGACGCAGTTTTCAAAGACCGCCCATGTGGAAACGCTGCCCATTGAGAAGCCGCCGTAGGCTCGATGCATTCTCGATGCCTTGAGATCTGCCGCAGAGGCCGAAGCCGCATAGGTTGCGTATTTGCCCTCGACAAACGGCACAACGCTCTCGCGAAATTCCTTGTAAAAGTTCTCGGCATTGAAGAATGTATTGTCACTGACCCTGTTGAAGGTCGGCGTGACAACGATCATCGGCTCAATATCGCCGTTTTGGATCATGTTGTCAAAAACGCGCTGCATTTCACTGTTATCGTTATAAAGCAGCGTATTCTCGCTGTCGCCCATGCCGTGCATGAAGTAGAAGATATTATACTGTTTGCGCGAGTCGTAGCCGTATGGCAGATACACATTCAGCGTGTTGCTGCCGTTGATGCCGTTGTAGGTTTCTTTGATAACTGTGCCCGCCTGTGCAATCGCATTCTTGTAGCTGTTTGGATATTCCGTGTATTGCTTATTTGCATCAAACTGATACGCCGGCGGGTCAGGGTCGTCATTGCCCTGTGCGTTCTTTATCAAAACTTCTCTTTTCAGAAGTGACAGATCGACTGCATTCAGTTTGCCGTCTGCATTCATGTCAGCAGCCTTTGCCTCCTGTGCGTTCAGTGTTCCGCTTCTCAGCAGATATTTATGCAGCAGCACCGCATCTGCAAGCGTCACCGCGCCGTCTGCATTGATATCGCCGCACAGGATTTCCGGTTCGGCCGCTGCGTAGTGGTACACATCGGGAATTTCGTCGAGTGTCAGCAGATAATCGCTGTTGTAGACCTGCTTCAAATACGATGCCGTATTGATCGGGTCACTGTCGATAAACGAGGTATGCCATGTCATGAACCAGAGCCATTTTGCGCCGTCTGCGCGCATGTTCTCCGGATCGGGAATCGCGCCGTTTTCGTGCAGACAGACGGGCTTATTCGCAACATCCGCAGCTTTCTGATACATGCTGAGCAGCGAATTTGTGTGATTTACATAGGTGTCTGCACCGATGATGTCCACATATTCATCGCCCGGATACCAGCCGGATTTCACATCGCCGGAGTAGCCGAGATTCCAGATCAGATTGTTGAGTCCCCAGTGATTCGTGTAGCGGTCGTACATCAGGCGCCAGAGTTTTTTGAAGTTTTCTGCGCCGCCTTTTCCCCACCAGAACCATCCGCCGTCAAATTCATGGAACGGGCGCCAGATGACAGGAACGCCCGCATCCTGCAATTCCTTCAGCGCTTTTGCGCCCTTGTCCATACCGGCGATCAGCTCGTTGTATTCGTTTGTACCGGGCGTCAGCAGCTTTGACCAGTCGGGATTTGCGTTCATCGCCTCGGTGTGGCTTCCGGAAAAATCGTCGCCGCAGTGCCAGCAAATTGTGACGATGCCGCCCTTTTGTGCCCACGTCTTTGCGCGGCGGTTGCATCCTGCAAAATCATCGCCCATATAATCGAGTCCGCGGATGACCGGCTGCTTGCCACTTGCCTTCTGAATGATATTGAACTCGTAGTCCTCGCTGCCCATCCATGTGGATTCCTGCTGACCCGCCAGCACATTGTTGCCGTAGGTATCGCAGAGGTAGCTGTAAAGCGACTGTGTTTCCGCCGTTGCATTCGGATTCGAGAGTTTTGCAGAGACAGCGCTGCTGCCGCTGCCTTTTTCCGTGAGTGTCAGGCTGTCAAGATATGTCCAGCCCCACGACGCTTCAATTGTAACAGTGTTTGCGCCTGCCTTCAAAGATGCGGTGACACTCGCAGTCTGATACTGATTCTCGCCGGTCAAGCCGCAGTTGATCGTGCTGATCTGTGTGCCGTTGACGAGTATATTCTGTGTTTTGCCGTTTTCGTCAAACGGTTGGCAGTATCGGATACCGAGCGTGTATGCGCCAGCTTTTTCCGCCTGCACATTCAGCGTCACGGAGTCGCCGCTGTCCAACAGCGCCACGACCTTTCCACCGCTTGCTCCCGTGCGGGACTGCACCTCCGTCACATTGTCGCCGATGTCATAGATCGAACCGGATTCAAACTCATATTGACTGTCTGCCGATACAGAGATCGACGGCATACACGATGCGGTACAACACAACGCAAGAAGCATTGCAGCAGCTTTCTTGTTCATGTGTAGTTCCTCCCATCACACATTTTGGTGTTTTTTTCAGAACAGATACACAGTGTGTTTCCGTTTTGCAGGAAGGGGAGCTGCGTGCCGGAAACAACGCTGCGAACTGTATCTTTCGCTATTATCCTACCATATTCCGAAACGAAACACAATGATGATTTCGCTCATTTTTATGACGGAATTGACCCGAAAAGAGACAGCTCAGAATGCGTTCTGAGCCGTCCTGGGATGTATCCGTTTTCAATAGGCTAAGGTGAGACGAGAAGGTAATATGGGAAAGCGGCCGCAGATAACCGCAGCCACTTTCGGTGCTAAAATTGTTCGATCAGTACAGCACGGGCAAAGATTCCTTTGTCACAGCGTATGGACTGTGATACAGTTTTTTCAAAAAATCACGGCTGCTGTATTCTTCTGTCATGCAAAATTGCTTCGACCATGTCATATAGCTTGCCCAGCCGATTTTTTCGCAGCAAATTGCATCCAGATCGGGCAGTGTACCGGTCTCTCCGATGATCGTGATTTTCGGTTGCTCTGTGATCTTCACCAGCTCATGATACATCTCAGACCGACTGGTATGCAGATGTGCTTCGGGGTACATATCACGAGAGATGATATCCACGACATCATCGCCGGGATAGCATTCCGGCACCTGCGAATTCCACACCCAGATCAAATTGTTCAGGTGATGGTGTGCGGTATAGCGCTCATACATCATACGGTACAGTTTTTTGACTGTATCTGCACCCTTTGCGCCCCACCAGAACCAGCCGCCGTCACCCTCATGAAACGGGCGCCACAGAATCGGGATGCCCTTATCGCAGAACGGCCGCAGCAAACCTGCCATCATGTCCATATCCGATATCAGCGCCTTGTGTTCGGGTGTGCCGTCGATTACTGCTTTCGAGGCATCAAATTCTGTATTGACCGTAAAAAATGATTTGGAACGTCCACCCAATGGCGAAAACCAGTGCCATGTGAATGTAATCAGCCCTTTTTGCGAAGCCCATTCCCATGCTCGTTTCAATGTACCGTAGTTTTCCGTGATTTCCGTCATGCATTCGTCATCCGTGTCCAGATAATTGATGTTCGGGGAGTATGAAAGCAGTTCAAACCCCAGCAATGCCGGTTCGCGTCCGGCGACGGATTTGATATGGGCAAGCTCCTCCATTGCCATTGTCTGCGTATGCTGTCCTGTGATGACCTTTTGATATGTGATGTCTGACAGAAATTGCAGGACATTTTTGACACCGCTCTGTGCTGCAGGATTCACCGGAAAATATAGTTTGTCACTCATTATGCATCTCCTGTTATATATGATAAAATAGTCTTTCCTCATTCAGTTCATATTTTCAAGAGCAACTGAAAAGGTCATATGAGAGTTCGAAATTCAGCAAAAACTGAAGTGCAAGCTTTGTTCGTGTTTTCCTACTTTTTCCTTGCACTTCTATTATACCATGTTTTATTGTTTTTGTCGATACTACGTGGGTTTTATTGGGCTTGAGGAGAGACTATTTATTTATGGTGTACTCTTCCTTGTAGTCTTCATTTTGCCAAATTATCTCTCCATTTGATACATACCGTTGTTCTGAATTCTTAGTGAAGGTCTGAACACAGATTGCTTCGTTTGCCCCATCATACCAAGTTAATTCAATCTTATCAACAGTGTCATAAGTGCTAATACCACCATAATAGGATTCTATCATCCCGATCGAAGTTAAAATTAAGACCATATTATCGGCAATGTTATTTTCAATAGCTGTGTAATTGATTTTCATAAGACCATCTGCAATTTCTTCATTATATTTCAGCTTATCGTTGCTATGAAAATCATCTATCGTTTTTTGAAAATAGTTCTGTTCTTTCCAATGTTCTTCTTTCTCGCTATCAGCAATGTAATGTAAATACTCGGTGTCACTTGATAACATAGTGACCTGTGATGAATCTGGTGTTGATATATCCCCCTCACATCCAGTTAAAAAGAATAGGGAGCAAAGTAAACATAAACGCCTTTTCATTTTCGCCCTCATTTCGTTTATATTTTATCAATTGAACCAACATGAGCAACATCAACCTCTCCGTTTGTAATGATTGCGTTTGAAGAGGGATTAATCTTATAGGGATCTGAGCAATACGGAATTGTATAGAATTCAAATGCTGTTGACGCAACATAATTTGTTATTACAATATATGTTGAAGATTCACCGTCTTTTAGTAACAATACATTCCCTTTTGTGATTTCTTTGAAGGGGTTATCGATTATAAAAAACACATTAGCAACATACTGCGGCCTTTTCAGCTCATAACCTCCGACCTCATCACACGCTTGATAGAGTTGTTTCGTAGGCTTTATAGTTGATCGCAAGACAATTGAAAACACTTTTTGCAGAATAATCCCAACTAGCAATAGAATCTTGTCCCACAATGTATCACGGCGAAGAGGAATAGATATCGCATTTGCAAGATAAATGATCACACCAATTATAGCGATAAATGAAAACAGTGCAAATATCCCTTCAATTTTAATTAAAAACTTGCTTCGGAGTTTGACTCCACAAAACGGACAACTAGAAGCAGGATTTCGGCTCATTCTTGATTTTTTACTTTGTATTTTAGCATTATTTTCGGCTATAATGCGTCCGCACTTTGGACAGATTTGCTTTCTTTTCATTTTGTTCCCTTTTGCCCATGGTTCCCCATGCAGCATTCATTACATTGACTGTGCCGTCCTCGTTGTAGGTAGCGATCAAAAGAACAGGCATCGGGAAAATCGCTTCGGTTGTTTGAATATTCTTTCTCATAAATATCACTCCTTCAGATGTTTGCGGGGTAATCCGCTTATTTGATTATACAGCATTCCCTCTGGAAAAGCTGTTTTGGAAATATGGTGCATTCAGATTGTTACCCGGATTAAGCGTCCGCATGTCTGTTATGAAAGTTCTGCTTTGCAAGCCATTCTTTCTCTCTTGTAATTCAGGAAATACATTTGCTGCAAAACTGTTATTCTGCATTCGTGTGCATCGTGATCCACCACTTCTATCCAAGTAACTTACCCTCATAAGTTCCATTCTGTATTTTGAAGAAAAATTCACTGAAGTCATCTGTTTCAAAAATCTGCATCAGTTCACGCATATTCCAGATCAGATTTGCACTGTCTATATCGGTTCTCTCAAGCCAAAATACTCGCCCTTCCTCAGAACTTTTTAGCTCGCCTTCAAATTGATCCGTTTTATAGAGCAAAACAATATATCTCGTGCCATCCTCTAGTATCCAATCCTTAAACCCGCAGGGCTGCGGATTATGGATCGTAAGTCCTGTTTCTTCCCTCATCTCACGGATAACGGAATCGAGAAGCGATTCATCAGGTTCAACGTGACCGCCGGGAAAAACAAGTCCGCCTTGGTATTTCTCTTTCAAGCCCTGTTTCTCTTGAACGAGCACACGCTTGTCATCATAAATCAAGCACATATTTGTTAGCTCTATTTTTGATGATCTATCCACAATATCTCTCCATTCTTCAATATTACCTTTATTATACATCAACAATCCAGAAAAAGCAAGAAAGTGCGCCTATCTTTTTCCGTTTTATCCGAAAAAACGAAAACGGCGACCGTGTGGACATGACCACGACCGCAAACCAGTATATGATCTCAAAGGCTGAAGGGCTTTCTCCACCGTCCGGCACGATCAGCACCTTCTCCTATGCGGGTATGGACGAAGGTGGTCAAGCCGTCACGGTATATCAAGATTGATTTGTCTCTCCTCAGGCAGGATAAAACCTATGAAGTATCGACAAAAGCGAGAAAAGCAGATTTTATACGCAGATTTCAATCAGCCGCCATGCAGCGATGCATGACGGCAATGTTCGCGCAAACGCCGAATTCCGTGACCGCGCAGGGCTTCAAAGCAGCGCGATCCGTGAGGGCGGTGCAAAGTGCTGCGAATGGTGCGCATCCGTCTCCGGCAAGTATCCCGCAGGCGATACGCCGCAGGGCTTCTGGGGGCGGCACGACAACTGCAAGTGCTCGATTCTCTACGAGACCCGCAAAGGCGTGCAGCGTTTAGGCGGCAGCACGAAGAAGTGGGAACCGCTCGATGATGCCGGAGCGCCGGAGCCGACCAGACTGACGGCAGTACAGGCGGCGGAGCGCGAAGCGCAGCATCCGGTTATCTTGTTTTCGCCGGAGCAGGCGAAAAGTTTGCAGGAAGCTGTATTGACAAATGCCGCCGGAAGTGGTAGAATAGATTATGCAAGGATAATCGATTCTATGTTCTATGCGGATGATTACGAATTTCAAACATACACCAAAGAAGAAATTATCGCAAACCTGAAAACGTCAGCTGTTGGATTAGACTCAATTCAGTATTTAGAAAATAATCCGCAAGTTAAGGTCAAGCTTTCAGAAGACTGAGAACAAACAAACAGAGGCCAGCATGAAAAGAACTTATTAACGATTTGGCTGAATAATTGTCCAAACGTAAGAGTTGCAGCGCAAACAGTTGTTCATGAAGTTACACACCACAGATTTGATATTGGAGGTAGCCAGCAAGCAGAGGCAATTTGCTTCGCTTTTGAGAAAATGCATAAAGAAAACAGAAGATACGTAACGCAGGAAGAGTGGAACGTTCTTGTGGAATTAGCGAAGACGGCTTATTGGGATTATCCCGCTGTGGGAGGAGTTGAGCATCTTGAAAGATTTGATTTCATTGTTAAAAAAGGGGGAGAAAGTTGAATGTCCCTCATGCAAAAAAGGTTTTATTGAGCCAGTAAACGCATCAGGTAAAGACGTTGACATTAGCGAACTGCATCTTTTCAAATGCACAAAATGCGATTACTACATCGAAAGAATCCCGCCAATAACAATTGAATAGAGACCCCGCCCAGCCCTGAGCTGGGCTTTTTCATACCCGAAAACTGAAAGGAGTTTATCACATGGATGGCTGGAAAGAACGGCTGAAAGCCGAGTACAAAGAGCTCAAAGAACGGCTCGAAAAGCTGCACAAGTGGAACGTCAAGCAGGAGGCGGCCTTCCGCTTGCAGCGTTGCGGGGATGGAAAGATCGAGGACGATGTGAACAGGTACCTTTGCAAGGAGCAGGAAGAGGCAATGACACGGTATCTGTATATCCTTGAACTGCGTGCCGAAATCTACGGCATCGAGCTGTAATCTGAACTTGAATATCAACCAAGCACTCTGCAAGGGGTGCTTTTTTCATGCCCTGAACGCACGCAAACGCACGCCAAACGCACGTGTGCGTTTCGTTGAAAGGAGAACACCATGCCCAGAGACAAGCCGAGCAAGGCGAACACACGCCCCGATCACAGCGGCCCGCAGCGGGCACAGTTTGAGAGCAACAAGAAGAAAATCTATGCCACGCAGACCAGATGCGGCATCTGCGGCAAGCCGGTTGACTTCCGGCTGAAATTCCCGCACCCGCTTTCCGCAGAGGTGTCGCAGGAGCGAGAAATTCAGGACATAAAAATCAGGCTCACCGTGCATATGTGGCGAGCCTGATTTGTGTTTGTTCGGGCGAATGGTTATTTTTTAGAGCATCGTCTTCTGTCTCATGCATCTGCGTTTCCTCTTTCGGATCATCCAGAAAAGGCGGCACGTCTCCAAATTCTGCTCCTTCCAGAAGCATCATCTCATATTCATCCCCCTTATCCATCGACATTTCATTTTCTTGATAATGCTCCAGAAAGAGCAGTGCATCCTCATTTTCTTCTTTGCAGACAATATATCGCACCGCCCCGCCCATGCGCCGTGCACAGCGCAGGATTTGCATATGCATGAGCTCTGATGCCTCCTGCTGTGTACAGAGCAAAGGCTGCCGGCGCGCCTGACTGACGATGTATTTCGCTTCCATGATCTGATACTCCAGCGATTCATGATTGTATGTGATGTGCAGCAGCATCCCGTTCATCTCCTTTTGTTTTCTTCTATCATACCATATTTTGGCGGGGGATGTGCTGAGGATATTCTGCGCAGATATGAAAGGATTATGGCACAAAACGTCATTGCAGTCCGATGCGGTTTGTGGTATAATGATGCAGGTTGGCAGAAATGCTGGATAAAAGGAAACCAGAACTTTCGGTTTATCCATGTTTTCTACATTTATTGTATTGCGATTTGATTTTTTATGCGCTATAATACAATCAGTAAACTGTTCTTTTGTTCCAGATTTGATTGAGAAAGAGGAGGATGCAATATGGGGAAACACCAACTTTTCAGGAGACTGTGCAGCGCTGCTGCTGCTGCGGTTCTTGGCGTTCAGTGCGGTGTGCTGCCGCCAATGGGGGCGCAGGCTGTGACAAATTATGCAGGCGCAAGGGTTGCCAGCACAGGCAGCGCAGAGGATGCCGCTATCATACACGGCAGCGGTGCAGAGATCGTGCATGACAGCACACTGGATTCAGACGTGCTCTCGCTTTCGGGCGGCGCGTTTGGCACTTCATGGCTCCAGCTTCCGGCGGTCTTTTCGCAGCCGCCAAAGGAGGGCTTCTCGGTTTCCATGCGATTTCAGCTGGATGCCGCAGCGGCAAATTATTCCCGTCTGTTTCAGTTTGCGGCGGTTCCGCTGGGCACGGGCGAAACAAACGGGTATTCCACTCCGGATATTTCCATGGATCTGAATAACAAATCTGCATTCCGGACGAGTGTCTTTGCCGGAACTGGTACGACCACGGAAAATGACGGAAAACACCGCTCCATTTTCACGCTTTCCGCAAAGCCCGATACGGACTGGCACCGGTTGACAGCAGTCTACACAAGGGAGAATGGTGCACAGTATTATCTGGACGGTGAAGCACTTTCAGCGGATGACAGCGAGGGGGCTGCACAGCTCAAGGCAGCGTGCGGGAGTCTTTTCACAGAGGATTTGCTGAAGCAATACACATATAATGCAATCGGGCATTCTCTTTATACAGACCACGACCTGCACGGAAAGGTGGACGATGTTGCGTTTTATGCATATCCGCTGACGGCAGCACAGGCGGCTGCATTGCCAAAAGACCCGATGTATCTCTATACCTTTGAGGCGGATACCGTCACGGAATCGGCTGAGCCGGAGACCGAAACCGCGAAGGCACCTGATGGTACGACGATCACAAGTGTGCCCGCCATGCAGGTGGTTTCGCCTGACGGCACACTTATTTTAAAGATCTGGTTTGATGCACGCGGCAGCTATTATTATTCGGTCGAGAAGCAGGGTGACACTGTGATCCTGCCCTCAAAGCTTGGACTGGTCACAAGCACGGAGGATCTCTCATCGGGATTCCCAACGGATGCGCCGACAGCCACAAAGGCTGAACACGATGAGGAGTATGATATGCCCACCGGCAAGCATACGCATATCCGGGATCATTACAGCGAGCTGACATTCCCGCTCGCGAAGGGCGACAGCATATTAACGGTGATCCTGCGCATCTACGATGATGGCATCGGTGTGCGGTATGCACTCAATCACGGGGCGACAATCAAATCTGAGACGACGCAGGTGATGTTCCCTTCAAACAGCAATTTCTGGGGGAACTGGCCAAACGCGACCTACGAATGGGATATGGTCGAGCTGCCCAGAGACCGCGCAAACGAGACTTCATCGACCTATTCCTGCCCCTATACCGGTGTGATCGCGAATCGTTACTGGGTGACGGTCACAGAGGCAAATGTCAGCAATGAGGAGCAGCCTTACTGCGCCGGTGCGCTGCAATTCCTCGGCAATTACCACAGCCTCCATTTCAAGGGCGGCGTGAAGGTTGAGTCCATCTCCATGAACGGCGCATTCCACACGCCTTGGAGAGCAGTCATCATCGGCGATTCGCTGAATCAGATGGCATCCAGCGACCTGATTCTGAATCTGAATCCGCCCTCTGTGCTGGAGGATGTGAGCTGGGTCAAGCCCGGAAAGACGGCATGGTCTTGGTGGAGCAGCGGCGGCGATTCACCGGTTGAATATCATATGCAGAAGGAATATATTGATTTTGCAGCGGAAAACGGCTGGGACTATGTCTGTGTGGATTTCGGCTGGGCACTCTGGGATGACAGCGAGGCGAAGATCAAGGAGCTCTGCGATTACGGCGCACAAAAGGGCATCGGTATCTGGCTCTGGTACGGCGTGAATAACAAGGGGCATTCCGACTACAAGGATAGCAAGGGCAATCCGGCATATCCATATTATTCGCTGCTGGACGAGAAAACCATCGTGCGCGAATTTGAGCGCATTCATGGGCTGGGCGTCAAGGGCGTGAAGGTCGATTACTACGAGAGCGACACGCAGGAGACCATGAAGCAGATGTATCTCTGCATGAAGATTGCGGCGGAAAACAAGCTGATGGTGCTGTTCCACGGCTGCACGCTGCCACGCGGTGAAAGCCGCACATATCCGAACATCGTTTCCTATGAGGCAGTGAACGGTAGCGAATACTATAAATGGTTTGAGTCACCTTCCCTTGCAAACCGCGTCTCTTACACCGTCACGCGCAATGTTGTGGGATCGGCAGATTTCACTCCGACCGGTCTGTCGATCTACGGCATCAAGGCGACTGCTGGATTTGCGCTGGCAGATGTTGTGACGATCGAATCCGGCATTCAGCACTTTGCGCATTCGGTTTACACCTACGAGGGTTCTCCTGCGCTTCCGCTCTTGAATGACGTGCCGGTCGCATGGGATGATATGCGCGTACTGGACGGCCGCCCGATGGCTTTCAACGTGACAGCGCGGCGCAGCGGTTCAGATTGGTATATCGGTGCTTCCACACTGGAAAAGCGCACCGTGAAGATCAAGCTTTCCGATCTGATCTCGGAAGACAGCAGCTATCAGGCATATATCTTTGCCGATAACGCCGATGGCAGCGCACTCGACGTCCGTGTGAAAACCGGTCTGACAAAGAACGACACGATCACGGAAGATCTGCTGGAAAACGGCGGCTTTGTCATCAAGCTTACCCGCGGCACGATGAAGCTCACCACGCCGTATTCCAATTATATCAGCTACGAGGCAGAGCAGGCGAAGCTTTCCGGGCAGGCAAGCATCACCTCTGGCAAAGGCGCAAAATATTGCTCCAATAACGCATATGTCGGCTATGTCGGCGGAAACGGGAACAACTACATCATCTTTGAGAATGTGACTGCACCCGCAGAAGGGGATTACACACTCAGAGTATACTACGTCTCCGGTGAGCCACGTACGTTGAAAATCGACACGAACGGGAAATACGCGGGGCAGCTCAACAACTGCTATGCAAACAAGAACGATTGGAGCGGCATTCGCGCAGCAAGCATCACCGTACACCTGAATGCGGGCAAAAATTCGGTGAAGCTCTATAACGATACCGCTTACGCGCCTTCCGTTGACCGCATTGCACTGGCGCTCCCCGCAGATGACGCGATTCCGGGCGATCTGGACGGCAATCGGAATCTGGATGCGCGGGATCTGACTGAACTCAAACGCGGTCTGAAGCTGGGATTTGCTTCGGAGGCTGTGCAGAAGCGGGCTGATTACAACGGCGACGGCATGCTGGATGAAAAGGATGCCGTGTGCTTGATGCAGTTCCTCACAGCACAGAGCTGATCCATACAAAAAAGGGCGCTCCGATCGGTTCGGAGTGCCCGCTTGTTTCGTAAGCGCCACCCCCCGCCCTCCACAGAAGAATAAAAATGAGGTATAATGACTCCAAAAGGG
>JAKSPK010000039.1 GCA_024404875.1 Oscillospiraceae bacterium
TGTGGTGGTGGAAGTCATTGAGGTCGTGAAAGTCGTTGTTATTGTTGTTGTGGAAGTCGTTGTGGTGGTGGTTGTGGAAGTCGTTGTGGTGGTTGTTGTGGAAGTTGTTGTTGTGGTGGTGGTTGTGGAAGTCGTTGTTGTGGTGGTCGTGGAAGTTGTTGTGGTTGCCTCAATCTCAAAATCAGCGGTCAGTGTGCCGGAATAATTGCCGATGCCGCGGATCTCTGCCGAGGCCTTGCCGGGCAGGAAATTGTTCTGATATTCCACTTCATAGTCAATGCCCTCTATCAGCGCGGTATTCGGATCGTCTTCGCGCTCCACAGAGATCACCGGAATGATCGCATAGCCGGTTTCAATATAGCTTGTCTCTGTGAGCCGTGCGGTATATTCAGCCAGCGAAGCGCGCAGAATCTCAAAGCTGCCTTCGAGTGTTCCGACTACATTGCCCTTGCCCGTGACAGTCAGGGATGCTGTGCCGGCGTGGAGATTGTCACTGAATTCGATGGTGTAATCGTCTTCTCCGAGCTGATAGCCGTTTGCTGCGATGACAGTGACCTCTGGCTGATGTGGTTTTCCGTCATAGATGCAGTCGCTGACTGTCAGCTTTGCGTCATCGAGACTGACCGGCAGAATCTTGAAGCTGCCTGTGAGTGTTCCGGATGTTCTGCCCTTTCCGGTGAGTATCAGTGTTGCTTCACCGACATCGACATTGTCGCTGTATTCGATGGTGTAATCGTCTTCTCCGAGCTGGTAGCCGTTCTCTGCAATGACAGTGACCTCCGGCTGATGTGAGTTTCCGTCATAAATGCAGTCGCTGACTGTCAGCTTTGCGTCATCGAGACTGACCGGAAGGATCTCAAAGGTTTGTGTCAGGGAGCCGGTGCAGTTGCCGCTGCCGGTGAGTGTGACCGATGCGGTGCCGGGCTCCAGATTATCCTTGTATTCGACTGCGATTTCATCCTCTGTCAGACCGTACACGCCAAAGCTGAGCGAGACTTTCGGGAACAGCTTCTGGCCGGTGAATACGGCGCTGGTGTATTCAAGCGTCATGTCGGCACCCTTGGAAAGATCATACGGTGTGATCGTGAAGGGCATCGTCACTTCGCCGGTATAGTCACCGAGACCGCTGACTTTGACCGACGCATCGCCTGCATTCAGATTATCTGTGTATTCCGCCAGATAATCCGTTCCGGCATTCGCGAATACTTCGTTATTCAGCATGACAGCCGGTTTCAGCTGACTGCCGGTATATTCATGCGTATCGTATTCCGGTGCGAGATTCAGATCGGTGATATCGAGCGGAAGAATCTCAAAGGTGAGATTGATCGAATCGCAGTAATTTCCCATGCCCTGAATCGTTACAGTTGCTTCGCCGGCATGGAGATTGTTTACGACGGAAAGAATGGTATAATCCTGGCCTTCGGTCAAATCCTCGTCGAACGGCTTGACGATCAGTGCAGGCTGCTGTTCCTTGCCGTTGAAGATAACAGAATTATTGGCGAATGAGAAGTCAGCAGCATCCGTCAGCTTCATCGGAGTGATGCTGAATGTGAAGTCCGCAGTACCGGTGTAATGTCCGATACCGGTAACGGTCAGCTTGGCGCTGTCGGTTACCTGAATGTTATCAGCAAAGGTCAGCTCGAAATCGGTGCCGGATTTCCAGCTGGTTTTGCCGCTGAAAAGCAGCTCCGGCTCGATTTCGCTGCCGGTATATTCAAAGGAAATATCCTGAAGTTTCAGCGCACCGTCAGCTGCAAGTTTCTGTATGTCGATCTGAAGGATCCGGAAGCTATCCTTCAGTGAGCCGGTATAGTTGCCTGTTCCGGTGATCGTCAGGACGGCTTCGCCGGGCTCAATATTGTTGGAATACTCCGCAGTGTATGCATTCTCCGGCAATGTGGTTTGATCGAGCACCAGATAGAATGACGGCTCAAAGGCTTCGCCGCTGTAGATGAATTCTGTTTCATCAAGGATCAGCTTTGCATCGGAGAGATCCAGCGGTGCGATCTCGAATTCCAGTTGGAGCGATCCTGCGTAGTTGCCGCAGCCGGTGATCTCCGCGATGGCGTTTCCGGCGTCGGTGTTCCCGATGTATTCAACCGTATAATCCTTGCCCCTGCTCAGTGTTTTGCCGGTGAGGAGGGAACTGACTGTCACCTGCGGCGTATAGGCTTCGCCGCTGTAGACATATTTCGTCTGCTTCAGTTCTGCCGCAAACATCGAATCGTTTGAGAGCATCAGCGGCAGGATGCGGAATGTACGGGATGTATTCAGACCGGTATAGGCGCCGATGCCTTTGATGATCACGGACGCGGTGCCGGTTTCGATGTTGTCCTCATATGAAACGGTATAATCGGTATCGGGGCGCAGCGTCCTGCCGTCGCCGCTGACGATGACGGCGGGCTCCAGCGGATTGCCGGTATAGTCAAGCGAACCGCTTTTTGCGAGCGCTTCATCCATGAAGGATACCTGGTATTCAGAAAGGTCGATGTGCAGAATCTCGAATGAACCGCTCTGGCTGCCGGAATAGTTTCCGAGACCGCGGAGCGTGTAGCCGCCCTTGCCGTCAAAGTCAACGGTATAATCGGTGCCCTCGTTCATCAGCTCATCCTGTGCATCTTTGATCTCCAGATCCGGCGCAAAGACCTTTTCCGGATCGTGATTTTCGTTTACCAGCACTGTAACCGCTGCTTCGTCAATATCCTGCGGCGTGATTGTGAAGAAATCCGTGCGGGAGCCTGCGAGAAGCAGACTGTCTTTCGCTGCGGTGATCGTGATCTCGATTTCTCCTGCTTCGGTCTGCGCGTCCGCGGAAACGGTATAGTCAGTATCCTGCTCCGGAACGGTTTCCTCACCGGTCTCCGGATCGGTCAGCACAATGCTGATTTCCGGCAGATGCGCATCATGGTCAAATACTGCGGATTCCGGATTCACTTTTACCGTCACGCGCTCGTCACCAAGGTCGATGAGCTTCGGGAGGATCTCGGTATGCTCGTGACCGCAGTCGGAGCAGCGGCGGAGGATATGACCTTCGCTCTCTGCCGACGGGCGGACATTTTCAAGTTCCTCATAAGTGTGGCGGAGCGTTACCGTGATTGTTCTTGCAATCTCCGGATAATACTTCGGATAGATGCGGAAGGTTACCGCGACCTTTTCCGGATCGAATTCCCGTACGGTGCAGAATCTTGCCTTCTGGCCTTTCTGTTCGCCGACGAGGTCTGAGAGCCGGAACGACGAGACATATTCGCTGCCGTCTGTGATTTCATATACCATATCTGACAGAATATTGTCGCCGGTTGGTGCAGAAATCTCGGCGCGCATTGTCAGCATATCGCCGATATCTTTTCCGGACGGCGTTGCTGTACTGCCCGTGACGAAACTGCCGGATGGTTCGTACCACCAGACGCGGAACGCTGTCGGCACCTTCATTTCGGTATCCTCGCCGCATTTGTTGCAATGGAACTGCGCAGTGCCGCTGGAATCGGGCACAGTCAGGCGCTCCAAATCATGGCCGCCGGTATAGACAGTGGATTCATGCGACATATCGTCGGTGTTGATCGTATGGAAGGTGATGTTTTCATTCAGCCAGTCATACCAGACGAGCTTGTCATTTGACATGACCGGCTTGCAGTCGGTCAGATTGCCGGTAAAGGAATAGATCTCGCCGTCCAACGGCTGACCGTCGGCTCCCAGCAGCATATATTGTGTGACCGCATCCTTCATCCAGAGCAGCATGAGGCTGCCGTTTCCAAGCGATGCAAGCTGCGGTGTGGAGGCAGAGGTTTCGCCCTCGGCATAATCCGTGATCTGCGTCACAACCGTTTGACTTGCACTGATCGAATCCTTGGGAACGGATACGACATAAATATTCCGTGTTCTGCTGCTCTTGAAGGATTCTTCGCTTGACTGGTCGATCGAGCTGACAGCGGCGAGATAGTGCGTATCGCTCTGTTCGAAGCCGCCGACTGATGCGCCGGTATAGTTATTGCCGTTTCCGCCATAGGGGAATGGCATTGCATTGACAACCGTACATTTGGAACTGTAGCTGGGAACAAATTCTCCTGTCGTGAAGTCAGTGTTATAGTATGTCAGCTCAACGCCGCGCAAATGCGCGTCGCCGTGATCGAGCGCAACAATATGCGTGCCGTCCAGCAGGACGAACTGGTTGAAGGAATGGCTGACATAGCCATAGTCGGAATTCATAACACGGGTATAGGAATCGGTGATTTCCATTGTCTGCATATCCAGCTCGATCGTGACACAGGACTGGTGGTTGTAGCCGTCGCTGGATTGATACATTTCATGGCAGGTGCGGATGACCAGATGTTCGCCGTCATCAGCAAAGCGCGCCGTGCCTGCATCAAACGGTATCGTCGTATTTGCACCCTTCAGTGCATCGTGGCCGAGCAGATTCCACTCGCTGTCATAGACGGCAATATCCATGACCGGCAGCGTGTCATCCTGATCCGTATTCTTCTGGCCGGTCAGTACATAGAGGCGGCCGTCTGATCCGGCGTGAAACCCGCCCCAGACAGGCAGAATCTGATTGACATAGACTCTGTCGGTCAGATGGAAGCTGCTGTCATAGTATTCCGCCATGAATTTCCCCGGCGTATCGTTGATGGCACCCTGTACGCGCATCCAGCCGGAGCCGTTCGGCACCAGTGCGGATTTCAAGGTTGTAGTGTAGACGGAAGTGTTTTGCAGCGACTGATTGTTGCCTGCGTGCATAATGCATGCGAGATCGGCGTCTGTTTCTGCTGCTGCGGGCAGAGAGAGCCCTGTGCCGATGCTTGTGATCGCCATTGAGACAGCGGCGACCGTTGAAAAGAATCGTTTTTTCATCCTGAACCCCTTTCTGTCAGCTGAACTATTGCGGCTGCATTTGCAGAAATATATTCGGCAACATCGCCCCCAGCCCGCCTGACGGCGCATCTGTCCAGCCAGCTTTTTGCGTGATTGCCGTTTGTTCTGCTAATACTACATTAAATATTATAATTCAATTTGATATAACTGTCAATCCTTTCAGGATGCATTTGTCTATTTTTCATGCTTTTTTGCAGTCTCCTATGTCAGCGCTGTGCTGTCAGAGGCGGCTGATGTTCGCAGAGTGGTGATTGACTTTTTTTCGCGAATATGATACAATATACTGGAATAGAGACGAAAACCGTCATCGAATTCGGTGGATATAGATACATAATCCCGTGATGCGGTTGATAAGGGGCGATGCAAATGCGATTGGATTGGATCTGGCAGCAGGTGAAAAAGCGGAGGTTCCCGCCGCCTGAATTTCTGAAGATCTCCGCTGCAACAAATACCGGTCTGCTGCGGGAAGAAAATGAGGATCACTTTTGTGCCGATTCTCTTGGGATCGGTTCCGGTGCAAGCGATACGCGGCAGAGGATATTGGCAGCAGATATTCTTCGTACCTTTGCTGTTTTTGATGGTATGGGCGGTGAGGCCTTCGGTGGGGATTGCTCCCGTATCGCAGCAGTGACGCTCTCGGAGCATCTGCGAATGATCCGCAGCGGAAGTGCCGGCGGGCTCAGCCGGAAGGTTGATGAATTTGTCACATCCGCGAATCGCCGCATCGGTCAGATGCTCGACGAACGCGCGCAGGGCAGGGGAGGCTGTACGATGGCGCTTGCCTGCATCAGTGCAGGCCGTGTCTATGTTTACAGCATCGGCGACAGCAGAGTTTACTATTTCCGGCAGGGGCAGATCCGGCAGGTCACGGAGGATCAGACCGTTGCAGCACAGAAATATCGTAACGGTATCTTCACGGCGGAAGAGGCGCAGCACAGTCCGGATGCACACCGTCTGCTTGCCTATCTCGGAGCAGCTGGCATATTGCAGGCGCTTTCTTATCCGTCCTTTGCACTGGAAGACGGCAAGGTGCTTATTTGCAGTGATGGCCTGACGGATATGTGTACGGACAGCGAGATTGCTGCTTTGCTCGGCGCAGAGCGTGAAAACCATGCGCAGGCACTGGTCAATGCTGCGATCGCAAACGGCGGCGCGGACAATATTACCTGCATTGTCATTGAGGCTACCGGACATAACTGATGTACCTGTACTGAGTGTTCAGAAAAAGAGGAGCGGAAAGCCTGCAAACGATCTGCAGTCGTGCAGTTATGCTGACAGCAGCGTGGGCTCCGCACAAAGAAAGAGGTTACCATATGAAAATAAAAAAAATGATTGCGGCAGTTATTGCCGCAATGCTGCTTGGCAGTCTGACTGCCTGCGGCGGCAGTTCCGATACCGCATCCTCCTCCGCACCTGCGGCGGAATCCTCTGCAACAGCCGAATCCGCTGAAGCCGATGCCCCCGCACCGGTCTCCGCGCAGGGTTCTGACGGTATCCCGGCGGATGATACATGGCAGCCCGCAGATGCATCGCTTGGGCTTCCGGCACTGGATCTTGGCATGACGACCGATGAAATGTGCCGACGCGCCGTTCTGAATGTCGGAAACCGCGCTCGGCTTGCGAATGCCATGAAACGGGCACAGAACAAGGAAAAGATCACATTCGGCGTCATCGGCGGCTCGATTACACAGGGGACGGGTGCACAGTCCTCGCAGGAGACATACGCATTCCGGTCGATGGCATGGTGGGTGAAGGCGTTTCCGGAAGCGGCGAATAAGCTCGGCTATGTCAATGCGGGTATCGGCGCGACCGGCAGCTATATCGGCGTTCACCGTGCTGAGCGCGATTTGCTTGCGGAAAAGCCGGATGTTGTCATCGTTGAATTCTCGGTCAATGACACGGATCCGCTGCGCGATCTGCAAAGCTATGACAGCCTTGTGCGGCGCATTCTGGAGCAGGACAATCAGCCTGCGGTCATTCTGCTGTTCATGACACAGGATAACGGCACCTCGCTCTACGAAACGCATAAAAAGATTGGTGAAGCCTACGATCTGCCGATGATTTCCTATAAGAATGCAGTCATGCCTGAGATCAAGGCGGGAGAATTTACATGGCAGGATATTTCGCCGGATAATATCCACCCGAACAGCAACGGTCACGGCATTGCTGCGGAGCTGCTTTGGAACTATTTCAACTCCGTTCTGGCAGATCTTGATCATATTGATACCTCCGATCTCAGCTTTACGGCCGATCCGGTCAGCGATGACCGCTATCAGCAGCCGAAGATCGCAGGTTCGGATGTGCTGACGGCGGAGGATGTGACCGGCTTTACAGAGGCTGAGGTCAACAGCAGCTTTCCGCATAACTGGAAGACCGAGACCGCAGGCAGCATCACATTCCATGCTGAGACTGCGAATATCGGCGTGCTGTTTCAGCGGACGATCGACGGAAAATCCGGCAAATATGAGGTCTGGGTGGACGGCGAAAAGAAACGGACACTGGACGGCAATTTCCCCGGCGGCTGGGGCAATTACGCAGAGGCGGCCGAGATCCTGACCGGTGATGCGCCGGCGGAGCATGAGATTACGATTCGTGCCGCAGAGGGCAACAAGGCGGACGGCTTTACACTGCTCGGTCTGATGCTGAGCTGAGCCTATAAAAAGAACCCGAAAACAGTCATCACAGGCTGTTTTCGGGTTTTTGTGCTTTATTGCGGGGTGTAGAGCTTTCCGGTGTAATGCTCCAGCTCACCCTCGTTGATATCGAAGACGATGCGGTCGGTATTGTAGTAGCGGTAGGGGATATAGACGAGTGACATGGTTTTCCATGAGGTCGGGGCGAAGATATAGGCATAGCCGGTGACGGATTCGCCCGCCTGAATGGGCTGATTCAGCGGCTGAAGATCCGTCTCTGCCACGGCGTAATAGCGTCTTGCAGCGACGGCTGCCTGTACATCACGCGTCGGGGCAGCGGATTCTTCACCGTCGATTGTTGCGCGGAAATGCGTCAGCGTGGAGCAGTCGATTTTTTCAGACGACTTGTTTGTGATTGTCATTTCGGCGATCAGAACACGGTAGCTGGTCTTATCAACATCGTCAAGCTCCAGAAGCTTATTGAGGGTGACCTCGACTTTGTCATTGTAATTGACGGTCGTACCGACGACGCCATTCTGGATCTCACCGGGCGCATCTTCGCTTACGCGGCTTTCCGGCACATCCGGCGAATAGATGCTTGACTGAAAATCAGACATATCGCGGTGAGAAGAGCTGTTCTGGCCGCAGCCGGTTGACAGCAGTGCGGTACCGCACAAAGCCGCCAGCAGCAGTGCGGCATTTTTTCGGGATCGTTTCATGATGATGGGTTCCTCCTGATTGTTCCGTAATTCTGGCATCCGAAGATGCGTACTTTATTATTATAGCATAGATCGCTGAAAAAAGCAAGTGCCGATCAACGGTTGTGTGCGGGCATCCGGTATGCTCTTTTTTTAGTTGCTTCAGATGCAATGGAAAGCATCGGCTGATAAAACTGCGGCGCTTATCTTGGTGATTCTGCCAATAGTTTTTGGCATGAAGCTATGTTATAATAATGATGCCGTGAAATGTATTTGAACGATTGATTACGGCGAAAGAAGGTGTATTATGAAGAAACGGCAATTTGCAGCTGCGGTCTCCGCCGTGCTCCTATTGTCTGTCTGTACGGCATTCCCGGCGCAGGCAGAGAAGACACAGATTCTTGTGACAGACACCGAATCCCTGATCGCCGCACTTGCTGATGCAAAGGCTGGTGATGAGATTGTTGTGCGCGAGGGCCTCTATCAGAATGACAAAAACACCGGAAAATGGGCGGCGTTCTGGGCAGAGGCCAGCGGAACTGCTGATCGGCATATCATTCTGCGGAGTGAGGATCCGGCGCATCCCGCAACGCTCAGCGGCGTTTCGCAGGAACATAAATACGCGCTTAATATCATCGGCTCCTACTGGGAGATCCGGGATCTTCGGCTCACGAATGCAGGAAAGGGACTGTTCCTTTCCAAATCGGAGCACAGCCTTGTTTCCGGCTGCGAGGTCTATGACATCGGCGATGAGGGCATTCATATCATCGACGATTCAAGCTATAATACTGTCGAGAACTGCTGGATCCACGATACCGGAACCGTCGAGGCGCGCTACGGCGAGGGCGTCTATATCGGCAGTGCAAAGGGTACGGCCAATTACGGCTTTGAATGCCATTACAATACTGTCCGCGGATGCCGCTTTGGTCCCAATATTGCGGCGGACCATGTCGATATCAAGGAATATACTTACGGTAATCTGGTGGAATACTGCACCTTTGACGGCACCGGGATGAAGGGTGAAAACGGCGGCAACAGCTTTGTCGAGATCAAGGGAAATGATGCGGTTGTGCGCTATAATACCGGCTATCGGAACGGCGCTGAGAAGCAGCTCTACGGCTTTGATATGAATGAGCAGATCGAAGGCTGGGGACAAGGAACAAAAATCTACGACAATAAGCTCTTTCTCGACAGCAGTGAGATCTACACCGTCAAGGGCTGGAATTGTTCGGCAGAGGTATTCCGCAATATCGTTGAGCCAGCGGAATGTACTGTCTACGGCAACAAGATCACGGAGATTCTGTGCTGTACGCTCGCGGGCGATGCGACCGGCGATGGACTGCTGTGTACTGAGGATGCGGAACGGCTTCGGGACGCACTGCTTACTCAGGATGTTCCCTATCTTGACGGGACGAATTCTGATCTGAATGTCAACGGCATGCTCAATGCCGCTGACCTCACACGGCTGAAGCAGCGGCTTCTGCAAAAGACGGATGAAACACCTTTGCTCTCCGTCGCCTTTGTGAAGGAGGGTGCTGGCAAGTGGCGCATGACAGAAGGCCTCGGCGGCAGAACACTGACCTTTACAATGACAGCCGAACCCGAGAGCGAACTGAATCTGGCATGGGGTTACTGGGATCCGAATGCGGCCAGTGAATCGACCGGCAGTACCGGCCAGTGGAACAATGTTCCGGTCGGAAAGCACAAAGCGGATGAAAACGGAAAGGTCAGTTTAGAGGCCGAGGTGCCGGAAAACTGTACTCGTGTTGCGCTGCAGATCTGGGGCATCAGCGGAAAGAGCGGCAAGCTGGATCCTGATACGGTCACGCTTGATTCAGTCACAACACAATAAATGCGCACACAAAAAGTCCGACTGACGGTTTGGCGGCACATTGGCGCTTGGCAGTAAAGTCAAACTATACTTTCTTTTACGGAGACCGATCATACAATGAAATCATTCTCATCTTCAATTCTGCTGACAGCAGCCGCAGCAGTTCTTTGCAATGTCTTGACCGGATGCAGCGAATCTACTGCATCTGTACCGGAGCAGACAGCTGCATCGGAAACGACTTCTGCCGTTATCAAAACAGAACCGGCAGAGACGCTGCCTGAAACGACTGCCGCAGCGGACACAGCTATGCATACGCAATATCGGTTCAATCCGAAAGCATATTCTGTATATATGGAGGAGGTTTTCGGAGAGACCATGTGCCAGACATGGTGCAGTTTTGTCGATGCGATGCTGGCCGGAGCGGATACATTCGTCTGCCCGGATCAGGAGACATTCGACTGGGTGCTGGGTCAGTTCCCGTGTCTATGTCTGCCTGCCGTACAGGGGCTTGTCGACTATCCGCCGGACAGAGAAAATGCAGTCAAGGACGGCATCGCACATTTTTCCTATACTGTTCCGCGGGACGAATTTGAGCAGTCGCTCCAAAAATTTGCTGAAAAGACCGAGAACATCCTCAATGAAGCGTTGGCAGATGCCGGCACCGATTTTGAAAAAGCGCTGGCGCTGTATCTCTATTTCGCTGACAACTATGTCTATGATTACGATCTGGCGCACAGCAATCCCGATGCGAATGACCTGACCGCACTCCATGTGCTTTATGAAAATCGGGGCATCTGTCAGGAAATCTCGCAGGCGTATTCCTTCCTGCTGACACAAGCCGGCATTGATGCAACGGTCGTGTCCGGTGTGCGCGCCTACGATCAAGCGCAGCACCGCTGGTCTTATATCCGACTCAACGGCAGGAATTACCATATTGATCCGGTCTATGTGCTCGGCACGCAGGATCTCTCCTATTTCCTGATGACCGATGATGAACGCGCCGCAGAGGACGATTACCCGGTCAAGGATTATGTCATTACATTAACCTATATGCAGGAATATGATCATCCGGCGTATCAAGCGGATGACGAAACATTTTCATTTCTCAGGGACTCATTTTATTCTTCGATCGACAGGGAAAACAAGATTCTGACCTATTATATTTCTGAGAACATTGACGATCATTTCATCGCTCGTTATGATACATTTTCCTACAGTGGTTACTGAGCTGCATAACAAAAAACAGCCGATGCAAATGTGCATCGGCTGTTTCGTATTTCGTTATGATATACCGGTTGTCAATTGAGGCTGTGCCGCCAAGACGAAAAATCTGCGCTTCTGTTGTTCAGTCAAAAGTTCGCCAGTATGCTCCAGCCCTTATGCTTTCACCATCAGCTTTGCTGTATTTTGATCAAGCTTCATGAATACCTGAATGATGTTATCCTTTGTATCTGCAAGGTCATTCCGTACCCATTTTTCCACAAGGGCAATGCAGCCCTGCGCACGGTAACAGCTGAAATATCCGACAGTTTCGTCACTGGGCGCCAGTTCCTGCTGCTCGCAGATCAGCGTCCGGAAAATGCCCTCCATCAGCTTGCCGAACTTATCCCGCAGGCGATTCGTTCCGTTCGGACTGAACATCATTTTGAAGATGCTCTTATGCTCGAAAATATATTCGATCAGACATGAATAGAATGCAGCATCGCGCTGCTCATTCAGCTGCAGGATCAGAAGTCCAAGCTCTATGAGCACTTCTTCCTCGACCTTGTCATAAAGATCGTAAACATCTAAATAATGCTTATAGAATGTCACACGGTTGATGTCAGCTTTATCCGCGATTTCCTGCACTGTGATCTTGTGCAGGTCCTTCTCTGTGAGCAGTTCAGCAAATGCATCACAGATCGCCTTTTTGGTTTTCAATGTACGGCGATCGGCCTTTTTTTCCATCTTTATACCTCACCTGTTTCAATGTGCTGCTTTTCCGAAAAATCTGGTGCAGTAATGTCCGTAGATACAATGAATTTGCGTATTCCGTCATTCAAAAACCGGTTTTGTCAGCATGACCGCTGCCCAACCTGCGCTCTGTCCGATTTCTGTCACTTGCAGGCCTGCCTCGTCCATTGCGCTCAGTACATCATCCAGCCGTTCGTCAATGATACCGGAGAGCAGCAGCGTACCGCCTGTCCGCAGATAGCGCACAAACAGATGCCGCATTGCGATCAGGATGTCCGCCACGATATTCGCACAGACAACATCATAGCCTGTGCCGAGCCGCTCTGCGAGCGCTTCATCCTCAAGGATATTGCCGCAGATTGTTTCGTAATCTGCCGGATCAATGCCGTTCCGTTCGGCGTTTTCAAGTGATGCCTCCGCCGCATTTTGCTCAATGTCGATCGCAGTGGATTTCGCCGCACCAAGCAGCATTGCGCCGATGGAAAGGATTCCGCTGCCGCAGCCGATATCAAGAATCCGTGCACCCGGCGTAACACATTTCTCTAGAAATCCGAGACAGAGCCGCGTGGTGTCATGTTGGCCAGAGCCGAAGCTGGAGCCTGGGTCAATATAAAGCGGAGTCCGCCCCGCAGGGATCGGATCATCTACCCATGTCGGCGTGATCCAGAGTCGTTCGCCGATCGGCAGAGGCTTGAAATACTGCTTCCAGTTATTTGCCCAGTCCTCCTCGCGGATGCCCTTTACACTCAGGTTGAGCGTGCCGTAATCAGCGGCCTGCACACCGCTTTTCAGCTGCGCGAGCAGTGAACGCAGCGCTGTCATCTGCTCTGCGCCCTGCGCGTTCTCCGGAATATAGACTGTTACACTCGGCGTGCCCTGCGTCAGCTGTTCTGCAAGCCCTTCCTCCAGATAGTCCCAGTGTCCGACTCTGCCGGCCATCAGCTCATCAAAGTCGTCGGGATCATAGACAGAGAAGCCCTTGAAGCCGATGTCAGTCAGCATCGCGCAGAGAATATCGAGCATCGGCTTTGCCGTTTCGATCGTTACCTCTGACCAGTTCACTCCGCAAACCCTCCGAGTGCGAGGATCGCACGGGCAGCCGGTTCGAGCCAATCGCCCTCAAACAGTTCGACCATACCGGCATCGCATGCTGCAGCGAGCTTCGGATTCATCGGGATCTTGCCGAGCACCGGCAGCTGATGTGCCGCCGCGATTTCGTCGATCCGGCTCTCTCCGAATACAGGGATATGTTTGCCGCAGTCGGGACATACCGCATAGCTCATGTTTTCGACCAGGCCAAGGATCGGCACATTCATGGCCTCCGCCATTCTGACAGCCTTTTCGACGATCATCGAAACGAGATCCTGCGGTGTAGAGACGATCAGAATGCCGTCAACCGGAATGCTCTGGAATACTGTCAGCGGCACATCACCCGTTCCGGGAGGCATATCGACAAACAGATATTCGTTATCTCCCCAGACAACATCCGTCCAGAACTGCTTGACTGCTCCGGCAATGACCGGACCGCGCCAGATGACCGGATCCTCGGGATTTTCGAGGAGCAGGTTGACGCTCATAATATCGGTGCCGAGCTTGGAGCGGACGGGGTAAATGCCGTTTTCATCGCCTTCTGCGCGGCTCTTGATGCCGAACATTTTCGGGATCGACGGGCCGGTGATATCCGCATCGAGAATGCCGACCGAGTGGCCGGAGCGCTTCACCGAAACCGCTGTCAGTGCGGTAACGAGGGACTTTCCGACGCCGCCTTTGCCGCTGACGATCGCAATGACCTTGCCGATCTTACTCAGGGCATGGGGCTTTTCGTGCAGATCCTGCGGCTGACGGCTGGCGCAGTCCTGTCCGCAGGTGGAACAATCGTGAGTACAATCACCCATGGGAATCATCCTTTCAAGTCATGATATAACTAGTATACCACAAAATCGACGCAATGTCAAATAAAAAACAGAGCGGTACCGAAATACCGCTCTGTCTGTTCAGATCTTAGCAATCTGTCGAATCAGGAATTAGTCTTCCTTCTTCTTTCTGGTTGCAACAACTGCTGCGCCAGCTGCGATCATCAGACCTGCAACTGCAACGCCAACACCAGCATCGCCGGTCTTGGTTGCTTCGCTCTTGCTGCCGCTGGAACCAGAACCGCCGCTGCTACCGCCCTTTGTGGTGGTAGCTGCTGCGCCGCCTGCGACCGTAGTGGTGGTGGAGCCGTCAGCTGCGCCGCCTGCAGTCGTGGTGGTGGTGCCGATCACTGCGCCACCCTCAGTCGTGGTGGTGGTGCCAACAACCGGAGCCTCAGTTGTAGTGGTTGCCACAACAACAGCCTCGGTGGTAGTGGTGGTTGCCACAACCGGAGCCTCAGTTGTAGTGGTTGCCACAACCGGCTCGCCAACGATCTTGATCCAACCGTCAACAGTGTGTGCCGGAACCGGCTGAGACTTCTTGTCGAGCCAAGACTCGATTTCCATCTTCATGTCATACTGTGTACCAGGAGTTGCATTCTCCGGAACCTGAACGAGGCAGGTGTAAGCGATGCCGCTGTCCCACTCGCCGTCAGTACCCATGGTGCCGAGGCCGAGGGTGTTCAGCTCTGCGTTGAGGGAGAAGGTCTGAGTAACATCGTTACCAGCCTCGCCCTTTGTGCCGTAGCTGTCTCTCTTGTTCTTCTGGATGGTGAGGCCGTCTGCATAGATCAGACGAAGGCCGGTAGCTGCATAGTGAACATCTTCCGGCTGATAGATGTAAACCGGGAACTCAACCAGTTCGCCCGGCTCTGCCTCAACCTGGCCTGCGAGAATCGTGGTTTCTGTAACTGCACCAGGATTCACATCAAGGGTGGTCTGAGCGGAAGCAGCGATGCCGAGAGCACCCAGCGTTGCTGCGCTGCAAACAACAGCAGCAACCTTTGCGATAGTAGACTTGCTCATGTGTTTCAATCCTTTCTGCTTTTTTGTCGGAACAGTCTGCGTATCCGCAGTCCGTTCTCAAACTGTTCGGCCGTTCGTTCAATGCCCTGACAAGCATTGCCCGCCAAGCCAAATGGCATTCAGAACTTTGCCTGAATCACCCTTGCAAACATTGCGCAGCCTGACACAGCGTAATGCCGCAATCTCAGTGATACAACTGTATTTTATCATAAAACGCAATTTTAGTCAAGCGTTCAACGCCCTTTTCGTCGCCAATATGCGTATAATTTTTTCTTTAATTCTTGTGCATATTGAACAACCAGGAGGCTTTATTTGCATTTTTTGACAGTTTTTTTCGTAATTTCGGAAACTTCATCCGAAAGCAGGCTGCTGAGCAGTGCTGCATTTGCACGGCGTAATTCCTGCATTGCTGCCTCACTGCAACGCGGCGACCAGAGGATTGCGTTTTGTTTCCGGCAAACGGCTGCCGACATTTGGTAATATTGCCGATTATCGGGAATCGTTATCATGATTCGCTCCTTTCTGCACTTTATATGCTATCGCATCTTATGCGCACTATGGAGCGTTTCATGCCGGCATCAGCTTTTGCGGAATTTCTGCTTCATGCGCAGGCTGTTGTCGAGAATCCGTTTGCGGATGCGCAGATTCTCTGGTGTGACCTCCAGCAGCTCATCTTCTGCAAGATATTCCAGACAATCCTCAAGGCTCATATCCTTCGGCGGGATCAGTCTCAGCGCATCGTCGCTTCCGCTGGCGCGGGTATTGGTCAGATGCTTGCGCTTGCAGACATTGACAACGATATCCTCCGCCTTCGGAGAGCAGCCGACGACCATGCCCTCATAGACCTGTGTACCTGCCGGGATGAACAGGCTGCCGCGCTCCTGCGCATTGTAAAGGCCGTAGGTCACGGCTTCGCCGGTTTCATAGGAGATCAGCGAACCGACAGCACGGCGCTCGATCTCGCCCTTATAGGGCTCATATTTTTCAAAAACGGAGGACATGATGCCTTCGCCCTTCGTATCCGTCAGAAATTCGCTCTTATAGCCAAACAGACCGCGGGACGGAATCAGGAATTCCAGACGCATTCTGTTGCCCTGCGGATGCATCTCCTGCATCTCGCCCTTGCGCGCACCGAGCTTCTCCATGACTGCACCGACACAGTTTTCCGGCACGTCGATTGCGACGCGCTCAATCGGCTCACATCGTTTTCCGTCGATTTCACGCAGCAGGACACGCGGCGGCGATACTGCCAGTTCATATCCCTCTCTGCGCATATTCTCAATCAGGATCGACAGATGCATTTCGCCTCTGCCTGCGACAAGGAACGAGTCTGTGCTTTCAGTATCGGTTACGCGGAGCGAAACATCGCGCAGCAATTCTTTATAGAGGCGCTCACGGAGCTGGCGGGAGGTTACGAATTTGCCCTCTCTGCCTGCCAGCGGGCTGTCATTGACAGAGAATGTCATTTCGACGGTCGGCTCACTGATCTTCGTGAAGCTGACCGGTTCAAAGCTGCCGGATGCGCAGATCGTATCGCCGATATTGATGTCTTCAATGCCGGAAATCCAGACGATATCGCCGATGGTCGCGCTCTGTGCGGAGACACGCTGGAGCTGCTCAATCTGGAACAATGTGACGAGCTTTGCATTCACCGGCTTCTCATCGCTGTGATAGTTGCCGACCTGCACCTGCTGGCCGACCTTTGCCGCGCCGCGAATGATTCGGCCGATGCCGATTCTTCCTACGTATTCGTTGTAGTCGATTGAAGAGATCAGCATCTGCAGCGGCTCATCCGGATCGCCCTGCGGCGGCTCGATATAGCTGAGGATCGTATCGAACAGCGGCTTGAGGTCAACGCCGGGCTCATACTGCGAGAGCGATGCTGTGCCGCTTCTGCCGGAGCAGAACAGCACAGGGCTTTCCAGCTGATCATCATTCGCATCGAGGTCGAGCAGCAGCTCCAGCACCTCATCACCGATCTCATCCAGACGCGCGTCCGGGCGGTCGATCTTGTTGACGACAACGATGATCTTCTGTCCCATTTCCAGCGCTTTGGAAAGTACGAATCTGGTCTGCGGCATCGGGCCCTCCGCTGCATCCACGAGCAGCAGAACGCCGTCCACCATATTCAGAACGCGTTCGACCTCGCCGGAGAAATCTGCGTGACCGGGCGTGTCGATAATGTTGATCTTCACGCCGTTATACATGACAGATGTATTCTTCGCCAGGATTGTAATGCCGCGCTCACGCTCCAGATCGTTAGAATCCATGACGCGCTCTGCAACGGACTGATTTTCGCGGAATGCGCCGCTCTGCTTGAGCATCTCATCGACCAGCGTGGTTTTGCCGTGGTCAACGTGCGCAATGATTGCGATATTTCTCAAATCTTCTCTGACCAATCTGATTCCCTCACTTCTTCTTTTTGGCTTCCTTTTCCGCCGCTTCTGTTCTGGCGGCATCCTTTTGCTGCCGCGCCAGCAGTTCTGCGCGGCGTTCTGCATACATCGGAATCTTTGCGAGTCCGGTTGCCTTGCAGGCAAATTTCTCGCCGTTCTCGATGCAGCGCAGTGCCGCATCAAGATCACGCACCGTTCCGACACCGTCTGCGTGACAGGATGCGAGCATAAAGCAGACGCGCAGATGGGCGCGCATCAGCTCTTTCAGCGTTTCGTTGAAATCAATGAAATTCTCCTGCGTATAAAACTGCCAGTAAATGCGGATCATGCGCTCGGCCTGCTCTGTCCATATAAAGGCCTGCTCATGGTCAACCTCTGCGCCGCCTTTTCCGGAACGATACGCCATTGCAAGCCGCTCCATTGCACGCCATGAGCCGCCGTTTGCTGCGATTGAGAGCATCTGGAGTGCTTTTTTCGCATCCCGATCATACATCCCGATTTCTTCGGTGACATAATATGCAGCCAGAAGAAACTGCGCATCCTGCGCGCCCTTCATTGCCGCGCGCTTCAGATAAACATACGCAGCTTCATAATCCTGCTCTGCACCGAGAGAGCCGTAAAAGCAGCGCTGCCCGAGCTGGAGCAATGCACCGATTTCCTCCTTGTCCGCGCGCTGTTTCAGCTCCGCAATCGGAATTGATTCATAAGGGCGGAAAATGTGTATCGGTTTGCTGCTGCCCTTTTTTGTAAATGTGACCGCGACTGCGGGCAGATAGGTCGGGAGAATCGCCTCATTCATGCTGATATCCCTCCTTTTCCGGATTTATTGTAACACCTGATTATAACACCGCAGGCGGCTTTCTGTCAAGTTTTTGCGGCTGTTTCGCGCATTTTCGGAGCATTTTGCAGAACTGCCAAAAATTTTTTGTGAAATATACACTAGTGCATCACCGCCCAAAGTCCGTTTGACGCTTGGCGGTACATTTGCCTGCATATTTTCGCCATCTTGCATAGAAATTCTTGTCCGGACATCCGCCTGGCGGCTTTATTTCTATACAATCTGACGAAAGGATCCAACTGCGCATCGCCGGTCAGCGGACAAAAGCAGCACCCTCCGGCGGAATTTTTCATTCCGTCCGCAGGGTGCTGCAAATACGATTTCATCAATACGGTACTGCCCGCTTGAGCAGCGTCAGATCAATCGAGCTGATATTCCGGTCGCTGTCCATATCCGCCCGTTCTGCCTGTGATTCATCAAGCGGCTGCTCCGTCAAAAGATGCTTCGTCAGCATCATCGCGTCGATTGCTTCTGCCGCGCCGTTTCCGTCCGTATCACCTGCTGTCTGCGCCGCGGTCGTCGTTGTGACGGCCGCGGTTGTTTCAGTAACAGGCGCCGTCGTCGTCACAACTGTCTCCGGCGGCTCTGCCTCGCCGCGGAGATAGGCACTGAGCTTTTGATACCAGAACTGTCCCATTTTCATATAGCCATCCGCGCTTGGATGCACGCCGTCATACAGGTCCGCCTTCGTCAATAACCGGTTGACCTCCGCAATCTGCACACTCCGGCCGGCTGCCTGCATTTTCTGTGCGACCGCCCGGATCTGCGCGTTGCAGTTTTCCACCGCTTCGTCCATAGATTCCACTGTGAAGAAATAATCGCTGATATACAGATTATTGGTTGCATCCATGACCGGCAGTGTCGCAAGATACAGCATACCGTCCGCCGGAAGCGAATCCGAAACACGCATCGCGAGCTTCTCATAGCGCTCGCCGAAATGCTCCAGATCGTACAGACTGAGAATATCATTTGTACCGATCTGCATGAAGACGACATCCGCCGGATAGTTTTCCGCAAGATAATCGTAGAAGCTGGAAATGCCCGTGCGCTGGCCGGAGATTGAATCCGACTGCGCGATATTGTCGATGCTGTAGCCGGAATAGCCCGCGTGCTGCGGATCGTAGCCGGAGCCGCCCCAGTTCGGCCCGACGAAATCGACCTGTTCTGCAAGTCCGTTTTCCGTCAGCAGATCGCAGAGCGTATTGCGGTAGCCGCCCTGCATCCAGAATCCGTCCGTGATCGAATCGCCGAGACACATTAAGCGCAGCTTCATGCTTTCGCCGTCAGCATCAGCCGAAATTGCCGCGCCCGTCAACATAAAAACAGCGGCACTTGCAGCCGCAGCGATCTTTTTACAGTTTTCATACATAAATGATCTCCCGGAACCCCTTGTCCTTCGGTGACATAGCCGGAGAGCCGCCGGAATCCGGTGCCCTCCGCCAAGCCATATGGCGGCAGAAGACCGTAATATGTAATGCATAATACGGCTTGTACTTTTGTCTCTGCCGTCATCCCCTAAGCAGCAGCTTTTTTTCGGTAGCACTGCGCCGCTGCGGTGTACAGGGCGTTGATGCTGCCTTCTCTGAGCAACAAACGAAAAGCACGCAGTATCTTGCATGATCGCCGTCAGGCGGTGCCTGAACATTGCTCACCTTATGCTCCTAATTATAGCAGAAAAAAAGCTGCGTTTCAATGTAATTTTATATCGCACGATTGTCCGATTACGCCCAGATTCACAGTTTATAAATACTGATTGTAATAACGAAATGTGATTGTCCACAAATCTGCATGATAAATCAGATTTTGACACGATTCCGGATTGACTTCTTGCCAGGATCGTGTTATAATAGTGCAATGATTTCAAATGCATGATTACCGCCATGTGTATAACGGAGGTTTGCGATATGAAAATGCGAGGTTTTTTGCTTGCGGTCTGCGCGGCAGCTTTCGGATTCTGGAACACAGCCGCGGCCGAGCCGGTACAGGATCCTGATTACAGCGATGTCGTTGTGCTGTATTCCGAGGATCCGCAGACCGTTTCCGTCGATCCGCTGGAGAGCGTCATCAATGATGCGCGCGCCGCAGCAGGTGCATCGGCGGTCACATGGTCAGAGGCACTCACGGAATCTGCGGAGATGTATGTTGATGAGGCAGAGAATATGACGCGTATTGAACCAGCGTTTTCCGGCGCATTCAGCAAAACGGTCATCCGCGGCAAAGCTGATCTCAATACCATGATCTGCTCGATCCTGCTGAGCGAACAGCAGAATAAAAACCTCGTCTGCTCCGCGTACAATGAATTCGGCTATGCCTGCAACGAAGACGAAACGCTGTGGGTGCTGCTGCTTGCGGAATCGCCGTCAGCTGAAACAACATAATTACTGTAAACGATATGAAATATGTACGTTTTGACAAATTTCATAAAACCTCTTGACTTTTTTGCGATTGTCGGTTATAATATCAAAGTCGCTTGCAATTCATGCAAGATTTGGCTGCGTAGCTCAGCTGGCTAGAGCAATCGGTTCATACCCGATCGGTCACTGGTTCGAATCCTGTCGCAGCCATCAATGGCCCGTTGGTCAAGCGGCTAAGACGACGCCCTTTCACGGCGTAATCATGGGTTCGATTCCCGTACGGGTCACCACACAAAAAACTCTCAAATGATGTGATATCGTCATTTGAGAGTTTTTGTTTTACCTTGATACGGTTCCTGTCCTTGGGCATTATCGTGGCTTTTGTATTTGCAGTTTTCAGCAGATGCAAATTTCACGGGTAAGCTCCGGCAAGCATTTTATGCGAGCAGGCGCTTGTGAATACAATCAGCAGATCAGGCTCGCCGATCTGGCATCCCTCCGGATACCAAAATTGTATGATTGTTATATTATATAAATAGGCATGAACCACGCCGTCCATCGTGATATCGCCCATCTCACAGTCGATTACTCTGCCGTACCGTGTGTCCTCCGGCTCTGCGGGGGCTCCCGAGACAGCAGCTTCCGTTGTCACCTTTGTGACTGCGGTCATGGTCAGTGTGACGGTGTGCTGCGACCCAGTGACGGTCTGCACATACGCAGTGACGGTTTGCGTGTTCACAGAGGTCACTGCGGCGGTTGTCCGTACCGTTGCTGCGGTTGTTTCCGGATAAATCTCCGTGACGGCATTCTCCGGCAG
>JAKSPK010000004.1 GCA_024404875.1 Oscillospiraceae bacterium
GCATCTGTGCGATAAGTGCATAGATGCGCGGTTTGTGGAAAATGGAGGCGAGGGGAATTGAACCCCTGTCCGAAAACCGATCCATCCGATCTTCTACGAGCGTAGTTTATCTTTTACATTCCCTTTCCGTCCCGCCGACAAACAGGCTTGGCGAATTGGTAGCACATTGTGCGACTGCCGGTTATGTGCGTCCCCTGCAGACGTTCACCGCGTCATGACGCCAGACACCGGATACGCGGTACTCTCCGGGCTGACGGAGGCCTTAAGCGGCCATCAAAACGGAATCGTTGTTCTCGTTTAAATTTAGAAAGTTGCACATTTTACGGGTTATGCGCCCGGCCCGCCAATCGAACTTCCCAGCCCCCGTCGAAACCTTTACGCCCCCGGCGGAATCGAGAACATGATTGCATTTATATTATACCGCATCTGCGGCAATTTGTCAACTGCCTTCGCTCGGATCAAACAAATCTACTGCTGATTTGTGTCGATTTTTGCGATTGCGCCGTGTATAGAATCGGCAGTACAGGATGATTAGTGTATTTATTGATTTCTGGATTTGATGGCTCTGTCAATATCGCGGTTCGCGGATTTGATTGCGGCGTCCTCGCGCTTGTCATAGAGCTTTTTGCCCTTGCATAGACCGAGCTGCACCTTGACTCTGCCGTCCTTGAAATAGAGCGAGAGCGGGATGAGCGTCAGACCTTGTGTTTTCAGCGTTCCGAAGAGCTTCAGGATCTCACGCTTATGCATCAACAGGACACGCACTCTGCGCGGATCCTGATTGAACACATTCCCCTTTTCATACGGAGAAATATGCATATCGCGGAGCAGGAGCTGACCTTCCTCGATCGAGCACCAGCTGTCTTTTAGGTTCACATTGCCGTTCCGGATAGATTTGACTTCCGTGCCGACCAATCCGATGCCGGCTTCATAGGTTTCGAGAACGAAATAGTCGTGTCTGGCCTTACGGTTTTCAGCAATCTGCTTGATACCCGGCTGTTTCACGGACATCACTCCTTTCGCATTTTTATTATAGCACGCCCGTCCGTTCTTGTCAAGGCCGGCATATGTTTTCAAAGCCATCGGCGTGCGGAGTTTATATCTCGCTATATCCATTGCACTTTTTGAAAGAATAGGCTATAACCGGGCAGGGCCCGGCTCCGATATGGGATCAGGATAGAAAATCCGGCATTATAATTCACCGTATCCATTGCACTTTTTATAAGAATATGCTATAATAGAAATCAGTGCCCGAATCGTGCCGAGGCTGATATGCCCGATCTGCCTCGGACTACAGAAGGAGTGATATAAACATGAGTCAGAAATTACTGTTTTCGGCGAAGGACGCCGCTGCACTCGCGCAGCAGATTTTGCATGAGGTACAGAGCGTTGTCATCGGAAAGGATATGATTATACTGAAAGTGCTGCTGGCGATGCTTGCACGCGGACATGTTCTGCTGGAGGATATGCCCGGCGTCGGCAAGACCACACTCGCACTCGCATTTGCCCGCACGCTTGACCTCGGCTATCACCGCATCCAGTTTACGCCGGATGTACTGCCGAGTGATGTCACCGGCTTCTCAGTCTACCATAAGGACTCCGGAAAAATGGAGTTTCAGAAGGGCGCGGCGTTCTGTAATCTGCTGCTCGCTGACGAGATCAACCGGACATCGCCGAAGACTCAGTCCGCGCTGTTACAGCTGATGGAGGAATCCGCCGTCACGGTGGACGGTACGACCTACGCGCTGCCCGAACCTTACTGCGTTCTTGCAACACAGAATCCGACCGGCTCCGTCGGTACGCAGATGCTCCCGGAATCGCAGCTTGACCGCTTTATGCTCCGGCTGCATATGGGGTATCCGGATCTTGAGAGCGAGGTACAGATCATGCAGGCGCGCAGCAATGAGAATCCGCTGGACAGACTCCAGCCGGTCATCACGCAGGACGAGCTGCTTCGGCTTCAGGAAACAGCGGCAGAGGTCTATGTGGATAAGGCGATTTTGCGCTATATTGCAGAGCTTTCCGCCGCAACGCGCAATCACCCGATGGTCAAGCTAGGCGTCAGCCCGCGCGGGTCGCTTGCACTGTGCAATGCAGCTCGTGCGACGGCGCTTGTGCGCGGAAGGGATTTCGTTACGCCGGATGATATCCGCGTAATCGTCGTCGAGGCATTTGCACACCGAATGCTGCTCAGCGCCCGTGCTCGCACGGAGAGTGTCACGGCAGAGCAAGTGATTGGTGAGATCCTTGAACATACGCCGGTGCCGCGGCTGAGAAGGGCGCAGGTATGAAGCGTGCAAAACTGCTGTATGCGGTGCTGCTGGTCATTTTGATCCTCTTCTTCATCCTCTATCGCGGAAGGCTTTCGCTGGAGCTGCTGATCTTTGCGCTGGTCTTTCCGATTCCGCTCTGGATCAGTGTCATCATACTGAAGCGTTCGCTGAAGGTCGGGCTGTATCACAGCCGCGGGCCGGTCATGAAGGGCGAGGTCTTTCATTGGGTGCTGCAAATCACGAACCGCAGCTTCTTTTCTTCTGCGAATGCACAGATCACGGTCGAATACCGCAACAGCCTTTCCGGAAATCCGGAGGAGATTACCTATGTTGTTCCGATCGCGGCGCATGATACCGAGCGCGTCCGGCTGATCTTTCACACAATCACCTGCGGCGTGATGAATTTCCGCGTGACAAAGCTGGTCGTGTTTGATGCGCTGCGCCTGTTCCACCGGACGATCCGGTTGAATCTGGAGGATGCAGTCGTCGTCATGCCGGAGTCGACTGTGATGCTGCCGGAGGACTGGCCGCCTGTCCCGCAGCCCGATGCTGATTCCTCGGAGTATTCAAAAACGCAGCAGGGCGATGATCCCTCTGAGATCTTCGATATGCATATCTACCGCGAGGGCGATCTTGTCTCGCGGATTCACTGGAAGCTCAGCTCCAAGCTGGATAATCTCATGGTCAAGGAGTACAGCCTGCCGCTTTCGTCGGGCTGTCTGCTGATGGCGGATTACCGCCATATCAATGACAAGCCGGTGTCTGCGCTGCGAGTCGATACGATGCTTTCGGCATTTTTCTCCGCAGCCGCACAGCTTTCGGAGCAGGGACTCGGTTTTTCGGTCGCCGGCTATCACAAGGAGCATGGCTTTACCGAATCTGAGCGCTTCACGAATCTTGATGATGCGGTGCATTGGCTGCGCCATATCGTCAAGGAACCGCCGGTCGTGCCGGACGAACGCACTGCGCTGCTTTCCGCGGAGGATGCACTTCTGAACGGCAGCGGTGCTTATGAGCGCATTTTGTTCTTTACGCCGCAGCTTGACAAGACACTGACCGAGCTGCTGATCTCTGCGCCGAATCCGGAGCATATTACGGTCTTTTTCGTGGTTGCACCGAAGGATGAAAATGTCCCGTCGGAGAATGCGTATGCATTCCGGTGCATCCCGGTATTGCAGCAGAAGCCGGTGCATCCGAATGTCAATCCCGTCAAGCTGCCAGAGCCGGATTTCGACACGGAAGTACTTGAACACGGAGGTGCGGTGATATGAGCTTGATGAGACCGCCGCTGCCTCCGCCTTATCATCCGCCGCACGACAGGCTTCTTGTGCAGGATGGGATGCAGGTTTCGACGAAGGAGCGTCCGCTGATTATCGACAAGATTATCCGGCTGCTGATCGCGCTTTGCGGAAGTGTCGGAACACTGGTCGTTATGCGCGGATTCTTCGATATCAATGTTAATCTGAAGCCGATCATTGCCGGCATTATCGTTGTGACAGTCATCATGCGCACGGCGCGTGCTGTCTCCGCGAAGGCGGGATTCTTCATGATCCTGTCATCCTTTGCGGCGATTCCGCTGCTGCTGCTGCGATACCGTGAAGCGGCGGTTGTCGGTGCTGGCGCGATCTATCATATCATGCGAAAAACGATTCTCTGGCAGAGCACATTCCCGGAGACACCGCCGGTCTATGCCGGCACATGGGACGAGAACAAGTGCATCTGGTTCGTATTCGTTCTGGTCGCTGCGGCGCTTGTTGCGCTGCTGGAATACTCCGATGTGCTGCTGACACATACGCAGTCGAGCCGAAGCGGATTCTGGATCCGGTTTCTGGTGACATTCCCGTTTCTGGAATGCGGCCTGTATTTCGGTCTGGAGACGAGCAGCATTGCCGTCTTTATGATGGTATTTTTCTGGATCGGTTCGCTGGCGATCGGCCGAAAGCATACAACGCATAAACTTGAATCACAGCAGGGGGATTTCGCCGCATTGCAGGCGCAGTTCTCCGCTCAGAATGAGAAGCGGTTCGGGACACATGAAGCGGCTGCGGCATTCATGCTCGCTGCGGCATTCGCGGTCGCGGGCTGTACGCTCTTTTCGACATCGCGTTATGTCCGAAGTGAGGAGATCGACAGACGCCGTGATTCGATTGTCAACTGGTACCGAAGCATCACGATTGAGGATATCGTCGGATTTTTTGAATCGCTGCCGGATATCTTTGAGGGCAATGTCATTTCCGATGAAGTCGATCTGATGAAAAACAGCGATCTGCATTTCGACGGCAGACCGGTTCTGCATATGGAGATTGGCGGTGCGGCAACGCCCGATGATTACTATATGCGCGGTATTGTTCGTTCGGAGTACACAGGCAGAGGCTGGGCGACACCGAACGGCTATTACCGGCGGCATCAGCGGCTGTTCCGCCGTCTGACAAAGGCAAACCGGATGCCGCAGACGATCTTCCATTCCGATCACGCCGACGAGCTGCGCATCGCTGACGGAAAATTCCCGGTTGTGCGGTGCAGATTGCAGGCGCTTAATTACGAGAGTGTCAACTATCTTCCGTATCAGTATGTGGCCGAAGCCGGAACCAAATTCCGGTATGACACGGAATCGCAGCTGGAAAGTCAGCAGGATTATTCCTTCTGGCTGCTGAACAATGCGCAGGTCAACTGGCAGATGTTTACAGAAAACCAGAAACCTTCGCCGGATCCGCTGATCGAAGAATATGAGGAAATGGTCGATGAGCAGTATGTCAAGCTGCCGGATACCGAGGCGATTGAACGGATCAGGGCGCTGTTTGCACCGTATCAGACGGAGCTTTCGCAAATGCCGCTTGAACAGCAGCTTTATGCGATCCGCGATTTCATCTGGGAGCGTGCGGAGTATACCATGCAGCCCGGTGCGCAGCCTGCGGATCAGGATTTTGTGGAATATTTCCTTACGCAGGGAAACCGCGGTTACTGTGCGCATTATGCATCGGCGGCTGTTGTGCTGTGCCGGATCAGCGGCATTCCTGCCCGTTACTGTCAGGGCTATGTGTTGACAACGAACGATTTTATCACGGGCAAAACGAGTGATGGCTACGATGTCTATATCCCCGATGAGCGCGCACACGCCTGGGCAGAGATCTATGTCAAGGGGTACGGCTGGATTCCGTTTGAATTCACCGAGACCGTCACAGAGTCGTGGCACAGACCTGTCGAGACGACTGCACCGGCCGTTTCGGAGGTGCAGCCGGAGACTACTACGACTGCTGCGCCGGTGCCGTCCGTTGAGACCACCGCAACACAGTCACAGACGCAGCCGCAGACTACTACAACTGCGCCCGGTACAATGCCGGTGGACAACGGCGGGATTTCGCCGGAAACGCTATCAAAGATTCTGCATATTGTCCTGACGATTCTCGGCGCTGCGGCTGTCATCGTGCTTTACTGGCTGCTGCATCGTTTTATCACGGAGCGGCGCCGCCGCGCAATGCATGACAAAGATCCGAATAAGGCAGCGTTTGCGTCGTATGAATTCATAGTGCACCTGCTGCGCATTTACGGCATTGAGCAGAAGCAGCTCGGGCATATCGAATATGCGGAATTGGCGGAGGAGCAATGCACTTTGCTGCCGCCGGGCAGGATTCTACATGCCGTTGAGATACAGGAAACGGCAGTGTTCAGCCGGAGCGGAATCGCAGAATCCGATGCGAAAAACATTCGCAGGACAGCGGAGCGGCTTGCCGCGGAGATGTATCGGAAAGCAAAGCCGCTGCGAAAGCTCTGGCTGCGCTGGGGCAGGCATATCGTGAAATAATATGCAGTGCGGGCGCGGGATCAAACGTGCCCGCATCGCTATATCGTCATTTGCAGGAAAAGGAGAGTATCTGTGAAATATACTGTGTTTCTGCACCTTGCAGGTCTGTTGAATCAAAAGCTGCATATTACGCCGCTGCTGTTCGGTTCACTGGGTCTGGAGCAGCGGCTCGGGGCAGGGCTTGATCCCGATGATATAGACATTCTCGTGCCGGAGGTCTTTCTGGATGTAGAATGGCATCGGCTTGAAGCGCTGATGAAGTCCGATGGCTGGCGGCTCGTGAATACTGACGAACATGAATTTGAAAAGGACGGCATTCATGCTGCATTTGCATCGCTGGATCGTCTCCGTTCGTTCGCGGGTATTGATATTGCACGCATTCCAGAAGTTGAGGCTCAGGGTGTGCGGTATCTGCTTCCGGAGCTGCCGGACTATCTGAAGGTCTACCGCGCATCGGAAAAAGACGGCTACCGAAAAAATGTCCGGCAGAAGAAGGATTTGCAGAAGATCCGCATGATCGAAAAAGCGCTGCAAAAAACGGAGCTGCTGCGGATTCCGAATATCCCGCTTCCGCTCGGTTATACAGATGCGATGCTTCGGAAGCAGGCGGCAAAGCGGCTGCATATCCGGCCGCAGGATATCAGGGATATTCGGCTTGTCCGCCGTGCGGCTGATGCGCGGCGCGATGTGCATTTTATCGTGACTGCGGATGTTTCTGCGGGCAATGCGCAGGCGATCCTGCGAAAGCTGCCTGCGAATGCAGGGATCCGGATCGAAAGGCCGTTTGTTATGCCGGTGTATCAAAAAAAAGCATTTCAGCATCGGCCCGTTGTGATCGGTGCAGGACCGGCGGGTCTGTTTGCGGCATGGGTGCTTGCGCAGGCGGGCGCAGAGCCGATCCTGCTTGAGCGAGGCAAGCCCGCAGATGAGCGGATCCGGGATGTGCAGCATTATTACGCGACCGGTCAGCTCGATCCGGAATCGAATGTGCAGTTCGGGGAGGGCGGCGCCGGTACTTTCTCGGACGGCAAGCTCAATACAGGCACGAAGAGCCCGCAGATCCGGCAGGTATTGCAGACCTTTGCGGAATGCGGCGCACCGGAGGAGATTCTCTGGCAGGCAAAGCCGCATATCGGAACGGACAAACTCACGGAATGCATTCCGGCATTGCGCAGACGGATCGAGCAGGCAGGCGGAACCGTTCTGTTTCATGCAAAATGCACCGGCCTGACAGTTGCAGACGGCCGGTTGGTTTCTGTAGAATATCTCCACGACAATACGCAGAAATCGCTGCGCACTGATCATGCAGTTCTGGCGGTCGGACACAGCGCCCGCGATGTGTTTGCGTGGCTGAATGAAATGGGATTGCCGATGGAGCAGAAAGCGTTTTCGCTCGGCGTGCGCATTGAGCACCGGCAGGCGGATATTGACCGCTTCTGCTGGGGCGATGCGGCGGGACATCCGGCACTCGGTGCGGCAAGCTATAAGGTCGCGGCGCATACGGCAGAGGGCCGCGGCGTGTATTCGTTCTGTATGTGTCCGGGCGGCGTTGTGCAGGCAGCAGCATCCGAGCCGGAAACGGTCGTCACGAACGGCATGAGCAATTTTGCGCGAAATGCTGAAAATGCGAACAGTGCCCTGCTGGTCGGGATCACGCCGGCGGATTTCGGTTCAGGCGATGTGCTTGCGGGTGCGGCATTGCAGCGAAGGATTGAGCAGGCGGCGTTTCTTGCAGGCGGCGGCACGGGCAAAGCGCCGGTCACGCTTCTAGCGGATTTCCTGAAAGGACAGCAGTCTGCGGCATTCGGCAATGTGCAGCCGAGTTATCCGCTGGGAACGGTCTTTGCGCGGCCGGAGAGCTGTCTGCCGGAATTTGTCTGCCGGTCGCTGCGGCAGGGGATCCCGCTGCTGGAACGGCAGCTGCACGGATTTCTGCAGCCGGATGCGGTACTGACGGCGCCGGAGACACGCAGCTCTTCACCGGTACGCATTCTGCGGGATCCGTCAACTTTGCAGGCGTTGACGGCGGTCGGATTGTATCCCTGCGGGGAGGGTGCCGGATATGCGGGCGGTATCGTCTCTGCCGCAGCAGACGGCATTCGCTGTGCAGAGGCTATGCTCGGATGCCGGTAAAACCGGAGCGCATTCCGAAAGTTCTCAGGACGCGAATGAAAGCAGAATCAGGTTTCCTCAGATCATTCAATCGGCGCGAACGGCCGCGGGAGTGGTATGCTCTGTGAAACGGCGCCGAAAGGAATCACAGCCGCACACGCTTCATAAAATCTTCAGGTTTCGGGGGTTGCATCTTGGCGCGGGAGCGTGTATAATATTATTAGCAGTACGACGGGGAAAGTCCGTCCGGAAAGAGGATGTCAAAAAAAGGGGCTGTTGAAATGGAGACCATTCTGATTTGCGACGATGAAAAGGACATTGTTTCTGCATTGAATATTTATCTGCGCGCCGAGGGCTGGCAAACAGTCTGTGCCTATTCCGGCAAAGAAGCGATCGAGGTCGCGCGGACGCAGACAGTACAGCTGATTCTCATGGATATTATGATGCCGGAGATCGATGGTATCACCGCGATGACTGAGATCCGCAAGACCAGCAATGTGCCGGTGATCCTGCTGACTGCGAAATCTGAGGATTCGGACAAGATTCTCGGCCTGAATGTCGGTGCAGATGACTACATTACGAAACCGTTTTCTCCGGCGGAGGTTGTGGCGCGTGTGCGGTCACAGCTTCGGCGCTATCTGCGGCTTGGCGCTGCGGAATCCGATGATCCGAATGTGCTGACGGTCGGGAGCATTTCGCTCGATATGAAAGCGCGTTCAGCATCGCTTGACGGTGTTTCGGTTCCGTTGACGCCGATCGAATACGAAATCCTCTCTTTGCTGATGCACAATGTCGGCACGGTCTTTCCGCCGCAAGAGATCTATCAGGCGGTCTGGAAGGCAAATCCGATCGGTTCCGAAAATACGGTCGCGGTGCATATCCGGCATCTGCGCGAAAAACTGGAGATCAATCCGCAGGAGCCGCGGCAGATCAAGGTTGTCTGGGGACAGGGTTATAAGCTCGAAAAGCCCTGAGCATTATCATTCCATCTCTGAGGGGAGAACCGCAAATGCAATCCAAAAAACATAAATTAAGCCTTCAGCGTATTGGAACGGCTGCTGCATCGGTCATATTTTTCTGGGGATTCGGTATTATGCTGTTGGTTGTCATTCTGAATATCGGCATCGGCTTTACGGATAACAATGCCGATTTCCGTTCGGCATTTGTCAGCATGACCGAAAGGAATGAGAGCAGAATGCTCAATAATTATATGCAGCTTGTCCTGCATCAGCGCTATCTGGAGGAGAAAGGCGAGGCCACGCAGGACAGCAGTGTCGGTGCGGAACAGAATCTGCATACCTATGAGATGCATTTTGATCCGCAGAATACGAATTTCCGCTTTGCTGTGACCGATCCCGACGGCCGGCTGCTTCTGACGAATGATCCGCTTTACGGTACCGATCAGCAGCTGTTGGCAACCAATGTTCGTACTGAGACAATGCTGCTGGATAGCCGCGGCTACCAGAATCAGAAGCATTTTAAGGATCCGATCAACGATTTTGAGCGCATTGTGTACGGTGACAATTCGCAGTATCTTGATTCGCCGAATGACTATCAGCTTTGGTATTTCGCAGATCTGAAAATTGACGCAGCGTATCATGACGGACTGGATGTCATCGTTTACGGCGGTGAGTATACAGACTATATGTTCTTCGATAACCTAAAGGAAGCGGAGAGTTTTGATTACGAAAAGGCATACGGTCCGCACTGCGAATGGAAGATTGCTGCAGAGGCAGAGACTGCACAGTCTGCTGTGCATGATGAAAGCGATCATTCGATCATGGTCGAGGTGAAGGCATATACGCTCTCGAATGCCGAAAAGACCTCCCAGGAGGATTACTCGAATGCCGAAAAGACCTCTCTGGAGGATTATTACCGCCGTAAGCGCGAGGGACAGGAAATTTATGCCGCTGATGAAGCGCTGGAAAAGCAGCTCATGAGCGGGCTTGATATTACGATCCGCGGTGAGCGTCATGAGACGGGGATCTGCTATGTCAGAACCTATCTGCCGGAAGAAATGCCGATTGAGGATGCAATCAGCAATAATTATGCAATCTATGCTTTTCTGTTTCAGCACTCGGAATGGGCTGTTGTTCTGATGTTTGCGCTGATGATCCTGACGGTCGCTTCTGCGATTGCGATGTGTTCGGTCGCCGGACAGGGCGAGAACGGCCGGGTGCAGTTTTCGCGGATTCATACGCTGCCGTATGAATTCTTCTGGATTCTTCCGCCGCTTTCGATCGCCGCATCGCTTCTTCTGCTGCTCTATCTGATGAATGAGGGTACGCCCTATCGCATGATCGCGATCTTCTGCATCGGCATGATTTTCTGCATCTCGGCATTCTTCATGCTCTGGCTCTATACGACCGCTGTGCGGACAAAGACCGGATCATTTCTGGGCAGCTTTGGCATCATCCGCATTTTCGGCTTCCTGTTCGGATTGCTGCGCAACAGCTTTTTTGCGGCTGCCGGACTGCTGCTGGCGCTTGCCGGACTGTTGTTTTTCAATGCGGCACTGCTCATTTTGCCGCGGGAATGTGTTGCGGCTGCAGTTGTGATGGACGGGTTCGCGCTGCTTTTCGCAGCATACTGTATCTATTCCTATTTTGAGCTGCATCGTCATGTCAGGCAAATGGAGACCGGTGATTTTTCGCCGCAGACACATCCTGTAAAGCTGCGGGGAGATTTCGCAGATTTCGACGGCTCGCTGAATGACATCAACGGAAAGGTTGCCGAGATTGTTGCACGGCAGACAAAGGCGGAGCATCTGCGGACAGAGCTGATTACGAATGTGTCCCATGATCTGAAAACGCCGCTGACCTCAATCGTAAATTATGTCGATCTGCTGAGCCGCGAACCAATGCAGTCAGAGGCGGCAGGGGAGTATCTTGAAGTGCTGCGGCGGCAGGCGGCAAAGCTCAAAAAGCTGACGATCGACCTTGTCGATGCATCCAAGGCTTCGACCGGAAATCTCACGGTTGAGCTGATGCCGATGGATCTGGGGGTATTCCTCTCCCAGCTTGCGGGTGAATATGACGAAGCCTTTGCGGAAAAGGGAATGACGCTTGTTCAGAACATGCCGAAAACGCAGGTCATGATCCTTGCGGACGGGCGGCAAATCTGGCGTGTCTTTGACAATCTCCTGAACAATGTATGCAAATATGCACTGACCGGAACGCGTGTCTATCTTGATATCCGGCAGACAGATGATGAAGTGACGATTGTGCTGAAAAATGTCTCTGCGCGGCCGCTTAACATCTCCCCGGATGAGCTCATGGAACGCTTCGTGCGCGGTGATGCATCGCGGCATACTGAGGGCAGCGGACTGGGACTCTCGATCGCACATGACCTCACAGCATTGCAGGGCGGCACGCTGCAGCTGAATACTGACGGCGATCTGTTCAAAGCATATCTCTCGTTCCCGATCTATCATCCGGATGAGGCGGATGCTTCGCCGGATTCGGATGGTGATCTCATACAATGAAGGGAGCGTTTTTCGCGAATCGGCCACGGTCGTGAGCACAGTGCTGACCGTGAATGTGCAGAGTACACTGAAATATTGTAAATCCACCGCTGTTCGGTGAATATCACAGGAGGACATATCATGGAATTTATGGATGCAGTCAGGAATCGTTTTTCCTGCAAGAAGTACAGCGGCGAACAGGTTTCGCCGGAGCAGCTGACGCAGATTCTTGAGGCGGGCAGATTGGCTCCGACTGCGAAGAATTTGCAGGAGCAGCATATTTATGTGCTGCAATCGGAGGAGGCACTTGCAAAGATCGACACGGTTACGCCCTGCCGCTACGGTGCGCCGACCGTGCTTGTCGTTGCTTTTGACCGGAACAATGTGTTCACATATCCCGGCGGAAAGTACGATTCCGGCATTGAAGATGCTACGATTGTTGCGACGCATCTGACGCTTGCGGCTGCGGATGCCGGCGTCGACAGCTGCTGGCTCAACAATTTCGATCCTGACCGTCTGGCAGAGCTGATGCAGCTTCCGGAGCAGGAGGAGATTCTGATGCTGCTTGATCTTGGCTATGCGGCAGAAGGTGCGGGTCCGCTGCCGAATCACAACAGCAGAAAACCGCTTTCTGAGACTGTGACCTATCTTTGAGAATCGCATTATAATGATGTATTAACTGTCTATAGAAATCTATCCGGCTGTCTTTCTGCCTTGCCTCGTGACACAATAATCCTGCGCATCAATTCTTCAGGATTTCATCGGTACATCATTACCATAATAAATTCGCAATCGGAAAGCTTGACAACTCCGGTATTTTGTGGCATAATATAAAATAAAGCGGGTGTATAAATCCGTGAAAAAACGGGAGGGATTTCAAATGAGAAAATGGAGAACGGCGGCTGTCCTTTCAGCGGCTGCCCTGCTCGCGGGAACCGCGCAGCTTGTACCGGCTGCTGATGTTTCTGCGGAAGCGGCACATGATTATGCAAAAGCACTGCAAATGTCACTCTATTTCTATGAGTGTCAGCAGGCCGGACCGCTGCCGGAATGGAACCGCGTCGAATGGCGCGCAGATTCGACTGTGAATGACGATCTGAACGGCGGATGGTATGACGCGGGCGATCATGTCAAATTCAATCTGCCGATGGCGTATTCTGCTGCGATGCTCGCATGGGGTCTCTATGAGTATGCCGACGGTGTCAAGGCGTGCGGCGAGATGGACAATTATGTCAATAATCTGAAATGGACACTCGATTATCTGGCCAAGTGTGATCTCGGTGATGAAGCGATCTTTCAGGTTGGCCTCGGACAGGTTGACCATAGCTGGTGGGGTCCTGTTGAGCTGATTGAATACGGTATGCTGGATCAGGGCAAGACCGAACCGCGCGGACATCTGGCCGGCCGGGACTGCTCCGCCGTTACCGCTGAAATGGGCGCAGCACTCGCAGCGGGCAGTGCAGCACTGAAAGGGCGCGTCGACCAGAGTGTGCTGGACGACTATGTGAAGCACGCAGAGAATCTGTTCAAAATGGCCGATACAGACCGGAGCGATGACTACTATCAGGATTCTGATGCAAAGGGCTTCTACCGCTCCAGCCATTTCTATGACGAGCTGTTCTGGTGTGCGAACTGGCTGTATATCGCGACCGGCGACAAAGAGTATCTCGATAAGGCGGCCACCTATATCCCGAATCTTGGCAAGGAAATGGGGCAGGAATGCCTGAAGTACACATGGTCACAATGCTGGGACGATGTGCAGCAGGGTGCAACGCTGCTTTATGCGATCAATACCGGCGACAAGGAGTGGATCGCGCAGGCAAAGAAACATATCAATTACTGGGCAACAGAGGGCAAGCGGCTGGAGGACGGCCTCTGCTGGGTAGACTCGTGGGGATGCCTGCGTTATGCAAATACGATCGGCTTCCTCGCGGCAGTCGGTGTTGATCATCTGTTCAAGGATGATCCGGAAGCGGCTGTATTCAAGGAACTCTACGAATCGCAGATTAACTATACGCTCGGCAATAACCCGAACAAAATCCCCTATGTTTGTGGCTATACGGAGGATGCTCCGTGCCACCCGCATCACCGTACCGCACACGGATCGTGGAAAAACAGTGATGAGACGCCGGAGGACAGCCGTCATATTCTCTACGGCGCACTGGTTGGCGGTCCGAATGAGGATGGTTCCTTTACGGATAAGCGCAACAACTTCGTCAACAATGAGGTCGCGACTGACTATAATTCGGGCTATACGGCGCTGCTCTGCAAGATGATCACGGAATACGGCGGCAAGTCCGATCCGGCATTCCCGTACCCTGAAACCCGCGACGATGAAGTCTTTTCCGAATGCAAGGTCACAAACAGCAAGTCCGGCTCGACCTACAGTTTGAAGATCACGAATCATACCGCATGGCCGGCACGCCGCATTGACAATCTTTCCATGCGTGTGTATGTCGATCTCAGTGAGGTGACCGCGGCAGGCTTCAAAGCATCGGATGTCGGAATTCGATGTGATCGTGACCAGGCTGCAATGTATGCTTCTGAGGGTGTCAAGCCGGCAGAAATCTCTGGACTGATTCACGACAGCGGCGATATCTATTATGTTGAGGTCACGCTGCCGGACGGCCGTGCGGTTCTGCCGATCTCTGAAGGACGCCAGCAGTGCGAGATTCTGCTTGCTCTGGTTTATCCGGATTACGGTGACGGCTGGGATGCCTCAAATGACTTTTCTGCACAGGGCATCGGCTCCGAGGCGAATACCAAGACCATGAATGTTCCGGTTTATGAAAACGGCAAGCTGATCTTCGGCAAGCAGCCTGACGGCGCTGTCGGAACCGGTTCTGTCAGTGCGAACCCGGCTCCGGACGGCACACCGCATCAGACTACGCCGAAAGATGATCCGACACCTGAGACCACGACAACCGCAGCGACAACAACCGTGACAACGACAGTCAAACAGAGTGATCCGATCTCTGATATTTTCTGGGGTGATGCGGATTGCAGCGAAGGGGTTGATGTTTCGGATACTGTGTTGATCGCTCGCTTCTATGCGGAGGACAGAGATGCTGTCATAACCAATCAGGGCAAGCTCAATGCCGATGTCACACATGACGGCGAGGTCACAATGGAGGATGCTTCCAAGATTCTTTTGGCGGTTGCGAAGCTGATACCGATGACCGATCTTGCAAAATAATATAGGCAATGCTGCCAAAACCAGGCTGACAGTATGGCGGCGCATCTGACGCATCTGTTTCGCCGGCTCTGTGCGGTATCGCCAAAAACAAAAGCCTCGCCGATTCGGCGGGGCTTTTTCAGTATCAAAAACAGAGGGAAGATGCGCAGGACATCTTCCCTCTGTATATTTCGGTTTACAGCAGCTCAGGGCATGATCGTATATAGCTCTGCAGCTTTATCTTTGGTCACGACCTCGGAGATCGCAGCGACCTGTACTTTCATAGTACGCTGACCGAATGCGATTTCAATTACATCGCCGACCTTGACCGCATAGGATGCGCGGACAGGCTTTCCGTTGACAGATACGCGGCCGGCATCGCAGGCTTCATTTGCGATGGTGCGGCGCTTCATCAGCCGGGAAACCTTGAGATATTTGTCAAGTCTCATTGCTTATTGACAGCCTCTTTCAGTGTTTTGGATGCGCGGAATGCCGGCGCTTTTTTAGCCGGTGTAGTCATCGGCTTGCCGGTTCGCGGATTCTTTGTTTCCTTCGCCTTCCGGTCGTGGATCTCAAAGGTGCCAAGACCGGCCAGGTGTACCTTTTCGCCGTTGATGAGCGACTCAACGATGACGGATGTCACGAGTTCAAGCGCATCATCGGCTTCTTTTTTGGTGCAGTTACCCTTCTGCGCCAGAGCTGAAATCAGTTCAATCTTTGTCATAGCTAAATCCTCAAATTGCATCTCTTTGATTTGATATTACATCCGTGCAGAAACAGACACGGTTGTTTCCTTTTGATCTGTTATTCCAGATTCTCTTTTGCTTTTGCCCAGTAGATATCGAGTGTCTCAAGCGGGAGTTCTTTCATTTCCTTGCCGTCGCTGCGAACAAACTGTTCCGTTTTGGCGAATCGGCGGAGAAATTTTTCTGCGGCACTGCGAAGCGCTGTTTCCGCATCAATATTCAGATGCCGCGCAGTATTCACGCAGGAGAAGAGCAGATCGCCGAATTCCTCCTCGATTTGTGCGCTGTCGCCGGACTGCATTGCAGCGGCAAGCTCGTCAGTCTCCAGGCGGATATACTGGAACGCATCCGCAGCGGAGCTCCAGTCCATCCCTGCGCGCGCGGCGCGTTTGCCGAGCTTCTGCGCATACATCAGAGCCGGCAGCGCCTTGCAGACGCTTTCGAGCGTTTCCGTCGCTGTTTCCTGATGCTTGGTTTTCTGCTTGATGCTGTCCCAATTCTGCAGCACTTCGTCGCTGCCGGAGACCTTTGTCTCGCCGAAAACATGCGGATGACGCTGAACAAGTTTTTTGCAGAGCTCATCGCAGATATCGTCAAAGGTGAAATGTGATTGCTCAGCCTCGATCTGGCAGTGAAATACGACCTGCAGCAACACATCGCCGAGCTCTTCGCGCATCATCGGAACGCTGTCGGCGTCGATTGCTTCGATCGCCTCATAGCATTCTTCAATGAGATCCTGACGGATGCTGGCATGGCTCTGTTCTTTGTCCCATGGACAGCCGTTTTCGCTGCGCAGCACCTGCATGATCTGCAAAAGCTCATCAATGCCGTAGTGGGTACGGTCACGCAGGGCAGCGAGGGTTTCTTCACTGGTAATCATATAGTTTTATTTTACCTCTTTTTGCTGGAAATTGCAAGTTCTTTTTCCGTTTCGCAAAAAATTTGACGAACCGGACAAAACACGATTAGGCCGGATTGCATAATTTGTTGTATTATACATCAAAAATACACATTACAGTCTGTCGATGAATCCGACACGGCGATAGACCTTCCGCAGCAGCTTGGAAGTCAGGCGATAGGCCTGCTGTGCGCCGTTTGTCATGCATTCGGTCAGATACGCTTTGTCCGCGCTCAGGCGGGCAAACTCGGAGCGCACCGGCGCCAGATGATCCGCGACTGCTTCACCGACAGCAATTTTGAAATCACCGTAGCCTTTGCCCGCGAATTCCGCAGTGATCTCGTCCATGGTCTTGCCGGTGACAACACTGTAGATCGACATGAGATTGTTGATGCCGTCTTTGCCTTCGCGATAGCAGACTTCCGTATCGGAGTCGGTGACAGCACGTTTGCATTTTCGCAGGATCGTATCCTTGTCGTCGAGAATGAAAATCGTCGCGTTTGCATTTTCATCGGATTTGGACATCTTCTTGGTCGGATCCTGAAGCGACATCAGTCTTGCACCGCTCTCCGGAATATAGCCGTCCGGAACGACGAAGGTTTCACCAAAGCGCTGATTGAAACGCTGTGCGATATTGCGCGCAAGCTCAAGATGCTGCTTCTGGTCAGCGCCGATCGGAACGAGATCAGCATTATATGCGAGGATATCCGCTGCCATCAGAACAGGATAGGTAAAGAGACCAGCGTTGATATTGTCTGCGTGCTTCTGGCTCTTGTCCTTGAACTGTGTCATGCGGCTGAGTTCACCGAACATCGTGGAGCAGGAGAGGACCCAGCTCAGCTCCGCGTGATGCGGATTCTGGCTCTGAACGAATGTGATGCTGCGCTTGGGATCCATTCCGCAGGCGAGCATCAGCGCAAAGGCGTTCATTGTATTTTTGCGCAGCGCGGACGGTTCCTGCATGACCGTGATCGCGTGCAGATCAGCGATTGCATAGATGCATTCATATTCATCCTGCAATTTGCCCCAGTTGCTGACTGCGCCGATATAGTTGCCGAGGGTGAAAACGCCTGTCGGCTGGATCGCGCTGAATATGCGCTTTTTCTTCTGTTGTTCTTCCATGAAAGCTCCTTATTACTTATTGATATTCGGGACGAGCAGGGTAGACGGATCAATACCGGCTTTCTTGTCCTTCATTTGTGCATTGTGAAGCTCGCCCATGACACGCTGATAGAGAACGAGCAGTGCGCGGAGCTCCGGCGTCTGCTGATTCGGCAGCGGGTTGATCGTGACACGGTGGATGCCATTTGTGGTCAGGATATAGACCAGATGGTCGCGGGTGTTCGGCAGCTCAAGTGTATTGACGCGTGTCTCATCAGTCGCATAGCGTGCGGCGTTGTTGACGAGGACGCGGGCAGCCTGAACAACGCCCGGATAGCGCTGTGCAGCGCCGGAATAATCCGTGCCGTTGCTGAAATAGAGGTTTGCAGCACCGTTGACATAGCATGCGAGGGTGGTGATGACTGTCGGAGCCATCGGCATATCGATAATCACGCCGTAGACCGTGCTGGTTTTCATGAACTGTGTAAAATTGGACGGCGACAGACGAAGCGCCTGATTTCTGGTGACAAGATAGGGCTTGCTGACAACGATACGATTGTTGAACTGCTTATTAGCCATGATAGTATCCTTTCATCTACCCGGGATCGGGGAATCTGTTTTGTTCATATCAGAACAGCTGCAGAGGTCTGCACTTTATCATTATAACACATATTTTCTGTTTTTGCAACATAAAAATTAACATTCGGAAGAATTTTTTCTGTGATGATCCTGCAATTTCGGAGTGTGGTCTATGAAGAAGCAATCAGTTCTGCGCGGATCGGTCTGGCTGATCGGCTCCGCACTTGCTGCAAAGATTCTCGGTGCGGTATTTCGCATTCCGCTTACGGCAATGCTCGGCGGCTCTGGTATGGGGTATTTTTCCTGTGCTTACGGGCTTTTTCTGCCGATCTTTGCACTTTCCGTAACGGGTATCAATACTGCGGTTTCAGCCGTGACCGCACAGGCGCTCGCAAGGCATGATACCGATGCGGCAATCCGCGCAAAGCAGCTTTCGCTGCGGATGTTCGGCATCGTCGGAGCGGCTGCGGCAGCAGGATTGTTTCTGCTGGCCGGACCGCTTTGCGGCGGTTTGCTGCATGATCCGCAGGCGGCTCCCGCTGTACGGATGCTGGCACCGGCGGTTTTTTTCTGCTGTATCAATGCCGTCCTGCGCGGTGGTTATGAGGGGCATCAGAACATGATGCCAACGGCGGTTTCGCAGGTGACAGAGGGCATCGGCCGTGTCGTGTTTGGTCTGATGCTCTGCGGTGCAGCACTGCATCTGCCAGACGGATCGATGCCGGCAGATATTGAGCCTGCTGCGTGCGGAGCGGCTGCTGCGATACTGGGCGTGACGCTTTCTACGGTGATCGGTACGCTCACGCTGCTGATCTTTCCTGCGCCGCAGAATCATGATACGATGAATCCGGTCTTTCAGCCGCAAAGTGATCGTCAGCTTCGTCTTTCCGTACTGCGCGTTTTGCTGCCGGTCGCGGCTGCTTCGCTCGTGACAAATCTCACGACGCTGATTGATCTCGCTGCCGGAATGCGGCTGCTGGCGGGCAGCGCATCTGCGGATGCACGGGCTGATGCCAATTTCCGCTTCGGTGCATATTCTGGTCTTGCCGTGACAGTATTCAACCTCGTTCCTGCCGTGACGAATATGCTTGGAAAGGGTGTGTTTCCTGCATTTGCGTCGAGCTATGCACAGCACCGCACGGATGAGACAGCGCATCATGCACAGACAGTCATGCTGCGGACAGCATTTCTCGCAGTTCCCGCAGGTATCGGCGTGACAGTGCTTGCTTTCCCGATTCTCAGATTTCTGTTTCCGAGCCGGCCGGCAGAGACTGCTGCTGCCGCACAGCCTCTTATGCTTCTCGGCATTGCAGTGATCTTTGCTGCGCTGAGCTTTCCGATTTTCAGTATGCTTCAGGCATCCGGTCACGCAGCGGATACGGTGACGGTCATGCTGACCGGGGCGGCAGTGAAGCTCGGCTGCAATCTGCTGCTGATTCCGCGGCTTGATCTGAACGGTCTTGCACTTTCTACCTTGCTTTGTTATTCTGTGATTCTTCTGCTTGCATACCGGAAATTCCGACGGAAGACCGGCACGGCTCTGCACCTGTCTCGGCCGCTGCTTGGGATCGTATTCAGCAGTGTGCTCTGTGTGGTAACGGCGCGGGCTGTCTATGATGAAATGAGCGGATTTGTTTCGCAGCGTCCGGCGCTCCTGATCGGGATCGCGGCAGGGGGAGTGGTCTACCTGATATGGAGCGGCCTGCTGCGTACAGTCGCTTTCCATGATACAACTGCGGAATAGCATGAACAAAGCAGCACCCCCGAAGCGGAGGTGCTGCTCTTTCATAAATGCATTTGATGACAGGTCATCAGAACGGAGCGTTCTGGTTGCCAGTGATCTCCTTCCAGGAAGCGTTCTCCTGATGCGAAACTTCCTTCTGGACATAGTAGGTGAGGATGTACTGCGGATCGTCTGCGCCGAGCTTGCCGTCACCGCTGACATCAGCGATCTTCTGCTGCTCTTCCGTCAGAGAGCCTTTCTGACCAGCAACATTTACTTCGGTGTAGTGAATCAGTGCGAGCTGCGCGTCAGTTGCTTCGATCTTGCCGTTCTTGTCAACATCACCGAAGAGCAGGCCTGCGGAAACGGAGCAGGTATAATCAGTGCCGTTGTTGGAAGCAGTGATCGTTGCGGAACCGTTGCCGGTGATCGTGACGAATCCGTTCTGATCGACGGTTGCAACGGAATCATCGGAGGAAGTCCATGTAACTTCGCCTGCTGCATTGAAGAGCGTAAGGTTTGCGGTCGAACCGATATCAGATGCGCTGACGGAGGTTTTGTTGAGAGCAGTTTTGCCATCGGTTACAACGGTGACAGAACCGTTGTAATACTGCGGATTGAGGTTATTACGGTCTCTGTCGATGGTCAGCAGCTTATAGCTTTCATCGCCGATCTTGCCGCCGAAGAAATTGATGTCGTAGGTGGTGCCGTCAGCAGCATTCTCCGGAATCTTGAAGACCAGGTTTGCCATAACAGAGCCATCGCCGTGCTCGGGAACGAGGTTCAGTTCCTGACCGAAGGCGTATGTTGCAGGGTTTGCGGTATTGGTCGTCGGAATGGTCTCATATGCATAGTTGTCTTCATCCATAGCGATCTCGGTCAGCTTGAGTGCTTCCGGATACTGGAAATACGCCTGAAGACCAGCTGTACCCTTATCGTTGAAGATGTAGACCGGAACCGTAACGGTCTCGCCGGGTGCGCCGCAGACATCGCCGATGATATAGTAAAGATTGTCATTATTCGGAATCTTGTAATCATCTTTCCATGCATCGCCCGATGCCGGCTCCGCATCAACTACGATGTTCAGCGGAACGGATGCAAAAGAGAGTGCACTTTCGCTGTCTGCGGAGGTGCAGGTTGAGCGACCGAGAATTTCGCTGTTGAGCTTGTTCTTATATGTTGTCGTGCGGACATCGAGCGTGTAGGTGCCTGCCTCCGTATCTTTCGGGACAACGAGATTTGCAGTCGCGAATGCATTCTTGTATGTAGCTGCATCATCTGCGGACCATACGGTCGTTTCAGCCTGTGTGCTTGAATCTGCATTGACTGACTGATCCTGCGAAAAGATCCAGCCGACATTCATTGCATCTGCGGAGAAATTCGCAAACAGAGACTTGGCAGCATTGCCCTCGCTTGCGCTGTCAAAGCAGAAGGGAGAAGCCATTTCCGCATCTGCAAAATACAGACCGTAATTCTTGAGCGAGCCGTCTGTCTGTTCCTCGCCGTCATTGATCTGGAACTTGAGCTGGATCGCATTGACGCCGGGGTTTTCGGGGATAAAGATATCGACCGGAACTGTGTAATCGCCCTTTGCGATATCATCTGCCGAGATGTGGATCTCATTCTTCTTGCCGGACTGGATATCGAAGGTGAGTGTGTTTCCGTCTGCTGCGGAAACGGAGAAAGCTCCGGTGCCGAGCATCGCTGTTGCTGTCAGAGTCAGTGCAGTGACAGCGGAGATGATCTTTCGAGTGCGCATAGCTTAAAGTCCTTTCTATTTGGATTTATCTGAATCCGCATCTGACGGTGCGGATTCATTCCGGGATTCATGCTCCAGACCGTATGTAAGGGTCAGGAGACTGTCTGCGAGATGGACATTTTCTACGAGGATCGCGGAATCTTCAAAACGGAGATCGCCGTGACTGAAATTCCAGAAGGCGCGGACACCGAGCAGCACAAGGCTCTGCGCGATGCGCGGCGCGGCATTCTCCGGCACACAGAGGATTGCAAGTTCCGGGTGCTCCTGATGACAGAAGCCCGTGAGCGTATCTGTATGATGTACCGGCATCCCTGCGATGTCCTTTCCGGCAACGAAGGGATTGGAATCGAACAGACCGATCAGCTCGCAGCCGCAGTCAGGAAAGCTGACATGGGAAGCGATCGCCCGTCCGAGATTGCCGAGTCCGATGAGTATGGTGCGTCGACGGCCGCTGATGCCGAGGATCTGCCCGATCTCATCCCGCAGAGCGCAGACATTATAGCCGTATCCCTGCTGACCGAAGCCGCCGAAGCAGTTGAGATCCTGCCGGATCTGTGAGGCAGTCATGCCCATCTGCTGCGAAAGCTCTTTGGATGAAATGCGGACGATACCCTGCTCAGCCAGCTCGCCGAGAAAGCGGTGATAGCGAGGCAGACGGCGAATGACTGAGGGGGATATCTCCTGCTTTGACATTCCCTGCCGCCTCCTTATTGCAGCTTCGCAGCAAGGCGTACAGCGATCTCCTCCAGGAATTCCTTGGAATTGACCTTGCGCTTGTTTTCGAGCTTCGAGAGCAGATAGAGGTCGCCGGTCATGATGCCGCTCTCGATCGTTTCGATCGAAGCCTGTTCGAGCTTGTCAGCGAAGTCGCAGAGTGCGGGGATATTGTCCAGCTCGCCGCGCTTGCGGAGAGCGCCCGACCATGCAAAGATTGTCGCGACAGAGTTCGTGGAGGTCTCCTCGCCCTTGAGGTGCTTGTAGTAGTGGCGCTGCACGGTGCCGTGCGCGGCCTCATATTCGTAGACGCCGGACGGGGACACCAGTACAGAGGTCATCATTGCGAGTGAGCCGTATGCAGTCGAAACCATATCAGACATAACATCGCCGTCATAGTTTTTGCACGCCCAGATGTAGCCGCCCTCAGAGCGGATGACACGGGCAACGGCGTCGTCGATCAGCGTATAGAAATATGTAATGCCGGCTGCTTCAAATTTTTCCTTGTATTCGTTTTCGTAGATCTCCGAGAAGATATCCTTGAAACGGTGATCATACTGCTTGGAGATTGTGTCCTTGGTCGCAAACCACAGATCCTGTTTCAGATCGAGTGCATAATTGAAGCAGGAGCGTGCAAATCCCGTGATGGAATCATCGCGGTTATGGAGACCCTGAATAATGCCGTCGCCGGTGAATTCGTGGATAAGCTGACGTGTTTCTTTACCGTCCTTATCCGTCCAGACAAGTTCGGCCTTGCCGCCGCCCTTGACCTGCATCTCGGTATTCTTGTAAACATCACCGTAGGCATGACGCGCGATTGTGATCGGCTTTGTCCATGTCGGGATATAAGGCGAGATGCCTTTGACGAGGATTGGTGTGCGGAATACAGTGCCGTCAAGGATTGCACGAACCGTGCCGTTCGGAGACTTCCACATCTCGGTGAGATTGTATTCCTTCACGCGAGCAGCATTCGGGGTGATCGTTGCGCACTTGACGGCAACGCCGTATTTCAGCGTTGCATTTGCGCTGTCCACGGTGATCTGATCCTTGGTCTCCTCGCGCTTTTTCAGTCCGAGATCATAGTATTCGGTTTTCAGATCCACATACGGGCAGATAAGAATATCCTTGATCCATTGCCAGAGGATGCGGGTCATTTCATCGCCGTCCATTTCGACGAGCGGGGTAGTCATTTTGATCTTGTCCATCGGAAAGACCTCCTTCTGTAGTATTCAGTATGCGGCACACCGCAGTGATCTGCAAAGCTTCTGTTTCAGCAGGGGGAATGCAGCCTTTTCAAGCGCCGGGGACGGCTTTCTGTGCTTCCCCATGCTGTACTCCATACGTCAGATATGCAGGATAACCGGAAGAAGCATTATTTCAGCACTTCACGGGTATAGTCGAGCAGTCCGCCAGCCAGCATGATATCCTTGGTTCTGCCGGTCAGCTCGCAGAGAACGGGGATCTCTGTGCCGTTTGTCTTGTTAAGAACAGTCAGCTCGGTTCTGCCCTCTTCAACGGCATTGCGGACGCCTGCAAGCACAAGCTGATCGCCCTGTGCGATTTTGTCGTAGTCTGCCTCATTGACGAAGGTCAGCGGCAGGATGCCTGCATTGATGAGGTTTGCGCGGTGGATACGCGCGAAGGATTTCACGAGAACGGCCTTGACGCCGAGGTAGAGCGGTGCGAGAGCCGCGTGCTCACGGGACGAGCCCTGACCGTAGTTTGCGCCGCCGACGATGATGCTCTGTCCGAGCGCCTTTGCGCGCTTCGGGAATTCCTCATCACAGACAGCGAAGCAATGCTCGGAAATCTTCGGGATATTCGAGCGGAGCGGCAGAATCTTTGCGCCGGCCGGCATGATGTGGTCGGTGGTGATATTGTCGCCGACCTTCAGGGAGACCGGAGCGTCGATCGTTTCGAGCAGGGGGTGTGTTTCCGGATAGGGCTTGATGTTCGGGCCAAGCTGGATCTCAACTGTATCCATATCCTTTTCGTCGGCCGGGAGCGTGACCATATTGTCATTGACGGTAAAGACATCCGGCAGTTTGAATTCGGGCATTTCGCCGAGGGTGCGCGGATCGGTGAGGTAACCGGTCAGTGCGGAAGCAGCGGCGGTCTCCGGAGAGACGAGGTAGATCTGACCGTCCTTTGTGCCGGAGCGTCCTTCAAAGTTGCGGTTGAAGGTACGCAGCGAGATGCCGCCGGAGTTCGGGGACTGTCCCATACCGATGCACGGGCCGCAGGCGGATTCGAGGATTCTCGCACCGGCGTCGATCATATCGCCGAGAGCGCCGTTTGCCGCGATCATGTTGAGCACCTGCTTGGAGCCGGGGGCGATCGAGAGGGAGACATCCGGATGGATCGTCTTGCCCTTGAGGATGTATGCGACCTTCATCATGTCGAGCAGCGAGGAATTCGTGCAGGAGCCGATGCAGACCTGATCAATCTTGAGTTTGCCGATCTCGCCGGTTGTTTTGACATTATCAGGGGAATGCGGACATGCTGCGAGCGGTTCGAGCTTCGAGAGGTCGATCTCAATGACCTCATCATAGACAGCATCGGGATCCGCAGTGAGCGGTGTCCAGACTTCCTCACGCTTCTGTGCCTTGAGGAATGCCTTTGTCATTTCGTCGGACGGGAAGACGGACGATGTAGCGCCGAGCTCTGCGCCCATGTTCGTGATGGTTGCACGCTCCGGAACGGTCAGTGTTTTGACGCCCTCGCCGGTGTACTCGATCACCTTGCCGACGCCGCCCTTGACGGACATTCTGCGCAGGACTTCAAGGATGACATCCTTTGCAGCGACCCACGGGCTGAGTTTGCCGCTGAGCTTGACATTAACGATCTTCGGGCAGGTGATGTAGTATGCGCCGCCGCCCATTGCGACTGCGACATCCAAACCGCCCGCGCCGATCGCGAGCATACCGAGACCGCCGCCGGTCGGGGTATGGGAATCCGAGCCGATCAGTGTCTTGCCCGGAATGCCGAAGCGCTCCAGATGTACCTGATGACAGATACCGTTGCCGGGACGGGAGAAACAGAGTCCGTGCTTTTTTGCACAGCTTCCGATGAAGCGGTGGTCGTCGGCATTCTCGAAGCCGTTCTGGAGCGTATTGTGGTCGATGTATGCGACAGAGCGCTCCGTGCGGACACGGGGAACGCCCATTGCCTCAAATTCGAGATACGCCATTGTACCGGTCGCATCCTGCGTCAGAGTCTGGTCGATGCGGATGCCGATCTCGGTGCCGCGAACCAGCTCGCCCTCCACAAGATGTGCGGAGAGGATTTTTTCAGTTATGGTAAGTCCCATTGATGTTTCCTGCCTTTCACTAAATTAATACTCTTATATTTTACACCCAAAAGGGGGGATCTGTCAAGTGATTTTTCCGGAATGGGAACAATTTGATCTTATTTTTTATGTGCGGACGGCAAAATTTCAGCATCGCACCGCATCTTCGGCAGAGCATGATGCGGCCGCTGCCCGTAACGCTTTGCGATAAGTTTCGCTGAACTCCGGTTTATCGGCAATAAATCGCCGGCAGCATATAAATTGACACGGAGACTTTTCATAAATCTTTCATTGCTTTTTTTGTGTGATTGTGCTATAATATACTTAGCACATAGTGTGTTGACTCACTTTTGTACGGAAAGGATATGCCTATGAACAAAACAAAGCTGTTGTTTGCTGGATGTGCAGCAATGATTTTGTCCGCATCTGCGGCGATGCCGGTTTTTGCCGACGGCGAGAACGGCACTGTGGAGGATGTATATAATGCGATGCGCCGCATCGGGATTCCAGAGACCATGATACAGGAAGCGCGTGTGCAGTATCAGAATACCGAACATGACAAAGACGGTATGAAGATCAACGATCAATACTATACCTATGATGTCTGGGCGGATATGGTCGAGCTTTATGAAGACGATATCTGGGAGAAAGTTGGTCAGCAGTTTGATCTTCCGGGCACGGAGGTCAAGCAGGCTTCAAAGGAGAAAAAGAAACGCGAGGAGAGCGGCGGCACCGAGGAATGGGAGCCGTCATCCCTGCCGGCGAAGCCTTTTGTCAACATGACGATTGACGAAAAAAAGGTCTATATCAACAGTCTGCCAAGGGAGGAACGCGCGCGTTTTCTGGTTGAGCTGTCCCTGCATGAGCGCAACAGCATTATCAAGCAGATGGATACACAGACTCAGGCGGATCTTGCGAGCGGCTTCATTGACCTCGGCAAGGATCTCGGCATGAATATTTCTGTGGACAAGCTCGGTGCGGACGGCATTGATTACTCTGTCCGCAATGAGGACGGGACGCTGGTCGTTGCTTCGACAGTCGGTGTTTCCGTTGATGATACCGGCTGGGATACAACAATTCCCGTACTGGCCGGAACGCTGATGATCCTCGGCGCAGTCGGAGGGGCTGCGTACTTCAGTCTGCGGATGCGCCGCGGGGAGCAGGAGGCATGAGGGCCGCAGCAAGGCTCGCGTCGGCTGCGGTTGCTTTTTGCAGCGCTGTGCTGCTGCTGACCGGGACGGCTGCCGCTGCAGGCGAGGAGGATGTATTCCGCGCAATGGCGGAGGCCGGTTTGCCGGCATCGTTCATTCAGGATACGCGGAATCAGTTTCATAGTCAGCCGCATGACGAAAACGGCATGGAAATGAACGGCATTTACCGCAGCTATGATGAATGGGTTGAGCTGATCCGCGAAAACGGTGCACAGTATGTCTGGGGCGTTATCGCGGAGGAGATGCTCGTACCTGCGGAGGATATCATAGCGTACTATGAACGAAAAGCGAACGAATCCTCTGCTGCGGATGATACGGTGCCTGATCCGGACCCGCACTTTGCGGAGATGACATTGGACGAGAAGCGGGAATATGTTGCTTCGCTGCCGGAATCGGAGCGTGCGGCGTTTCTGGCAAATATGACCGCAGAGGAACGGACTTCTCTGCTCAAACAGCTCAGCGTCGATAAAAAACACGAGGTGCTGGAAGGTATGGCAGAGCTCGGACGGGAAATGGGCATGACAATTACGGTGGACGATGCAGAGAATTACCGCTTCAGCGTACGGGACCGCGAAGGCAGACTGATCGACACGGCAGGCTTCGGACTGATCGTTGATTCGACCGGCTGGGATACGACCGTTCCGGTGCTGACCGGCGCGGTCATGGTGCTGTCCGCGCTCGGCGGTCTGCTGCTGATCGGGTACCGATGCAAAAAGGAGGAACAGACAAATGGCTGAACAAACTACGAAGCGCCGCGGCAATGTTTTGCCGTATCTGCTGACGCCGCTATTGCTTCTGCTGCTGACAGCGGGCGTGCTGATGCTTTGCTATTATCTCGCGCCGACGCATCAGATTCAGAAATATCTGAATATCGTATTCATGGACGATCTGAAAACGACAAACCAGACTGCTGGCCTGAATATTATTGAGCATGGCGATATACCGATGGGCAGCATGCCGGAAGGCGAGACTTATGAAGAAGGCAGGATCATCTATCCGACTTTCGGTGAGCAGTATGCGCAGCTGGAAATCGACTCGATCAGCCTCTCCGTCGGCGTGTATTACGGTGTCAATCCCGAGCTGCTGGAGCGGGGCGCCTGCCATTCCTCACAGTCCGCGATCATCGGTGAGACCGGCAATGCAGTTATTGATGCTCATGTCAATACCTTTTTCTCCGATCTGAACCGCGTAAAAAAAGGCGACACCGTTCGTCTGTTCACGAAATACGGTGCATTTGATTACAAGGTTACGGATTTGATCGAATTCAGCAAGGATGAAAAACAGTATCTCGCCTCCGGAAAGGATCAGGAGGTACTGACACTTTACACCTGCAAGCCGCAGGTGATCGGCAGCTCTGATATGCGGATCGGCGTTCGCTGTAAACCGGTGAAAAAGCAGTTCTATGAGCAGGCCGCTGACGCAGAGGGAGGTACGGAATGAAACGGGCATCCAGTTATATTGTCAGTATCATCTTCACGCTTCTGCTGATCTTTCTGATCATTTCGGCAACAGTCGCCGGTGTATTCCGGTTTCATGCGCTGAATACCGAAACGCCGCTTGCGATTGTGCGTTCACAGTCGCTTGCAGAGCGCGTTCATGTCTCCCTCGAAACAACGATGCGCCAGCAGGAGAGTACGACCGGCATTCCGGCTTCGCTCTATGCCGATGCGATCAAGACAGAAAAGCTCGAACCGATCATCCGTGATACGATCTCATCCGGCTTCGCCTATCTGCGCGGTGATGCGGCATCTTATGCGCCCAGTGCGGATTTTTCGGAGCTGGAGCAGTCGATCCGCGATTTCTTCTCGGAATATGCCGAAAAAAATAAGGTCGATAAGGATGACAAATATAATGAGGCCATCCGCATCACGATCAATTCCGCTGAACAGACGATTCTTTCTGCCTGTGATGTTTACCGCTTCGGCAGTCTGAATGATGCAGGCCTGATCAGGCAGCTCCGGAACTATCTGCCATGGGCAGGGGCGGCGGCTGTTACACTGTTTGCAGCGGTACTGCTCTTTGTGCTGCTGCTGTTCTTCGTCAATATCCATGAAACGGAAATGGGATTGTACTGGACGGGCTCTGCAATGCTGATCGCATCACTGCTGGTGCTGATCCCGACATTCTGGATTCAGCATACACGCTGGTTTGACCGTTTCTCCGTTAAGACTGACCAGACCTTCGCTGCTGTGACCGGATACCTCTATTCGAACACGCATATGCTGATTGTTGCAGCGCTGTGCGGAATCGGCATTGCAGTGTTGAGCTATGTGATTTTTGTGCCGGTGCATCAGAACCGAAAGCATCACGAGACGGCACGGCGCGCCAAGCACTGAAACCCGGAAGGAGGCTGCATATGCAGATCCTGGAAATCGGATACCGATCGCTGCTGCCGCAGGAGGAAAAGATCAGTCTGGACCGCGGCGCAGCCGGTTGTCTGCTGATGATGACCGATGCACCGATGCTGCTGCAGCTCGGTGAAACAGAGCTGCGGGCAGAGTCCGGCGATGCGATCATAGTCTCAGCAGGACAGGCTGTGACGATCCGTCCTGCGGAAGGTGATCTGCTCTATGACTGGGTGATCTTCGATCAGGCGGCGGACAGCAGTTTTTATCAGGCACTCAAGATTCCGGAAAACACGCTGCTGCGCTTCGGCGATACCGAGTTTCTCTCTGCATTGCTGCGGCAGACCTGCGCGGAGTTTTATGCATCCGGTACCAAGCGCAGCGAGATGCTGGACTGCCTGCTCAAGGCGCTGCTGATCCGCATGGCTGAGACCGGCGGACCGATCAGTCCGCAGCAGGGCGTGTCAAATAATGATCCGCATTATCCTGAGCTGGTCGCACTGCGTGAGAAGATTTATGCGAATCCGCAGGAGAAATGGACGGTCGAGATGCTCTGCTCCGAGGTTAATATGAGCCGCAGCTATTTTCAGCTCATCTATCGCGAGACCTTCGGGCTGACCTGCATTGCGGATGTCATCAACTGCAAAATGAACCGTGCACGCGATCTGCTGACCTCGACGAGTTACACGATTTCTCACATCGCGAAACTCTGCGGCTACGATAACGAGGAGCATTTTATGCGGCAGTTCAAGAAAAATAACGGTGTGACGCCGACGGTTTTCCGGCGAGGGCACCGCACCTGACAGAAGGAGCAATCTATGAAACGATCAGAAAAAGCTGTGGAGAATCACCGGAGCTTTTATCCCTGCTCATCGGCGGTCATGTGCGCATTTGCGGATGCAGCCGGTATGACGGAGCAGGAGGCATCTGCGGCGGCCCGTCCGATGGCGGGCGGCAGAATGGGGAAATGCGGGGCAGTGCTTGCTGCTGAAACTGTGCTTTCCCGGAAATACGGTGCAGATGATGCACGCATCGGGGAGCTGAACCGGCGCTTTATTGACAAACACAGTTCGGTCATGTGCAGCGAGCTGAAAAGCGGTGCAGTGAAAAGTCCCTGCCGAAGCTGCGTCACGGATGCGGCGGAGATCCTTGAATCGCTGCTGGAAGGTGCGGATATATGAAGCTGCGTCCACATCATCTTCTGTGCATACAGAAATTCATCGGAAGAGGCTATGATGACGCATTTACTGCGCATATGACCGCGGTTTGTTCGTCCCTGCACGAGCAGCCGGATATGCCGGTCACATTGACTGCGGGCTGTGACGATGTCTGCGCGGCCTGCCCGCATAAAGCCGGATCGAAATGTGATGCTGCGGAAAAGGTTCAGGCACTCGACCGCGCTGTATTGGAGCATTGCGACTTGCGAGTCGGCATGAACGCAGACTGGTCATCATTGAAAAAACTAGTATCTGCGAAGATTTTTCATACGGATGCATTTGCCGCCGTATGCGGCGGATGTCAGTGGTATGGGCTTTGCAGAGATATGGAGGAAACATAAAATGATACAATCGAAATTTCGCACCCTTGATCTCGTTTACACAGCGATCGGCGCAGCGCTGATTGCGATCTGCTCATGGATCAGCATCCCGATGACCGTTCCGTTCACGATGCAGACTTTTGCAGTCTTTTTCGTATTGCTGCTGCTCGGCGGAATGCGCGGCTCAGTGTCGATCCTCGTATACATCCTGCTCGGTGCAGCGGGTTTGCCGGTCTTTGCTGGATTCAGCGGCGGAATCGGCATTCTGTTCGGCAACACCGGCGGCTACATCATCGGCTTCCTGCTGACTGGTCTGGTCTATCTGGTCGCGGAAAACCTATTCAAGATGAATCTCTGGCTGAAGATCGCGGTGCTGGCAGTCGGTCTCATTCTCTGCTACGCATTTGGAACGGCATGGTTCTATGTGCTTTATGTGAGACACACCGGCGCGGTCAGCTTAATGAGTGTGATGTCGTGGTGTGTATTCCCGTTTATTCTGCCGGATTTGTTCAAGCTCGCACTGGCAGTTCTGGTTTCAGGCAGAGTGAAACGGATGCTGCCCGGACTGTCATAAGGCGTGTTGATACCGAAGGCTGAATGGATTCGTGTTCAAATATCCTCAAAGAAAAAGCACTGTGTGCCTGACACAGTGTTTTTTTGCAGCATCGTATAAATCCCTTTTGGCGGATTGACTGTGTACCTGAACCACCGGTTCTGTGCGGTATTGCCTATACGGAAACAGACTTCCCGTTTTTGCACGGGAAGTCTGTTTTTTTGCATTCAATGATTGATGAAAGGATTACAGGAAATATTTGACACCGCTCTCGAAGATCTTCTGATCTTTGTTGCCGGGGACATTTTTGCAGACTGCATCGCCGATGCGCTCACTGTGTCCCATTTTTCCAAGGACGCGGCCGTCCGGAGAGGTGATGCCTTCGATCGCATCAACAGAGCCGTTTGGATTGAAACGGATATCCATCGTCGGTCTGCCGGAGAGATCGACATACTGCGTCGCGATCTGACCGTTATTCGCAAGGCGCTGGAGCAGCGAGCCGGATGCGATAAATCTGCCTTCACCGTGCGAGATCGGAATGGTGTGCAGATCACCGACCTCACAGCCGGCGAGCCACGGCGATTTGTTGGATGCGATGCGCGTTGTGACCATCATGCTCTGGTGACGGGCAATCGTATTGAAGGTCAATGTCGGCGAATTTTCGCTCATTTCGGTGATCTCGCCATAGGGAACGAGGCCGAGCTTGATGAGTGCCTGGAAGCCGTTGCAGATGCCGAGCATCAGACCGTCGCGGTTCTTCAGGAGATCGTGAACGGCATCCGTGACCTGCGGGTTGCGGAAGAATGCCGTGATGAACTTGCCGGAGCCGTCCGGTTCGTCACCGCCGGAGAATCCGCCTGGGATCATGATCATCTGCGAATTCTGAATCGCCTTGACAGCTGCTTTAACAGACTGTTCGATATCGCTTGCGGAAAGATTGCGGATGACCAGCACTTCCGGCACAGCGCCTGCACGCTCGAATGCTCTTGCAGTATCGTATTCGCAGTTCGTGCCAGGGAATACGGGAATCAGTACACGCGGTTTTGCGACCTTGATTGCGGGAGCCGGACGGGATGCCGCCTTATGCGTATAGGATTCGATCGTTGCGAACGCGGTCTTGATGCGGCAGGGGAATACGGATTCGAGCTTGCCCTCCCACGCTTTCTGGAGCGTATCAAGGCTGATCGTCTGCGAATCAGTGAAGATCTTGTACTGTTCTGTGGTTCTGCCGATGACCTCCTCACCTTGCTTGGCGTCACCGTTCAGCTCAATGATGAACGAGCCTGCACACGGATCAAAGAGCACGCGCTCCGGCAGCTTTTTCGTGAATTCAAAGCCGATGTGGTTGCCGAATGCCATTTTTGCGATACCCTCAGCAACACCACCGTTCTCGACACACCAGATCGCCTTTGCTCTGCCAGCGGAGATCAGCTTTTCGACATAATCGAAGACTGCGCGAACGCTTTGCCAGTTCGGGAGACCGCTGCTGGAATATTCCGGCGCAATGCGGATGACCGTACTGCCGGCTTCCTTGAATTCGGTTGAAACGACGCGGCTGGTGTCTGCGGTCGATACTGCAAAGGAAACGAGCGTCGGCGGAACATCAATTTTCTCGAAGGTGCCGGACATGGAATCTTTGCCGCCGATCGAAGCGCAGCACAGCTCAAGCTGTGCGCGGAATGCGCCGAGCAGCGCGGAGAACGGCTTACCCCAGCGCCGCGGGTTATTCTGCGTGCGCTCGAAGTATTCCTGGAATGTCAGCCAGCACTGATTTCTGCTGCCGCCTGCTGCGAGAACCTTTGCAACGGATTCGATTACGGCATAGATCGCGCCGTGATAAGGCGAATGCTCGGAAATCAGCGGATTGAAGCCCCAGCCCATGATCGAGCAGGTCGTTGTTTCGCCCTTCAGAACCGGAATTTTTGCAGCCATTGCCTGGGCAGGGGAGAGCTGATAGGTACCGCCGTAGGGCATCAGCACAGTACCGGCGCCGATGGTCGAGTCGAATTTTTCGACAAGTCCCTTCTGCGAGCAGACATTGAGACTGCTCATCAGTTCACGCCAGCCGTCAGCGGTATCTTCAAAGTGCTCGTTGCGGGCGGGCAGCTCGTTCGGGGCTGCCGCAATGATCTTTGTATGTTTCTCTGCACCGTTGGAATTGAGAAATTCGCGGGAGAGATTGACGATCGTTTTTCCGTTCCACTTCATGCGCAGACGGTTTGTATCAGTCGCCTTCGCAACGACCGTTGCAAGCAAATTCTCCTTTGCTGCTGCTGCCATGAATGCCTCGACATCCTCCGGCGCAACAACAACAGCCATGCGCTCCTGCGACTCAGAAATTGCCAGCTCCGTGCCATCCAGACCGTCATATTTCTTCGGAACGGCATTGAGGTCGATCTCAAGACCGTCGGTCAGCTCGCCGATCGCGACGGATACACCGCCCGCGCCGAAATCATTGCAGCGCTTAATGAGCTTTGTGACTTCCGGATCACGGAACAAACGCTGGAGCTTGCGCTCCTCAGGCGGATTGCCCTTCTGCACCTCGGCACCGCAGTGCGTGAGGGATTCAAGTGTGTGTGATTTGGAGGAACCGGTCGCACCGCCGCAGCCGTCGCGTCCGGTCTTGCCGCCGAGCAGGATGACAACATCGCCCGGCTGCGGACGCTCTCTGCGGATATTCTCAGCGGGTGCCGCACCGACGACCGCACCGATTTCTAAACGCTTTGCGACATAGCCCGGATGATAAACCTCAGTGACATGGCCGGTCGCAAGGCCGATCTGGTTGCCGTAGGAGCTGTAGCCGTTGGCTGCTCCGACAACGATCTTGCGCTGCGGCAGTTTTCCGGGGATCGTGTCGGCAACCGGAACAAGCGGATTCGCTGCACCGGTCACGCGCATTGCCTGATAGACATAGCTTCTGCCGGAGAGCGGATCGCGGATTGCACCGCCGAGACAGGTAGCGGCACCGCCGAACGGCTCGATCTCGGTCGGGTGGTTATGCGTTTCATTCTTGAACATGAGGATCCAATCCTCTTGACCGTGGTCGGTATCGACCTTGATCTTGACAGAGCATGCATTGATCTCCTCACTCTCATCGAGTGACGGGATCAGCCCGTCCGCTTTCAGCTTGCGCATGGCCATTGTTGCCATTTCCATAAGCGTATTCGGCTTCTTGGTACGGCGCAGTTCGCGGCGGATCTTCTTGTATTCCTCATAGGTATCCTTGATATAGGGTGTTTCAATGCGGACACGGTCGATCGTCGTAAGGAAGGTCGTGTGGCGGCAGTGGTCACTCCAGTAGGTGTCGATCATGCGGATCTCGGTGATTGTCGGATCGCGCTTTTCGGTATCGCGGAAATACTCCTGACAGAATCGGATATCGTCGAGATCCATTGCCAGCGCATATTTGTCAATGAATGTCTGAAGGCCGGTTTCATCGAGCTTGCAGAAGCCGCGCAGTGTCTTGACGGTCTTAGGGACAGCATAGTTCATATCCAGCGAATCCACCGGGTCGAGCAGTGCTTCGCGGCTTTCGACCGGGTTGATGAGATACGCTTTCAGCTTGTCAAATTCCTTGTCCGTGATTGCGCCGGATACGATGTATACGCGCGCATTGCGGACACGGCAGCGCTCCTTGCCGTTGAGGATCTGGATGCACTGTTCACAGGAATCGGCGCGCTGATCGAACTGTCCGGGAAGATATTCGACCGCAAAGACACGCTCCTGATTGGAGAGCATCGGCAGCTTCTCATATACGAAATCGACAGCGGGCTCCGAGAAAACGGTCGGGATTGCCCTACGGAAATCGTCCTCCTCAATGTGGTCGGCATCGTAGCGGTTAAGTACGCGGATGCCCTGCACATCCAGACGGAGCGCGGTGCGCAGATCAGCGAGAACGGACTGCGCTTCTACGGCATATTGCGGCTTTTTTTCAGTATAAATACGATAAACAGCCATGAACAGATCAGCCTCCATTGTCATATATTATATGGTGAGAAAATCGGGTGACAGCGTTTGCGGTCAGCGTTTCGGCCGGCCGATGACACAGTCATCCTCATACTCCTCTATTGTAACACAAATCAAAGAATTCTGCAAACCCTTTTCGTCATTTTCTGGAAAAATTTTCACAAGTGTACCATTGGGGGTATGCCCTTGGTAAAACCGCTGTGCATTTTGCTGTTTCTCTCCCTCGACGAGGACCTCTGCGGTCTGACCGATCATATTGGCGAGATGATTGCGGCGGATCCCATTTGCGATCGCGGTCAGGCGGGCGGAGCGCTGCGCCTTGACAGTCTGCGGCACCTGATCGGGAAATGCAGCGGCTTTTGTACCCTCGCGCTGCGAATACGGAAAAACATGTACCTTCGCGAATCCGATCTCCTGTACGAACCGGCAGCTGTTGGCAAAATCCTCCTCGGTTTCGCCGGGGAATCCGACGATCACATCGGTCGTCAGCGCTGCATCGGGGAACAGCCTGTGGATCTCGGCCGCGAGCGTGCGATACTGCTCGGTATTGTAATGCCGGTTCATGCGCTTGAGCACGGAATCCGAGCCGCTTTGCAGCGAAAGATGAAACTGCGGACAGAATTTTTCGCATTCCGCGAGATGCCGGAGCAAATCGCTGTCCATGCGTTCCGGTTCGAGCGAACCGAGCCGGATCCGGATGAAGCCCGGCTCAGCCGCGCAGAGATCGACCGCATCGGCGAGCGTCTGCCCGGTATCCGTACCGTAAAAGCAGAGATTGATGCCGGTCAGCACGATCTCACGGAAGCCCTGCTCCGCGAGTGTACGGATCTCGGAGCGGAAGCGCTCCGGCGGCATCGAACGGCATCTGCCGCGTGCATAGGGAATGATGCAATAGCTGCAGAACTGATTGCAGCCATCCTGGATTTTCAGGAATGCGCGCGTACGCGTAGTGTCGGCGCAGGGCAGTGAAGAGAACGCATCTTTGCTGCCATAGTCAAAGATGCACTGACCGTTTTCCGGAATGCCTGCGATCCATTCAAGGATGGCCTCGCGGTTCTTTGTGCCGGTGACGAAATCGGCAGCGGAAAAATCGTCTTCCGGAAAGGCCTGCGGCCAGCAGCCTGTCAGAACGAGTCTGGCGTGAGGATTCTTGCGGCGCAGGCTGCGGAGCAGCTGTCCGGTTTTTCGGACAGATTCCGCCGTAACCGCGCAGCTGTTTACGATCAGCAGGCCGGCATCCTCAGGACGTTCTGCCTCGGTCATCTGCATTTCGCACAGCGCGGCGGCGAGTCCGGAGCTTTCGGCTTGATTGACCTTGCAGCCGAGCGTGAGTATCTTGAATTTCATAGTTTTGGCATCTCCTGTGCATATTGCATAATTTCAACAGCGTTGGGTTGTGCAGTCCTTACAGTTTATTTGGATTGCAAAAAAGAAATGCGCGTGCAGCCGAAAAAATCGGTCAGGTGTACAAAATGGAAGAAAATTGCTTGACTTTTCGGCGTTTCCGGTGTATATTTGTCTCACAGGGTGATTCATGACAACCCTCCAAAATAATCAGGTGCGCGGAGGTGCGCGAACAATGCGGCTGTGCTCCCCCCTCTCGTCACGGCTGATCCGCTGCAGCCCCCGTACACCGCTAATTTTTAGTAATATGTTGCAGTTCCGTACTGGTCTGTGAAAGGCAGGTTATAAATATGTTTACGACAACGGTTTATCTTCCCGAGATCGCTGATGTTGCTGAATTCGTCAACATCATGAGCCAGTTCCGCTTTGAAGCACTTCTTCAGGTCGGGAATTATTCCGTGGATGCCAAGTCGATCATGGGCATCTTTACACTGGATCGTGAGCAGCCGCTTCAGCTTGAAGTCGGCACGGATGATGAATCTCAGATTGCAAAGCTGACGCAGGCGATCGGCAGATTCCTGTTTCATCCGGTACACTGATATTTGACAATTCCCCCTTTGGGAGACTTATGCTGCTCCCGAAATCCCCCTTTTTTCATGTTGCTCCCCATGTCCCGCACGGGGGGCAAACCCACACTTGCGTATCGTTCTCTGCCAAAAGAGCAGAGAATGATGCGTGTTTTTTTCCTTATCAGTATAGCATAAATACCGAAAAAAAGCAAGTGAAAAAGCGTATCCGCCCGAAAACGGATACGCTTTTTCTGGTTTCATCAGCAGCAGCCGCTGCAGCAATTTTGCAGCAGTGCGAGGATCGCCTGCCAGATAGACTGTCTGCACATTTTGCATTCCCTCCATGCATTGTATTTCCCTATCGGGGATGTTTATATTATACATGAAGCCGTGCCGGAAAGCAATGCAAAAATAATGGAAGTGCTGGAAAAATCGTGTCAGACCGCGCTTTGCTCAGAAAGCCATTCCAGCAGTCCTGCATAAAGTGTCAAGGCAGTTTTGTGCTGATACTCTTCGGTTTTCAGCAGTGCCGCCTCATCCGGATTCGAGAGAAATCCGCATTCTGCCATAATCATTGGATGCTTGCAAAACCAGCAGAGAAACAGCTCCTTGCCGCAGCACTTGATCTCGCGGTCATTCTGCGGTTGAAGCATCGTGCGGAATTTCTGCTGCATTGTCTGTGCAAGCGATTCGCTGTCACTGCTGGTCGGGGCATAGAACATCTGCGCACCGCTGTATTTCGGATCCGTGAACTGATTTTGGTGGATCGAGATACAGACGGCATGATCCGGCGCATTGAGGATCGCAAGGCGGTTATCCATATCGGAGGCCTTCTGATTGGCGATTCCCTCAATGCCCTGATCGTGGATCGAGCGGTCGGTGTCCCGCGTAACCCGTACTTCATAGCCGGAGACCACCAGCAGGTCGCGCAGATCCAGCAAGATATTGAGATTGATCCCTTTTTCCGGCACACCGTCCGCCGTCGAGCATCCGCCGTCTATGCCGCCGTGCGGGGAATCAACATAAACCAAGTTTTGCTTTTTCGTATTTACGCAGTTCACTTCATGGCTTTTTGTTTTGAATCTGTCAAGAAATGCGGGCATGATACCGAGGACCTCATCATACCCGCTTATGATATTGATATACCAGCTATCTCCGGAAGTCATGCGACGAGAATTGTGCAGTTTCAATCACAGCGCTGTATTGGCTGTGTTATATCTTCCAGTGAATATGTATCTCCCGCTCGCCGCAGTCGTTGGTCATGCTGATCTCGATGAAGTCGATAAACTCGTCTGCGACAGTGCGGTCAAGTGCATCGAAATGTGCATACTGTTCAATCAGTGCCTTCTGTCCGGGTGCGTTTTCCATGCGCCCGCGGGCTTCGGCAATCTGCTGCCGCAGCTCGTCAATGTGTAGTGTGAGTGACTGCTCCTCGTCTGAAAGGTTCTGCCGGAACAGCGAATAATCCGCTTCGGCAATGATGCCGTCCAGTTTGTCCTTATACATCTGAATAAGCCGTTTTTGCGCGGAGGCGTGCTGTTCGAGGCGTTTGGCAAGGCTGCCTTCCAGTGCTCGGAGCTGCTCCTCATAAATATTCGTGAACCGGATCTCATCCGTCTGACAATACTGCGAAACAATGCTGTTCAGCGCGTCAAGAATAGTCTGCTCCAGAACTTTCCCACTCATGGTTTTTGTATTCGGGCAGTTCATTGCACCAGACTTATAGGCCGCACATTGCAGCCCGTAGTATTTGATTGTTTTTGCCTTGTTGTAGTATACATTCCGCTTCATCGGTCTGCCGCAGAGCGCGCAGCGAATTTTGCCGGAAAGCGGCGAAAGCGTTTGCATCCGGGTGCCGACGCGGGTATTGCTTTGCAGACGCGCCTGCGCCCGTAGCCATGTATCCGCGTCAATGATCGCTTCGTGTGCGTTCGGGATGCGTATCCACTCCGCCGGACAGACCTTTTTCCGCCGCTTGTTTTTATAGCTGATATGGTGCGATTTTCCCTGTACCAATGTGCCGGTATACATTTCATTTGCAAGCATCCGGGCAATCGTTGACTGCGTCCACAGTCCGCGGGCGCTGCTGCTGTCAGCATTGCGGTTTATGTATTTCGAGCCCTGCTCCCGCTTGTAGGCACTGGGGCTGACAATGGCCTCACTGTTCAGCTTCTGTACGATATGGCGGTAGCCTTTTCCGCTGACATATAGCCCGAAGATCATCCGCACGACTGGTGCGGTTTCCTCATCAATGATGAGATGATGCCGGTCGGCTGGGTCAATCAGATAGCCGTAGGGCGCAAAGGAACCGATAAACTGTCCCTGTTCGCGCTTGCAGGACAGCGTGCGGCGGATCTTTGCTGAGATATCCTTTACGTACATCTCATTGTATGCTGATGTGAAAAGCCGCATGGTTCCGTAGCTTTCGTTATCCGTATCCGCATTGTCCGCGACACCGATAAACCGGATGCCCCATTCCAGAAACCTGTCATTGAGGTATTGCTCGATGATGACCGTGTCGCGGGAAAACCTGCTCTGATCCTTGCAAAGAACGATGTCAATTCTGTTTTGCTCACAGTCGCGGAGCAGCCGGTTGAATGCAGGACGGGCGCGGTCAATGCCGCTGAAACCGTCATCGGTATATATGTCAAAAATCTCCCAGCTGCGTTCTAAACAGTAATTCCGAAGCATTGCTTTTTGGTTTTGAATGCTCTGGCTGTCATCGCCGTTCCTGTTCTTATCCTCGATCGACAAACGACAGTAAATTCCGACTTTTGGCACTGACTGCACCGCCCTTCCTGCTGTCAAAGTACAAATCAGCCTGCATTTTTCAGCTTTTCATTTACGATCTTTTCGACTTTCCTCGTAACGGCTTTCCGAATCTGCTCCGGATTCTGTGCTGTGAAGCTGCTCCGGAGTTTGATTGTTTCAGTTTTCATGTTGATCCCTCCTCTCGGAATCGTATGCGGATGCAAATCATGATATGCCTCCCTCGTGTCAAGCGTGAATCGTATGGATTTCGATTATGCGGTCATTCAGGCAGTCCGGGGATCATCCGCACCGATCGGTGTCCTGATGCCTGCAATCGTTCATGCCTGCGGAGATATCAAATAAAAATGCGTGCTTCCCGTATCTTGGGGCAGCACGCATTATTATTTTTCTATTTCGGCTGACGGATCAAATTCCCTGCCGTTGTCCTCAAAGTGAATGATAAGCTGAATTGTCCGAAGACTGACGGTCAGCTGTGTTCATATCCAGCGGCATTGCCCTCACACGGTGTGAACTGCACAGCGACCAGTGTGATATCATCCGACTGCTCACAGCCCGCCGCGTATGCCCTGACAGCATCTGTGACGGAAGCGACGGTCTGTTCCGCACGGCCGCCTGCAGCCGCCGCCTGCAGCCGCTGTTCGCCGAACAGTTCGCGCTGCGGATTCAGTGCTTCCGTTACTCCGTCCGTATAGATCAGGAAACTGCAGCCGGCGTCGAGCATCGTGTGTTCCTCTATGATCCCCGCATCTTCAAACAAACCGAGCACAATACCCGGATTGGGTGTCAGATACGACTTCTTATCGCCGCAGATCATCAGCGGCCGGGTATGTCCTGCATTCGCATAGCGCAGCTCACCGGTAGAGGGATTCAGCATTGCTGCAAAGACCGTAACAAACATATTCTCCGGATTTACGGTACAGATTTCATCGTTGACCTCATTCAGCGCAGCAGCAAGGGATGCGCCTGCCCGCAGCTTTTCGCGGAGCATATTTTTGATCATGGCCATGAACAATGCTGCAGCGATTCCCTTGCCGGAAACATCGGCAATGACGATCCATACTTTGCCGTTCAGTTCAAAGCAGTCGTAGAAATCACCGCCGACTTCCCTTGCAGGCTCTGCAAATGCGGAGATCTCATAGCCATCGCCGGAAAGCGTAAAGCGCTGCGGCACCATGCCGATCTGTATCCGCCGAGCGATGTTCAGCTCCGCTGCTGCGTGGGAACGCTCCTCTGTCATGGTGCGGAGGTTGTCGATGTAGCCGATGATGTCCTCCGACATTTGATCGAATGAGCGGGTAATCTCCTCAATCTCCTGATAGGTATGGAATTTCAGTGGTTCGTGCTTTTGTTCGGGATCAAGGTTGTTCATCTCCACTGCGAGTTTTTTGATGGGAATAAATACCTTTTTCCTTAGGATGAGCAGCAGCAGCCCCAGCACAGTGATCAGCACGATATTCACGATCAGTACAATCAGCACCACATAGCGGGTCGTTTTCTGACGATTTTTTGTGATGTCAAAATCTATGCCGACGATCACATTCTGACTGCTGCCTGTTTCGCTGAGCGGGAAATAATATGCCAATACCTCGCCGAATTGATTGATCTCTATTTCTGGTCCTGTGAGTTCTCCGTCCAGCGCATGGTCGATAAATGAACGTTCGCCGATATCGACGACCGTACCCATGCTGCGCTCCTCGGAAATCTTCCGGTTTTCCTCATCATCGGCAGCAACTGTCAGGATATATGTGATCGTGTCCTCCTCGCGGGAGGCACGGAATAGGTACATATATTTTGCGTTGGAGAATCCGAACAAGCTTCTCATATATTCCTGGAAGCCGCTGCGTGTGATTTCGTTATTATCAAGATCATCAATATCAAGGCCGGGAAGGGGATGGGACATCGCTTCCCGAAAATTCTCAGCCTTCGCCTTGCAGCTTTCCGTTGCGAGATTGAAGGTGAGTACGCTCATCGTCAGTGCGAGGATCACATCCGTCAGAACGATCAGCAGAACAGACAGGAGGCCGATTCTGCGCAGCGCGTGATTTTTCATTTGATGTTGAGTTTTTTGTCAAAGCCCGTCATTCTGAAGACATCGAGAATTTCGACAGAAGCATTGGTTACCGTGAGACCGCCCTGCATTTTCTTGTCGGCAATGACGATCACACGCAGTCCGGCTGAGGAGATGTATTCGAGCTTTTGCAGATCCAGCTCAAGCTCAGTGATTTCCGGCTCCAGTGCATCCAGAGCTGCATTGAATGCCGATGCGCTTTGTGCGTCAAGCCAGCCCTCAAGCCGGATTACAGCAGCATTTCCATTCTTTTCCGTGGTAATATTCATTTGGGTATCCTCCTTTTTAAGTTGCAGAAGTCCGCTTCTGCTATTTTACCATATAATCCATCATATTTCAAGCTGTATTTCAAAAGTTTGCGATGATTTCTGTGTTCATGATATTTTTCATGATGCCCATTGCATTTTTCGGTGCGATGTGTTATAATTATACTGTATTTTGACAATATATTCAATGTTGCTGCGTTGTGGGAATGTCGCGGCACCAATGTATTCATTGATTGTAGTTGAAAGAGAGGAAATACTGTTATGGCGTATCAAAGTATCGTTCAATGGATCATGCAAAATGTAAGCCAATATCCTGCACAGACCGTGATCGTCGATCAAGGGGAAAACAATTTCTTCACTTACAGCAGCTTTGACGTATTTGCCCGGAAAATTGCGGCAAAGCTCATTCGACAGGGCATCTGTCGGGGTGACTTTGTGACAGTCGAGCTGCCGCGCAACAAGGAATACATCGCCGCAATGTACGCCGTCTGGCTTGCCGGCGGTGCTTACGCTCCGCTTTCGCCTGATTACCCTGAAGACCGCCTTGCCTATATCCGCAGTGACTGCTCTGCCAAGGCTGTGATCAATGAGCGCTTCCTTCACGGGATTGAAAGTGAGACCCCGCTTGCAGAGCCTGTCATACCGGATGCGGATGCGCCCGCGGTGCTGATCTATACTTCCGGCTCGACCGGAAAACCAAAGGGTGTCCTGCATACGCAACGGAGTATAGCGGGTTGCGTCCAGCGCTATAGAATTATGTTCGATGCACCGCAGGGAACGCACAGCGCAATGGGTACGCCGTTAACCTTTGTTGTTGCCGTAGGTGATGTATTTGAGCCGCTTTGCTCCTGCAAGACAATTTACATCATGCCCCAACAGACGATGCGTGATCCGGTTCTGCTTGCCGATTTTATCGAAGAGAATCAGATTGAGCATCTGTTCATCAGCCCGAAAATGCTGAAGGTCTTCAAAAACCGGAGCGCTTCCCTGAAATCTGTATATACCGGAAGCGAGCGTGTCAGCGGTATTTTCAGCGAGGATTACGCCATCACAGTCTGCTACGGTCAGACGGAATCAACGGGTGCTATTACGGCATTTCCGCTGGATCGGAAATATGATAATTCCCCGATCGGAAAGCCTGTCGGAGATGCCTGTGCCTATGTGCTCGATGACAACGGAAATGAGGCTGACGAAGGCGAGCTTTGCTTGGCGGGATGGTTTGCCTCCGAATATCTGCATCTTCCCGAACAGTCTGAACGAGTATTTACAGAAAACCCGTTCCGCGAAAAGGACGGCTTTGATAGGCTGCTGCATACCGGTGACCTTGTCAGGCGCGGCGAGGGCGGGAATTTCATTTATCTCAACCGCCGCGACTGGATGGTGAAGATCAACGGCCAGCGCGTTGAGCCGGGAGAGATCGAAGCAGTCATCAGAAACTGTGAGGGGATCGCGGATGCTGCAATCAAGGACTTCACAAATGATTTCGGACAGGTTTATCTGACTGCATATTATACAGAAACCAGCTATGTTGATGTGAGAGAGCTGAAGGCTGCGATCGGCGCAAAGCTTCCCTCTTATATGATCCCTGCGTTCTTTGTCCGGCTCGATCGGATGCCTGTCAATGCGAACGGCAAGCTTGACCGCAGTGCGCTTTTAGCGCCGGAGGCAGGCAGCTTCAAAAACGATTATATCGCACCGGAAACGGATATGCAAAAGGCGCTCTGCTCGGCGTTTTCCAATGTGCTGGGTGTCGAAAATGTCGGTGTTGACGATGACTTTTTCGCAATGGGCGGCGATTCCATCAAGTGCGTCATGGTGACTGAGGAATGCGATATTTATAAGATCCCGGTGTCGGTCATCTTTGAGGGCAAAACGCCGCGTATGATCGAGCGCATCATGCTGCAAAAAGTACAGAACAAGCCTTTCGCAAAGAAAACCGAAAAGCCGCGCATTTATCCGCTCACACCGTATGAGCGCGGAATGTACCTTGAGCAGAAGCTCGATGCATCATCCGTTGTCTATAATCTGAACCTTGCCGTTACCGTCAGGGGCGCTGATTCTGCTCGTGTGCAGCAGGCTGCAGAGCGCGTTTTTTCCGCACATGAAGCGTTCCATTCTTATTACGGCGAACAGAATGGTCTGCCCGTCCGCATTCTGACGGATGAGACTCCGGTGATTGCCGTGAAACAGGCGGCTTCCCGTGAGCAGGCAATTTCTGAGATCGAAAACGATGTGACACCGTTTGATCTGAATGTTGGAATCCCTGTCCGCCCGACGGTCTATGAGATCCCGGACGGCAGTGTGATCCTGCACCTTGCGATTCATCATATCGCATTTGACGGCGGCTCTGTAAAGACACTGATGCAGGAGCTTTTTGCTGCACTGAACGGCAAGGAAATCACGGCAGGGGAGATTGACCTCTCCGATCTGTATGAGGAAAGCCACAGTCATCAGTCTGAAGACGGCCTGTCGTATTACCGCGAGATGTTTGCGGACGGTGTTCCGGTTGCTGATCTGCCGCTGAAAGGCTCCAGACCGAGAATTCACCCGCTTTCCGACAGGCAGATCGACTTCTGCTTTGAAGGCGATGCGCTGAAGAAACTGGATCGTGCCGCACGGCGCAGCCTGATGACAGAGTTTGAACTGCTGTTCTCTGCGGTTTCGATGGTGCTTGGACAGTATGCCGTCTCCGAGGATGTCGTGCTCGGCATCCCGACAAATATGCGTCCTGTCGGCGCTGACAGCGTGATTGGTATGTTTGTCAATACCGCGCCTGTTCGCGTGAAGCCGGTCAGGAGCATGGATCTTGCAGCCTATCTGCAGTCGGTTTCTTCTGCGGTCCGGGCGACGACTTACAGTGCCTCCCTTCCGTTTGAAAAGATCGTATCCGAATTTGTGAAGCAGCGTGATGAAAGCCGCAATCCGATTTTCGATGTCAGTGTCAACTATATGCAGCAGCCCCCTGCCTACAGCGAAAACGGCATATCTGCGGAGCTTTATGTGCCGCTTCAGAAAATGGGGCGCGACATAGGTTTTGTGTTCCGCAGGAGCGGTGACTGTCTGTACGGTTCGGTGCAATACTCCTCACAGCTCTTTGAGGATGATGTGATCGGGAATTTTGTTGCTCAGCTCCGCAGTTCGCTGGAGCAGATCTGCGGCGGAACGGCGTTCTCTGTCAGCGATGCGCTCACACTTCCTGCGGATCAGGCAGAAAAACTTGAAGCATTCTCCGAGGAGGCGCGTGCGGATATTCCTGTAAAGCTTCTGCACAGGCTGTTTGAGCAGTCTGCGGCAGAAAATCCCGACAAGACTGCCGTGATCGCGAAGGACAGAACGATGACCTTCCGCGAATTGAACGAGTGTGCGAATGTAGTTGCAAACAAGCTGATCGAAAAGGGCATCGGCGTCGGAGACAGTGCAGCGCTGCTGCTGCCGCGTGAAAGCAGTTTCTTCTGTTGTATGTTCGGTGTCAACAAGGCTGGTGCCGCGTTCATTCCCTGCGATCCGCAGTATCCTGCCGACCGTATTAACCATATCATCGAAGACAGCGGTGCTTCGTTTATTATTACGACTGCCGATAAGCTCGCGGATTATCCCTCAGAAAAGGCGATTGATGTCACGGAGCTGCTTTCCGGTACAGACACCTCCGATCCTGCGGTCGAAATGACCGGTGACGAGCTGAGCTATATGATCTATACCTCCGGTTCAACCGGAAAGCCCAAGGGCGTCATGCTGCGCCATGTCGGTATCTGCAATTATCTCATGCCGGAAAAAGCAAATACCCATATGTACTATCTTAAGCACAACATCAGCAATTATCTCTCGGTTACGACAGTATCCTTTGATATGTCCTTCAAGGAGCATACCGCAGCGCTCTGCAACGGCAAGACGCTGATCTTTGCTTCTGAGGATGAAATGAATGATCCCAGAGCGCTGGCACAGCTGATGGAACAATACGGAGCAGACTGTATCAATGCAACGCCCTCGCGGCTTCAGCAATATCTCGATTATGCGCCGTTCCGGGCACAGCTTGCGAAGTGCAGGCTTGTGATGTCCGGCGGAGAGGGCTATCCGATGTCGCTGCGGGATGCGATCAAGGCATGTGCACCTGGTATCCGGATCATGAATACTTACGGTCCGACAGAGATCACCGTTTCCTGCAATGCAGCAGATCTGACAGATGCCGGCTATGTGACCGTCGGCAGACCACTGCTCAATTACAAGGAATACATCATTGATAAATTCGGCGCTCCTGTTCCCTACGGCGTGATCGGCGAGCTCTATGTCGGCGGTATTGGTGTCGCGGAGGGCTACCGGAATCTCCCTGAAAAGACAGCGGCTTCGTTTGTCGAATACAACGGTCAGCGGATGTACCGTACCGGAGATCAGGCGAAATTCGACCGGAATGGAAATGTTTATATCCTCGGCAGACTGGATAATCAGGTCAAGCTGCGCGGTCTGCGTATCGAGCTTGGCGAGATCGAGGGTCTGATCGCTGCACAACCGCATATCAAGAAGGTCGCGGTCGTGATTCGTCCGTTCGGCGGTCAGGATAATCTCTGTGCATACTTTACCGCAGATACCGAGATCAACATTGACGCGCTGCGTGATGAACTGAAAAAGCAGCTTACGCATTACATGGTGCCGACCGCGTATTTGCAGATGAATGAGCTGCCCATGACTGCAAACGGCAAAACCGATATAAAGCGGCTGCCCGATCCAATGCCGGTGAATGTGACGGAGTATGTCGCTCCTGCAAACGAAACCGAGCGGTTCTTCTGTGATGCCTTTGCCAATGCACTCAATCTGGACAAGGTTGGCGCAAACGATGATTTCTTTGAAATCGGCGGCACCTCGCTGATCGTGACATCCATTGTCATCGCGGCCTCCGAACAGGGGTATGATCTCACTTACGGCGATGTTTTCAAGAATACAACGCCCCGTGCGCTCGCAAAGCTTTTTGCAGACGGCAATGCGGAGCAGAAGAGTAAGAGTCTGTTCGATTTCGATGCGATCGACTATACCGGCATGGATGCGCTTCTGGCGCAGAATACGATTGAAGCCTTCCGGAATGGTGAAACGCGTCAGATCGGCAATATTCTGGTGACGGGAGCGACCGGTTATATGGGCGCACATCTGCTGGCACAGTACCTTGATGAGGAAACGGGTACGGCATGGTGTCTCATCCGCAAGGGAAAATACCCCAATGCTGCAAGCAGACTCAAGACGATTCTGTTTTACTATTTTGGCAGCAAATACAACAGCATTTTCGATGAGCGTGTCAAGGCTGTGGACGGTGATGTGACAGATTATCAGAGCTTTGTACCGTTTGAAACACTGCCGATCAATACCGTATTCAACTGCGCCGCGAATGTCAAGCACTTCTCCAGCGGCACGGATATCGAGGACATCAATGTCGGCGGTGCAGAAAACTGTGTCACGCTTTGCCGGAAAACCGGTGCGGCGCTTGTGCATTTCTCCACGATCTCCGTCGGCGGAACGACTGATGATCTGCGAAGCCTCAGCCGGACCGAGCTGGATGAGCAGTCGCTCTATTTCGGACAGACGCTCGATAACAAGTATACCGCGTCCAAGCTGATGGGCGAAATTGCAGTTCTCAGAGCTGCCGCTGAAGGCGCGATCACTGCAAAGGTCATTCGCGTTGGCACACTTGCTGCGAGAGAATCGGACGGTGAATTCCAGATTAACTTCGTCACAAACAGCTTCATGGGACGGCTTCGCTCTTACAGTCTCCTCGGCTGCTTCCCGTATCAGATGCTCGAAAACCAGGCTTGTATGGGACCGATTGATGTTTCGTGCCGTGCATTCCTGAAGCTGGCGCGCACGCCGAAGGAATGCTGTCTGTTCAATGCGGTGAATAACCATACAATACCGCTTGGAGATATCATCCGGCGTATGAATGCTGCCGGAATGGATATCCGATTCACGGAGTACGAAGATTTTGCGGCTGCGGTATCGGAGGCAGAAAAGGATCCCGATAAGGCAGCAATCCTGCAAAGCCTGATCGCCTATATGGGGCATTCGAATGGCAGCAAAACTGTTGAGATTCCATTTGTGGCGCATTATACGACGCAGATACTTGCACGTATGGGCTTTTTCTGGAATCCAAGCAATGAAAAGTATATTGACGATTTCATCAATGTGTTGAGAGGCTTTACATTCTTCAGCAAAGACAATCTTTCAAGATAATCTCTGTATGTAACAGCGCAGAAATGCCCGGCAAACGCCGGGCATTTCTGCGTGCCGGGAAAAAAGTGCCGCATGAAAGCCTGGACAGCTTCATATCAATTCTGTATTTTGAGTCAGATGCCAAGGTATTTGTCAGACGCTTTTCCAGCATACGCGGGGTGGATTCCAGTTGCATACCATACATCCCGCGTATGACAAAAAAACGCTCCCCGTTCAGGAAGCGTGAATGACAAAATGATTCGTTCGCTGTGCTTGCAGACAAGTCCTGCATTGAGCCTTTTATCAGGGTGCAGCGGCATGATCGGGCGCGGCATTCTTTGGGGCGAACAGCTTGGAGGGACGATGTCCTGCACCGCCCTCGATTCCGCCGGTTTCTTCGACATAAGGCGCAATTTTTCGTCTGAAATTGGCCATGATGAGCTTTCTGTCAAGGATTGCTTCATAGACCTGCTGAAGATCGGTCAGTGTGAATGCTTTCGGCAAAAGCCGGAATGCGGCATGGGGCTTTTCGAGGCTGCTGCGCAGCTTCAGAAGTGCATTGACGATAATCTCGGCATGGTCAAACGCAAGGCTGTTTCGCGGGATCTCGGCTTCAGCGGACTGGTTATACAGCTCATTGGGATTGTGAATCCTGACTTCGGATTCATATTCACGGCCGCTGTCATCGGTCAGGATCAGCGTATGCTTTCCGCCTGACTCTTTCAGCGATACCGCATACCACTGTGCGTTATTGTCTGCAGCTGCTTTATTGTAAGAAATAACAGTCCAGTAGCAGCAGGAGATGATCCAGCCTCTCGGATCTCTTCCGAGTTTTGAACGATTGCAAAGCAGCGAGAGCGGCGGACTGTCAACGCCTGTTTTCTCTTTCAGTTTTCGGAGGGCGGTCTCTTCGATCGTTTCCTCTCGGCAGCAGAATCCGCCCGGAAGCGCCGGCATATTTTCAAATGGTTCTTCGGATCGTCTGACAAGCAGAACCGAAAGCACCGGCTTTGAAAGGTGGCGGTAGCTTTCGCTTTCGCCCTTTCGGACGGTGAAAACAACAATATCGGCCGCGACTGACGGTCTGTCGTACATTGTAATATCGTAATCCATAGGAACCTCCATTGATACTGTTATATTCATAATAACATATAGATTCCCTATATGTCAAGATCATTCATGCTTTTTGTGAATGGTGCACACAGATAATATCAAACTGATTGAAACAGATTGTATACAACACAGAAAGTGTTCCGTTATCCTTGACAAATCGACTTGATAGTGCTATTATGATAATAACAAAACGACATTATATATTTTTAGAAATTGTTTATATCGTTTTGATTCTATCATAAGGAGGGGCACTGTTGTGGATATATCCGATATCTTGAAATGCAGATGCTGCATGGATGTGTTTCCGGAGGATATTGCGCTTGCGCAGCCGATTTATCTTGCGCTGATGCTGAAATATCACCCTGACAGATGCAATGATCCGAGAGCGCCGGAGGTTTCTGCGTATATCAACAGCCTGTTCCGGAAGATGAAAAAAGCGCACAGCCTTCGGGAAAAAAGAATCCGCTGCGGAAGCCGTGCATTCGAGATCCGGTACCTCATGGAGCTGCCGCAGGAATACGGTATGGCATATATCGGTGAAAACACAGTCTGGGTATTGATTGAGGATGATTATGCGGATTGTTTCATCCGTTCTGAGGCAAGAACAGATCTGTTTTTCAGGGAATCCCTTCCGCAGAAGGTCCTTGCACAGACTGAGGTATTTCTGCCGCTGGTCAAACGGATCATCAATACCAATGACGGACTGCTCATTGAGACCAGCAAGCGGACCGCAGAACTCCCTTTGTCACGGGTGCTGGATTTTTACGGTGGAAAGCCTGACAGTCGGCACGCTGCATGGATGATCTCGCGGCTTCTTGGCATATGCTGTTATGCGGAGATGCGAGGGATTGTATGGAATTGTCTCGCCGAGGAAAATCTCCTTGTGGATCCTTCGGAGCACACAGTCAGAATCGGCGGGGGATGGTGGTTCGCCGCAAGAGAAGGCAGCAGGATGACAGGTGCGCAGTCCGCCGTATACGATTGCCTTTCGTCGCTGACAAAAACAAACGGGACAGCTTGTCATATCACAGATCTTGAATGTGTCAAGGCGATCGCAAGGCGCATTTTCCCCGACGATGCGCCGAAAGCAGTACGCGACTATACTGAAAGCATTTGCAGCAGCTCGGCGTTTGAAGAAATGGCGAAATGGGAGCAGGTAATTCGCGATGGCTTTGGCGGAAGAAGATTTACGCAGATGAATGTCAGACTGCCTGATATTTCAGAGGTCTAGCGAGCAAACTCTGAAATGCATACAGGCTGAAATATTAGTAGAAATACCGCACTGAGCTGGCGGGACAAATGATCCGCTACGCCGTAAGGCGGGCTTACGCGGTGTTGTTTTCGCATTATGAGGAGGTATGATTATGGGATTCGGAGCATGGAGCGCAGCAGATTGGAAGCGGTATGCATCCGCGAAGATCAGCGGCAAACAAGTCAATGACATTTACAGCGCAACGCAGCTTGACAAAAAATACGATCCGAGGCTGATCGGCGTCAGAGAAAGCTGTGATTCCGCAGATCACCCTGTCACAACACCGATTATTATCGGTCTGGATGTGACAGGCTCTATGAGCGATCTTCTGGATGTCACGGCCAAGCGTCTTGGTGAAATGGTTAAGGACATCATTGAACGACAGCCCGTAGAGGGGCCGCAGATCATGTTCTGTGCAGTCGGTGATTCCAGATGTGACCGTTCGCCTTTGCAGGTCACGCAGTTTGAATCTGATATCCGTATCGCAAGCCAGCTGACGGAATTGTGGTTTGAGCGCGGCGGCGGCGGAAACAACTTCGAGAGCTATCCGCTTGTGTGGTATCTTGCGGCGAACAAAACGAGAACCGACGCGTGGGAAAAGCGCCGGCAGAAAGGCATCATTTTTACGCTCGGAGATGACGGCTATCCAGAAGAGCTGCTTGCAAGGGAGATCGAAAGAGTCTTCGGCGACCGTGTCAGCGAAGATATCAATACAGAGGCACTGCTGGCACAGGTCAGCCGCCGCTACGAAGTGTTTCACCTTATGGTAATGGACAGACGGAGCGAAAACACGGTAAAGCTTCCGAAATGGCGTGAGCTCATGGGCGAAAGGGCGATCTCTGTGACGGATGTCAACGCGATTCCTGAGATTATCGTATCGCTCCTTGAGTGCGTAGCCGGACGGAGCAAAGAGGATATCATCAATTCGTGGGATGGAAACACACAGCTTGCTGTAAGGAACGCGCTCGGCGGCCTTCCGGCACAGAAAAGAGGCATATTGAGAGGATTGATCCGATTCTGAGGTGTGATATGAAAAAAGCATATTCGGTCATAGGCGCCAATTTCGGCGATGAGGGAAAAGGACTGATGACAGACTATTTCTGCCGTACAGGCGGCAGCGTTATCAATATCAGAAGCAACGGCGGTGCACAGGCAGGTCATACTGTCTGCACTGCTGACGGAAAACGGCATATCTTCTCCCACATCGGATCCGGCAGTTTTGCAGGTGCAGATACCTATCTCTCCGGGTATTTCATTCTGAATCCAATGCTTTTTTCAAAGGAAATGCACATACTCGGAAAGGATATCGGAAAAATCTTCATCGACAGGCGATGCCGCGTCACGCTGCCCTGTGATATGCTGCTGAATCAGTTTGCAGAGACAATGCGCGGAAGCAGTCGGCACGGCAGCTGCGGTGTGGGCATATTCGAGACGGTCGTCCGCAGCAGGGATAAACGATATCGTCTGGATTACGGCGATGTTCTGAAAGCAGGCAGAGCTGCTGTCAGGCGTGCGATTCAAAGGATCCATGCCGAATACTGCCCGCGGCGTGCGGAAGAACTTGGGATCACTGGTGCAGCAAAAGCAGAATTAACGGATATGCTTGCAAATGCGATCCTGACAGAGAATTATATCGACGACCTGTACGACATGGCGGCCATGTGTTTCGTCACAGATGAGCAAATCATTGAGGAATACGATACAGCGGTCTTTGAAGGCGCGCAGGGGCTGATGCTTGATCAGAACAGAACGGACTACTTCCCGAACCTGACTCCCTCCAATACGGGTATGCAGAATATTCGTGCAATCCTTGACCGGCTTGAAAAGCGCGAGACTGAAATCTGCTATGTGACACGGTCGTTCTTTACACGGCACGGCGCGGGGCGGTTTGATACGGAATCAAAAGCTATGGCGGATGCATACGGCCTGACTGACAAGACCAACGCACCTAATGCATTTCAGGGCGTATTCCGATACGGTTGGTTCGATCTTCCTGCATTTCAAGAATCCCTTGCGCAGGATCAACAACACATCGCAGCGGGTGAGCGCATTTCGGTCGCCGTCACGCATCTTGATATGACGGGCGGTATGCTGCTCTGTCCGTCAGGAACGCTGAGCCCGGAAGAGCTTGCTGCGCGGATTTCGGCAGCTGCGCTGTATAAGATCAGCGGCGAGACGGCAGCGGATGTCATCTGCCAGCCCGCGAACACTGCATTATGATGAAAAGGGAGCTGCCTGATTGAAGCAGCTCCCTTTGATATATTCTGGTTGTCCGTGCCCTAGTGTTACGATTCCGGTTGAAGCACCAGTTGTTTCAGCAAGGTGAGGTCAGCAGCATTGATTCTGCCGTTTTCATCGAGATCGGCAGCCTTCGCATCGCTGAATACCGCATCCGGTTCTGCCTGCAGCCATTTTGTCAGCAGCACCGCATCGGAAATATTGCACACGCCATCCGTATTGAGGTCTCCTCTGACTGTATTTGCGCCAGGAGTCCGCGGCTGATATTCCTTGCCTCCGATCGCGAATAACTGCTTTTGCAGTGCCTGATCCTCCATTTTGAATGTCTTGCGGTTATAATGTCCGCCAGGCGTTGACCACATGACCGGACAATGCCCGCGCTGATACGCTTCCTCACAGACCGAGGACAGGAATCTCCGCACGGAATCCGGCTCCTTGTTTTTGGTCGGGCAGCCGTACTCTCCGATGATGACCGGAATGCCCTTATCCGTGAAACGCGATTTCAGCATATCCATCTCACTGCGGAGGGATGCATAATCCTGCTCACTGCCCCATGTCGAAACCGCCTTGCCCCAGTCTGCATCTTCTTCCAGAATTGCAAATCCGGCGGGTGAGTAGTAGTGGACTGAAACCGCCATGCGGTTTGCCGGATCATTCGGCATCTGAAATAGTGCATCGCAGGTGCGGTCGATGCCCGTGTTATAGCCTGAAATCAGGAGATGCCGCTTGGCATTGTTGCCGCCTGAGCTGCGCACCGTATCCACAAATGCCTGATTGATTTCATTGCAGAGTGCATAGGATTCCGTTTTGCCGTTTGTACCGCCCCACGGGTTCCAGATGGATTCCCAGCCGAGCTCCTCATTCTGCGATTCAAACATCAGATAATCGTCATAGTCCCGGAAGCTGTCCGCGATCTGCTCCCACATATGTGTATAGCGTTTCATGCTTTCCTGCTTGTCGTCCGGGAATTTGTTTACCCAGCCGCCGTCCCAGTGAATATTGATAATCGCATACATACCGCATTCCAGTGTCCAGTCAACGATCTGATGAACGCGCGCATCATATGCACTGTCGATCGTGTAGCTGCCGTCGTGCTGCATCCGGTTCGACCATGCGACGGGGATGCGCAGAACGCCGAAGCCTTCCTTGGCAATGCCTTCGATCATCTCTTTGGTAATGACCGGGCTGCCCCATGCGGTTTCGTAATTCTCAGGTTTGCCCTCGCTCCATTGCGCGATCCAGTCATCTTCGTACCAGTTCGGACAGCATTCCAGCGTATTGCCCAGATTGATGCCGATTCCCATATCGCGCACCAGTTCCATTGTGGTGATTTCGCGCATACCGGAATTCGGTACTTCCGCGGATACCATTCCTGTTGTGTAGGTGCAGGATGCCGTCAGTACCGCTGCAAGCATTCCCGCGGTGATATTCCTGATTTTCATTGAATTTGCTCCTTTCATGATTGAAAAGGTGTGCTTTCTGTATTCATTATACAGTGGCATTTCGCGAAAATCAACATATCAGACGGAAAAAAGGTGTACTGAATGGGAATTATTTCTCGAAAATTTTTCGGCAGCGCTGCGGAGTTATGCCGGTGTATTTGCTGAACTGATGCAGAAAGAATTTGGAATCGCTGTAACCGCAGAGTTCCGCAATTTCCGTTGCCGTCATGGTCGTCGTCAGCAGCAGGAACTTGCATTTGCAGATACGGGCGTGAATACGGTCCTTCTGAAAGCTGATGCCGAAGCATTTTTTATAGCTGTGCCGGAAGGTGTCCGCGTCCAGCGATGTCGCTTGTGCGGGATCGACCGGCTGAAATGTATCCAGCGGCGCACACCAGACCGCATTGCGCAGCGCGGAAAGCTGCTTGTAGCGGTAGTTGTCCCGACGGCTGCGGATTTCCTCTGTCTGCACGCGGTTTTGTTCGCAGCAGTCAGCATAGACCGAATCATAGCTGCGGCCGTCGCAGCGGGCGTAGGCGCAGACAAACGAATCCACGCCGTATTCTGCGATATAATCGCTGCTTTGCAGCAGCGCTGCACGAATCGCCCCGCAGATCTGTTCTGCATCCCCTCCGGAAAACAGAAATACAAATGCGCCGCTGTCCGTTCGCCCTATGATCGCCGCATCCTTGCAAAGCGCACGCAGATCATCTGCTGTCCTGCGGATCATGCCTATGCGCTTCTCCTGCCGAAGAGGCTCTGCCGTTCCCTCAAACAGCCCGGTCTGCATTACGGCCATAAAGCAGTCCCGTTCGCCGGTCGCAGTAAAGCTTCCGTAGAGCTGCCGGATGCTTTTTTCACTGTTGAGCCCCGTCAGGCTGTCGGTGTGATCGGACATATTCTGACAGTGCAGGAGATAGTGCAGGTCACTTTTCATCCGGAGATTTTCCAGAGCAAGGGAGGCGGTTTTCAGCCAGTAGCGCAGAAAATTGTCATAGCAGAGCGGTGCATTGTATTGCAGAACGGCATAGCCCATGTAATGCCGCTTCAGAAACAGCGGGAGACAGTAAAATGCAGCAGGCGCATCGGGCAGCCAGGACAGATCATTTGTATCGGCTGTGAACGGTGTATTATCCAGCCACGGCGTGACGCATTTGCATGAAACGGTTTGTTCCTGTGAAGCAGTCAAATCGTACCAGTTTGTGCGGAGGCAGAGCCAGAGCGCTGCAGCATCCGTCAGCATCCACTGATCGCGGCCGAGAATACTGCAAAATTCCTCAAGGTTCCGACTGTCCGCGAGCGCTAGCTCCATGCCGTTGAAAATCGTGAGGAATTCTCTGTCATGCCGTTTCTGTGCAGCGAGCAGCTCGCTGTCATATTCCGGCAGCTCACAGGTACAGGGGCAGCTTCTTCCGTGAATGATCTCACCGCGGGGCGGTTCAAATGCCGGCGGTTCTGTTCCGGCGATCATGCAGAGCACAGCCTCCGCTGCACTGCGTCCGAGTGCTCGTCTGGCGCGGCGGAAGCAGGTAAGCAGCGGACGATACAGAATTCGTTCGTCGGAATAATCATAGCTTACGACGGTGATCTGTTCCGGAACACGGATTCCGGCGGCTGCAAAAGTTCGCAGCATACCGTATGCCATATAGCAGCTCGCACAGATCACGGCCTGCGGCATCGGCAGCTCACCGCGGATGTACTGTTCTGCAAGCGCAATGCCGGAACCGAACCAGAAATCGCCGTAATGGATTCGCTGCTGTTCTGCGGGAATTCCGTATGTGCTGAGCGCCCGGAGATATCCTTCCCGGCGGCGCTTCGACGGCTCGGAATCGGGATAACCAGTCAGCAGGTCGATGCTGCGGAAGCCGTGAACCGAGATCAGATGGGCGGTCAGAGCTTCCATATCCGCAGTGTCATCCGTGTTCAGATAACAGCAGTGTTCTGCAGGGAAGTTTTCCAGCTTTGCACCGGTTGCAATGACCGGCAGATTTATGTTGTTTACGGTTTGTGCAAGCTGCTGCAGCTGTTTTTCATCAGAGAAGGATTCGGTGAGGAGCAGCAAGGCATCCAGTGCGTCTGCGCGAACCAGATCATAAATCTGCTGCTCGCCGGTCGCCTCTGTGCTTTCGGTGACATTCAGCAGATTCGAGATAATCACGGCAGTACAGCCGCGTGCCTGCAGCACTTCAACTGCGCCTTTGATAATTTCGCTCTCCGCATAGCCGCTGGCATAGGCTGTCACGATTCCGATCATCGGTCGGTGCTTCACAGCGGATCCCCCCTTTCAGTATTATTTTATCATATTCCCGCGAAAAGAGCAATGGATATCGAAAAAATGAAATGAACCGTACCGCAGTCTGATACTCCGGCAAAACACATAGCTGCAAACAAACAGCAGCGTCCCAAGCGGAGCGCTGCTGCGATTTTGAACTCAGATTAAATTGATTCCCCGTGTCCGGCATCCAGTACAATCACAGGGATCGGCGAGGCGGATGCGGTTACGGCATCGGGCGCATTCTGTTCGTTTCGCAGCATCGCCAGACGCATTCCCGCAGCGCTGACGGCAAGGATCCCGAAGAACAGCGCACAGTGTGTGATGATCTTTTTGAGTTCCGGTTTCATACATATCACCTCTGAATTCAATCTGATACAGAATTATGCAGCGAATTCAGAGAATATGCCTTCCCATGGCGTTCGGTTATCATCAGACATCCAATGGATAGAAAAAACAGCTTTTTTTCTGCCATCAACTATTCAGCAAAATTACCATGCTGATTTATTTTTGCTGATAATTTTGCTGCTAAAACGGCGTTCTCGATAATCATATTCTTTTGAGCATCCATGCTGTCAGCACCCATTTTGTCTTTCAGGTACTTCATTAAGTATCCGGTTATTGCTTTTCCTCTGACATTGTCCCGCTTACTGCACTCGATTGCTTCATCTATCACCGTATTCATCTGCTTGGCATCAACCGCATACTCAGCAGATATCGGATTCATGAGAAGCATTCCGGATGTGATATTCAGGGCGTTTTTGATACTGTATGCCTGAGCGACTTCTTCGATCGAATCCATCTGACACGGGAGTCTGATACCGCTTTCGATTGCCATGTAAGCCGGCAGTTCATTTGTCTTATATCCAATAACAGGAATGGATTTTGTTTCCAGATATTCCATCGTAAGATTCAGATCTAAAATAGATTTTGCACCCGAACACACGACAATAACATTTCTGAGCGTGATTTCTTCCAGATCAGATGAAATATCCATTGTTACTTCTGCACCGCGATGAACACCGCCCAGTCCGCCGCCGGAAACAACCGGAATGCCAACCAGATCTGCTACAACCATTGTTGCAGCAAGTGTCATAACGCCATATTCTCCCTTTGCGAGAATCAATGGGATTTCTCTTCTGGAAGCTTTCAGCATTGTGCCTCTTCTTTTTCCATAATCTTCTATTTCGCTGTCTGACATTCCAACCTTAATCTTCCCATGCATAATAGATATATAGGCAGGAATGGCACCATTCTCTCTGATCTGTTCCATAACCTTTTTCGCTGTTTCAACATTTTCGGGATATGGAATACCTGCAAATGTGCCTCCTGTTTCAATAGCAACAATCGGAACCTTATTTTGAAATGCAGTAAATACTTCCTCAGAATATTCAATATTCAGATTTGGATTCATCATTATTTCCTCCAGACATATTTTTGACATTACTGTCAATCACACCTATATTCAAAACAACTTATTGATAATTTGCAGTTCACGAAAATACCGATAAAGCGAGTTCGTCAAGTGCAGCTTTGCTCCATAAATTTACCAAATAATACTTAATGCGTCAGCTTGACACATCCATATTTGTATCCCATTTTTCACCTGAAATTATACCACAATTCGAGTGGAAAATCAACAGCTGATGATTACTGAAATCAAGCGCCGATACGAAACAGGGCTGTTTCAGACCGCTGCAGGAATACTGCCTCAAAAGTACAGAATAGATCAGTGCAAGAAAACGCAGCGCCTCTGACCGTTTGGTCAGAAGTGCTGCGTTTTGATTCTGTCTGACTTTTTCGCTCAGCGCGGCTCACAGATGAGCTTCATAGCTGTGCGTTCCTCGCCGTCGATCTCAATGCTTGCGAATGCAGGAATACAGACCAGATCAATGCCGATCGGAGCGAGATAGCCGCGTGCGATCGCAATGGACTTGATCGCCTGATTGGCTGCGCCGGCTCCCACGGCCTGAACTTCGACAACATGCTGTTCACGGATCACGCCTGCGATCGCGCCTGCAACAGAATTGGGTGTAGAGTGTGACGATACTTTCAATACTTCCATGATGAGAACCTCCTGTGAAATAGCTTGAATGAATTTGTAGCGTATCTGCTTCCGTAAAACGGAGAGTGAGGAATGATATTCCTAGTCTCAGTATAATACATTTTATGAAAAAAGTCAAGTATTCAAAAAGGTTTTGTGGATTCTCTAATAAAAATACGCTCGATTTTGGTACATATGCCGGATTTGGTGTCGATTTCGAGCAACACAGCGCCGATAAGACAACTGCCGGTCGCTTCGGTAAACTGCACCGGTGTATGGAAACGCTGTTTTTCGATTGCCTGCTCAGGCTGGACACCGAGCACCGAATATTCTGCCCCGATCATGCCGACATCCGTGAGATAGCCGGTCGTACCGCCGATCAGTTCCTCGTCTGCCGTCTGCACATGGGTATGTGTTCCGATGACCGCGGAGACCCTGCCCTTCAGATAGATGCCCATGGCGCGTTTTTCCGAGGTCGCTTCCGCATGGAAATCGACCAGAATATTTTTTGTGCCGAGCGTCGGGAGGATTGCGTCGATCACACTGAACGGATTATCGAGCGGCTCCATGAATGCGGTTCCCATGAGATTGATGACAGCCAGTCGATAGGCGCCGCAGTCGAGGATGCAGACACCCTTTCCGGGCGCACCTTCCGGATAATTCGCGGGACGCAGGATGCGGTCATGCTGAAAGAGCTCCGGGCAGCGCCGCCGGAAACAGTGATTTCCGGTTGTGATAACATCCGCGCCGCCAGCGAAAAGCTGCTGTGCGGATTGCTGTGTGATGCCGTTGCCCTTAGCGGAATTTTCTCCGTTGACGATGACCAGATCAGCTTTATATTCCCGCTTGAGCCGCGGTGCCGTTTTCTGAAAGCAGACGGTGCCTGTTTCGCCGACTGCATCACCAAACATCAGTATTCTCATGTGTCCCTCCCGCTTACGGCATCAGAACGATCATGGTCGTTCCCTGCGGGGCCGGAATATCTTCCGGCGCTTCGGTGATAGCCGGCGTGATATCCTCCGGCTCAGTTTCAGCGGGCTTCGGTGCAAAGGGGTCAGCCGGGAGCGTTTTCTCCGGCTCATCTACGGTCGTAGTCTCGGTTGTTTCCCCGGATTCTGCGGTCAGCACAGATCCGTCTTCTCCGGTCTGCAATTCTCCGGTGCTGGTCTCTGCGGTGCTTTCGGTGACAGTCGTTGCCTGTGCTGCATGTATCTGATCCCAGATACTGGCTGTCGTTGTGACCGGATTGGAAACGGCCGGGTGAAGATCCGGCAGAGAATCTGCTGCATTCTTTGCGCGGTTGCCCTGCACCATGCTGAGTACGCCGATCACGATCATGACAATGATGATGGCTGCAATGATGCCGAGAATTTCTTTTGTCTCCATGGTTTACTCCTTTGGCTTGTGGATATGCTCTCCGGCGAGCGGATTGCTGTCAATCGCATTTTGCCGCTGCTCGCTGGAAAGATGGGTGTAGATCTCGGTTGTAGCGATGGACTGATGACCGAGAATATCACGAAGCGTCAGTGTATCGACATGACCGTGCTGATACATGAGCGTGGCAGCAGTATGGCGCAGCTTATGTGTGGAAAGTCCCCGTCCGCCGAGTCCTGCCGCCATGAGCGTTTTTTCAATGATCTGCTGGACTCTGCGCCGGCTGATACGGCGGTGATTGCGGCTGAGAAAGAGTGCATTCGGCTCCTCCGGCGGATTATTACGCGAGCTGATGTAGTCATGCAGCGCGGAAAGGCAGGCATCATTCAGATAAACAATGCGCTCCTTGCTGCCCTTTCCGAGCACACGGATCTTCCGGTCATAGAAATCGACATCGCCGACATTCATGCCGACAAGCTCTGCGAGACGAAATCCGCAGTTGAGAAAGAGAGTCACAATGCAGTAATCGCGCAGCGTATCGTTTGAGGGAGTCTCCTCTGCGCTTTGCAGCATCCGCTGGCTTTCTTCGAGCGTGAGAAACCTGGGGAGCGCCTTTTTGACGGCGGGCAGTTCGAGATTCTGGCAGGGATCTGTCTTCAGCATCCCCTTTGTTTTTGTGAGGTATTTGAACAGACTGCGCACGGCACTGAGCCGTCTGGAAACAGAGCGTGGTGTATTGCCGCGGAAATCACGCAGATATTTAATATAATCATACAGCACGGTGACGGTCACGGCTTCCATTTCCGAAACAGTGATTTCTGAAATATCGATTTCGCCGCAGTCGGCTTCCGGCCGCTTCAGATTCTTGCAGTGCAGCCAGCGCAGAAAGAGACAGATATCTTCATAATATTCGTTGACGGTGCGTTTGGCCTTGCCTCTGATCACATCGAGATATGTCAGGTAATCGCTGAGGAAAAGTGGCATATGACTGCGATCTGTATTCATGCATCTGCTCCTTTCTTTCACGATATCAGTATTCTAAAGCGATTCTATTATAACATATTCTGGAGAAAAGTGCAATGGGAGAAGCGAAAAAAGGCGGCTGCTGTGCGAATTGGGCCCCGATATGGAACCATGCTTTGAAAACTGGCAATATAAAATTGAGTGAATCCATTGCGCTTTTTGGAATAATGTGCTATAATAGAAAAGTATTCCAAATTTGTGAAGGAGTGTATTAAAATGGATATTATGGAACAGGCGCTCGCAGCGCATCAGGAATGGGGCGGCAAGCTTGATATCCGCTCAAAGGTCGCGATCAAGGACAAAGAAGCACTTTCGGTCGCTTATACACCGGGCGTTGCGCGTCCGTGTCTGGAGATCGAGAAGAACCCGTCGCTGTCTTATGATCTGACAGGCAGAGCCAATCTTGTTGCGGTTATCACAGACGGTACAGCAGTGCTTGGTCTCGGTGATATCGGCCCGCTCGCAGCAATGCCGGTCATGGAAGGCAAATGCGCGCTCTTCTCCGAATTCGGCGGCGTACAGGCGATCCCGCTCTGTGTCGGCACGAAGGATCCGGATGAGTTCTGTAAGGCTGTTGCCCTGATTGCAGGCAGCTTCGGCGGTATCAATCTGGAGGATATCTCTGCACCGCGCTGCTTTGAGATTGAGCGCAAACTGAAAACGATGGTTGATATTCCGGTATTCCATGACGATCAGCATGGCACGGCTGTGGTTGCGTCCGCGGCGATTATGAATGCATCGAAGCTCGCAGGAAAGCAGCTTGGCGATCTGAAGATCGTCATCAACGGCGCGGGTGCGGCAGGTGTCGCGATCGCGGAAATGCTGCTGTCGATCGGTGTTAAGGATATTCTCATGCTGAATTCCAAGGGCATCGTCTGTGAGGGCGACAAGCTTTCCTCCGAGGCACTGACCTCGCTTTCCAAGCGCACGAACCGCCAGAAGATTCACGGCGGACTCGCTGACGCGATGCGCGGCGCAGATGTATTCATCGGTGTTTCGAAGCCGAATCTTGTCACGCCGGAAATGGTCAGATCTATGAACGAGAAGCCGTTCATTTTCGCAATGGCGAACCCGACTCCGGAGATCATGCCCGATCTTGCAAAGGAAGCGGGTGCATTTGTTGTCGGTACCGGCAGAAGCGACTTCCCGAACCAGATCAACAATGTGCTGGCATTCCCGGGAATTTTCAAAGGTGCACTCAGCGTGCGTGCATCGGATATCACTGAGGGCATGAAGTACGCGGCTGCGGTGGCAATCGCTGGCTGTGTCTCCAAAGCGGATCTCTCTCCGGACTGCGTCATTCCGAATCCGTTCGATCCGGCAGTTGCGCAGGCAGTTGCCGAAGCAGTTGCTGCTGCTGCGGTCAAGGACGGCGTGGCACGCATCTGCTCGGAAGGCTGAAATGCTCAGGATTGACAGTCAGGTGCTCCGCATCATCCTGATCTGTATTTCGCTGATCGGCCTGATACTTTTTGTTATGCCGATGCTTGTGCACATCGTCAATATCGGTAATATGTTCGGACTGGGATGCAGTGCGGTGCTGTTGCTGTTTACGGTATTGAACAGGCCGATCTCAGTTTTTCTGGGGAAGCTTTGGCAGAACAGCGCCGGCAAAGTGCTGCTTGTGACGGCCGCATCACTGTTCATACTGGGGGTTCTGTATTGCCTTGTAATGAGCTGCTGCATGGTTTATGCGGCGCACAAAAAGCCGCAGACAACGCCGAAAGCTGTGATCGTATTGGGATGCAAGGTGCACGGCACAACGCCGAGTCTGATGCTTTCAAAGCGCATCCGCGCGGCCTATAAAGTGCTGGAAGCGGATCCGGATATGATTGCGGTTGTTTCCGGCGGCAAGGGCGATGATGAGGATATTTCCGAGGCACAGTGTATGCGGCAGGAGCTGATTCGCATGGGCATCGCGGAATCGCGCATCATTTCGGAGGACCGATCAACCACGACCTCGGAAAATCTGCGCTTTTCCAAGGAGATACTCGCTGAGCACGGCATCACAGGTGATCTCTATCTAGCGACGGACAGCTATCACGAAATGCGCGCACAGGTGCTTGCACGGATCGAGGAGCTGCCGGATTGCTGGCCCGTATCCGCCAAGACATCATGGTATCTTGTTCCGACCTACTGGGTGCGGGAATGGTTCGGTCTGGCACACGCCTTTGTGTTCGGCAATTAATGTTATACGCAATTTGAGGGACGGGGCTGTCATTCGGCTGCCGTCCCGCTTGTTTATTGCCTGAAAGCGAAGAAATCCTTGTGAAAATGTTGACAATCTGCGCGAAATCATGTATAATATAGAAGCAATTTCATACTTTGAGGAGGTTTTTTTATGAGCAAGATTCGTATTGGCATTGTCGGTTACGGCAATCTTGGAAGAGGTGTCGAGCTGGCAATCCGCAGCAATCCGGACACTGAACTCGCATTTGTTGCAACGCGCCGCGATCCGTCCGCTGTGCAGATCAAAACAGAAAATGTCCCCGTCTACAAGACTGCCGATCTCGCGGCACATCAGGATGAAGCAGATGTTGTTGTCCTCTGCGGCGGCTCTGCAACCGATCTGCCTGAGCAGACTCCCGCACTCGCAAAGCTCTTCAATGTCATCGACAGCTTTGATACACACGCTCGTGTGCCGGAGCACTTTGCAAATGTTGATGCAGTCGCAAAGGAGACCGGTCACACGGCAATGATCTCTGTCGGCTGGGATCCGGGTATGTTCTCTCTGGCACGCCTCTACGGCAACTGCATTCTGCCGGACGGCAAGGATTACACCTTCTGGGGCAAGGGCGTTTCGCAGGGCCATTCTGATGCGATCCGCCGCGTCGAGGGCGTGCAGGACGGAAAGCAGTACACCGTGCCGGTCGAGGCGGCTATGGAAGCTGTGCGCCGCGGAGAGCAGCCGGAGCTGACCACTCGCCAGAAGCATCTTCGTGAGTGCTATGTTGTCGCAAAGGAAGGCGCAGACCGCGCGAAGATCGAGCATGATATCAAGACCATGCCGAACTATTTTGATGAATATGACACTGTGGTTCATTTCATTTCACAGGAGGAACTGGACCGCGATCATGCCGGCATCCCGCACGGCGGATTTGTGATGCGCAGCGGTGTGACAGGTGCAGACGGTGAGCATAAGCACCTGATCGAATACAGCTTGAAGCTCGACTCAAATCCGGAGTTTACAACGAATGTTCTGGTCGCATTTGCAAGAGCCGCAGCACGCTTCGCAGCTGAAAAATCCTATGGCTGCAAGACTGTTTTCGATGTCCCGCCGGCATATCTCTCCCCGCTTTCAGGCGAAGAAATCCGCGCACACCTTCTTTGATATACTGTCAAAAGTTGTAAAAATGGCTAAAGATTGCGCAAGGTTCGACTCGTTTCTGATTGAAAAATCCGAATTATCAGATTGGATTTGACAAATTGCGTATTTTCGTTATATAATACGTCCATAGACTTTATATCTTAGGAGGAAATCCACATGAAGAAGAATGATCTGATTGCAGCTATCGCTGCAAAGGAGAACTGCCCGAAGAAAGAAGCTGACAAGGCTCTGAACCTTGTTCTGGATGCAATTCGTGATGCTCTCGTCGCAGGCGAGAAGGTCTCCATCACCGGCTTCGGCACCTTCGAGGTTCGTGAGCGTCCGGCAAAGCAGTGCAAGAATCCGCGTACCGGCGAGATGATGACCACGAAGCCCTGCAAGGCACTCGCATTTAAGGCTGGCAAGACTCTGAAGGATTCTATCAATCCTGAGCAGTAATAAACCGTATTCAGACAGAGGAGGAATCATCATGCCCAGAACGAAGAAGGAAGCTGCTGAGGCAGCTGTTGGAAAGGTCAAGGCTGTTGCTGAGGATGCAAAGTCCGCTGTCAAAAATGCCGCTGAGATCGTGACCGAAAAAGTTGAAGAAACTGCTGAGAAGGCAAAGACCGCAGCAAAGACTGCAGCAAAGGCAGCTGTTGAGAAGCCTGCCCGTGCTGTCAAGAAGGCTGCCGCCAAGGCGAAGAAAGAGGCTGTCGAGACGAAGGTTGTCATCGAGCTCCCCCATGTTTCCGAGTCTGCTGATTCACTGATTGAGCGTGCAAAGGCGGACTGGACTGCCAAGGGCAATTCTCTGGCAGATATGAAGCAGCTGACGCTCTATATCAATGCTGCTGAGGGCATGGTTTACTATGTTGTCAACGATGATTATCGCTCCGGCAATTTTGCTGTGTGAGATATGGCGTGATTTGTTTCAGATACGATAAAAAAGACTGCGCTGTCTGCGGCGCAGTCTTTTTGCATATTCTCCTAAAAAATGCGCATACTGACAGATGAATCGAAAGGGGGCATCTGTGATGCGCAAACAACCGATCCGGCTTCTGATCCTTGCTTCGGCTCTGCTGCTCTGCATGACAGGAATGATTGTACAGCTTTTCCGTATCCTGCAAACAGACAGTGCGGCAGCGGTTAGTGTGAAGCAGGGCAAATATCATCTGAATGTGCCGCTGACGACCGGCACGATCTACGACCGGAATATGCAGCCGATGAACCATTCCGGCGAAAAGGTCTACGCTGTTGTTGTACCGACGCCGGAAACGCTTGCTTCCATATTCACGAAGATCCGCGACCGCGATTCCGTGCAGGCAAATCTGCAAAGTAATTCGCCGTTTGTCTGCTGTCTCGATGCTGAGATGCGCAGCAGCCAGAATCTCACTGTTTTACACGGTGCTGATACGCCTGCGGGTGCGCTGCCTGCACAGCATTTGCTCGGCTACCGTCAGAACGGTGAGCCGATGAGCGGACTTGAGCTGGCCTGTGCGGACTGGCTTCGCTGGTGCGATACTGCAGCGGATGTGACATATACGGTCAGTGCGACGGGCGAGGTTCTGGCAGGCGCAGACCGTTCTGTGATCGTCAGCGGACAGGACGGCGGCGGCATTGTTACGACGCTGGATGCGAAGATCCAGCAGATCACGGAGCGCGCACTGCAAAACATGGAGGCGGAGGGCGGTGCTGCGGTTGTGATGGACATTCATACTGGCGATATCGTTGCTTGTGCAAGCACGCCGGTGTATCAGCCTGACCAACTTCGTGAAGCGCTGGCTGCGCCGAATGCGCCGTTTCTCAACCGTGCGCTCTCCGCATACAATGTCGGTTCGATATTCAAGCTGGTGACTGCTTCTGCTGCGCTGGAACAGGGGATCCCGGTCAAGCATATGTACGAGTGCGAGGGCGCAGTTTCAGTTTATGGTCAGCGCTTCCGCTGTCATAAGCTCAGCGGTCACGGTCTGCTTGATATGCAAAAGGCGCTGATCGAATCCTGCAACCCATATTTCATTGAGCTGAGCCGCTTGCTGACACCGGAAGTGCTGCATGATACGGCGGAACAGCTCGGCTTCGGGCAGCCGATGCCGCTGGCAGATGGGATGCAGGGCGCGGCGGGGTATCTGCAAACCGTCGGGGAATTGCAGATTGAGGCGGAAAAAGCGAATCTTAGTTTCGGGCAGGGGAAGCTGCTTGCGACACCGCTGCAGATTTGCGCGATGACCGCCTGCTTTGCAAATGACGGCATCTATTCCGCGCCGAATCTGCTGGTTGGCTATACTTTGGACGGAAAATCACCACTCGCGGAGCAGTCTGGTGCGCAGCACCGTGCCGTGTCCTCAGAGACTGCCGCAAAGGTGCGCCGCATGATGGTCAATGTCATTGAGAAATCGGCAACAACAAACGGCAAACCAGCGAATACCAGAGCCGCCGGCAAGACCTCGACCGCTCAGACCGGCCGCTGCGATGCAGACGGTCTTGAGCTTTGCCACGGCTGGATGACGGGATTTTTTCCTGTAAATCATCCGGTCTATGCGGTCACGGTCTTTGCGGAGAATGGCGGCTACGGCAATCAGTCTGCGGCGCCGGTCTTTCGAAGCATCATTGAGCAGATCACGGAGCAGTGCTTATAATTGAAGATATTCGCCGCTGACATAGCCGGTTTTTCCGTCGTAATTCGTGACGAACCAGCCGTCTGTTTCGCCGTAGAGGATGAGCTCCGTATCATCCGGAATCTGCGTGAGGATCTGTCCGGAGAATGCAGGATGACTGCGAAGATTCAGACGGCTCCCCTTGGTCTGCACAGTGCCGTGCATCGGTTCAGTGGCCGCGATATACGGAATGCCGAAATAGTCTGTCAGAGACAGCACGAGATTCTGCGCGATCTGCTCAAGATGGCCGAGCAGCCACGCTGCATCTTCTTCGTTATCGTGATAGCCAAGCTCTGCGAGTACTGCGACTGCTTTTGTGCGCAGAACTTCGCCGAGGCTGTTTGTCGGGCGTGCGACGACCTGATGATCCAGAGGGTAGATGCGCTGGAGATTGTTTGCGATGATCGTTGCGAGCAGCTCGCTGTGGTAGCTTGACGGCGCAAAGTAGATGTCGATGCCGCGCAGCATTCCGGAGAACTGCTCCGGCGCGGCATTGGAATGCAGTGCGAGATGAACATCAAAGCTGCCTGCATTGGAATCCGCGATCGCACCTGCGACATTCCTATCAGGATCATTTCGCACGAAATCAATCCCGCTGGAGCGCAGATGCGGCTCCATTGCTGCGGCAAGCTTGTTCATCACCATTTCTTCATTCTTGTTCTTTGTAATGAACGGATTCCACTCTTGGGTGGACGGGCTCAAAAATACGGTCGGCATTGCCAAAGCACCTCTTTCTGAAATCTTTATATTATATTATGCGGCATTTCCAGCTTATGTGCCTGAAAATATGATGAAAGCGCTTGCATTTCTGCGCGAAATCTTATATAATAGTAATAAGAAGTACTGCTTTCGGAAGGATGATGAAAATGCGGATACTGCTGGTTGAGGACGAAGTTGCGCTGTCCGATGCGCTCGTGCAGATTTTTCACAAGAATAAATATATCGTCGATGCCTGTTATGACGGCGAATCCGGGCTTGACAATGCGCTCTCCGGCATCTATGACATGATCGTGCTGGATGTCATGCTGCCGCGCATGAATGGGCTGGATGTGCTGCGGGAGATCCGTGCGCAGAAGCTCAATACGCCTGTGCTGCTGCTGACGGCCAAGGATACTGTTTCCGATAAGGTGAAAGGTCTCGATGTCGGCGCGGATGACTATATGACAAAGCCTTTTTCCTCGGATGAACTGCTTGCGCGGATTCGTTCGCTTTATCGCCGCAATGCGAATGCTATTTTTGAGAATGTGCTGACATGGAGCGATCTGACACTCAATCTTGCTACATACGAATTATTCTGCGGCAAGAAGTCATTCAAGCTCGGGCTGAAAGAATTCTCCATGATGGAGCTGTTTCTAAAAAACGGCAGCCGCATTCTCTCAAAGGAAACACTGATCGTCAAAATCTGGGGCTATGAATCCGATGCCGAAAACAACAATGTCGAGGTCTATGTCAGTTTTCTGCGCAAAAAGCTCGCACATATGAAATCAAAGGTCGCGATTAAAACTGTGCGGGGTGTTGGCTACTGCCTCGAAGAAAAGGCGTAATTTGAAGCAGCTTGAGAGGAGGGGAACACTGTGATAAAGAAGCTTAAACGCAGATATCTCATAACCAATATGGCTTTGCTGAGCAGTACGCTGATCGTTTGCCTTGCAGTGCTGTTCGGTTTTCTCTATCATTCGCAGATCGCTTCATCTTATGCAGTGATGCAGGAAATGATGAAGCAGAGCGAGATTCCCGGCTATAAAAAACCTGCTTTGCGGCCGCCGGCAGCAGAACCGCAGGCGTATACTTACTCCTCCGTCGAATCGAAAGCGATGCAGCTGAATTTTGATCCGAATGCGCAGGATGGCGGGCAGCAGCCGTGGGCGGAATTCGATCCATCAAGAATGCCGAATCCGTGGGAGCAGCCGTGGATGTATCCGTGGACAAATCCGTGGGCGCAGCCGTGGCAGGATCCGAACCGGAATCAGGAGCAGCGGGAAGATCCCAATGCACAGGGCAGTCAGCAGCAGGCATATCCGAACAATGAGGATCGGAAAAGCTATGAGGAACAAAAACGCTTGGATGATGACAAAAAAGACGGTGATGACCGCATTGATAAGCGCGGGGATGACAGAAATCAGGAGCAAGGTGCGCAGCATCCCGCGGCAACCGCGCCTCCGCCGCAGTTTGAATCCCGTCAGACTGTGACTGGTGTGACACGTCCCGACGAGGGCGGACGCTTTCAGCGTGAGCCAGCTGAGACGAATCCTGTCCCGCCGCGGCAGGAAAGCACATCCACAGCCGAGACACAGAGCAGCACGGAAGTGCTGAACACAGAAACAACATCTCCTCCCGCGGCTTTCGGTCAGATCAATACGGAAAATCGTATAGAGCCGCCGCAGATCGTTCCGGTGCATGAGGGTGAATATGTGCCGAATGCATTTATGGCACAGATCGACGGTGACGGTAATATCGAAGCGTATGCCGGCAGCGACAGCGCAGCAGAGGAGGACGGCGGATTCAGGACGATCCATCATGCGTTTGATGAAGTCAACCACAGCGGCCGTGAAGCAGGAACCGTTGAGATCGGCGATAATTCTTATCGCTATTTGTATCAGCCAGATGGATCAGGAAGTTACCGCCTGGTGCTGCTTGACCGTACCCTGGAGCTTTCGACGCTCAGCAAGCTGCTGTTTATTTTCGTACTGATCACTGCAGTCGGCCTGCTAATCATGTTCGGTATCAGCGTGCTGCTCGCGAACTGGACGGTCACGCCGGTCGCGGCGGCATGGGAGAAGCAGAAGCAATTCGTTGCAGATGCATCGCATGAGCTGAAAACGCCGCTGGCCGTGATTTCAGCGAATACAGAAGTAATTCTCGCGAATCCTGCGGAATCGGTTGCGGGGCAGAGTAAATGGCTCGGCTATATCCAGTCTGAAACAATGCGGATGTCAAAGCTCATTTCAAATCTGCTTTCAGTCGCACGCATGGACAGCAAGGAGGAACGCCGTGAGCAGATTGCGCTGCTTCAGCTTAGTGAAGCAGTTTCCAATGTATGCCTTGTTTTCGAGCCGATTGTTTTTGAGAACGGCAAAACGCTGAATACTGTGATTCAGCGCAATCTGACGCTTCGCGCTGAGGAGGACAATATCAAGCAGCTGCTTTCGATTCTGCTGGACAATGCTGTTCTGCACTCTGTTCCGAAAGCACAGATTACAGTTTCACTCTCGAAGGATGCACAGAACAAGATTCGCCTGTCTGTCGCGAATACGGCAAAGGATATCCCTCCGGAGCAGCTCTCGCATTTGTTCGATCGCTTTTATCGCGCAGATACCGAGGGCAGCCCGAACGGTTCCGGTCTCGGTTTGAGTATTGCAAAAAGCATCGTGCATGAGCTGGGCGGAACGATTTCTGTCAGCAGCGAGAATCAGCTTGTGACCTTTACTGCGCTGCTGCATTCATGATATCCGGTGAACAGATCTCCTTGCTGATGCAGAGGGATCTGTTCTTTTGTATTGTGAAAGCAGCGCCTGTGATAATGAATCTTCCGGTGTGATATTTCTCCCGGCCATCGCGGTCTTGTTCGCAGCGTCATTCCGTACAGCATCCGGAGCTGAACTGAAAAAATAGCCGAAAATGGAAAAAGCGCTTGACTTTCGCTGGAAAGTATAGTATACTATAAATGTGTATTATGCATTGCACCGGAAGCCAGGGGCTATTTTTTCTGCCCGCTGATTCCGATGGTGTTTTGCGGCAGAAGCCGCTTGATTTTTTTGCATGCCGCATCAGATACAGAAAAAGGTGTGCGGCTTATATAAAGAGCCGGGAGCGCTGACACGCACCTGAAGCTCAATTTGAAAATAGAATCATCAAACGGCGTGTTTCCTGCCGCAGAATCAAATGATAAATACTCAGATATCAATTTGATGATGAAGGAGGAAATCACAGTTATGGCACTCAGTACCCTCATGCTGGCTGCAGTACAGGCACCGGTGATTGCGGTTCTGATCATTGTCGGACTGCTGGTCGGTGCGGCTGCCGGTTTTGCGATCGGATCATCGAAAGCGAAGCAGGATGTCAGTACGCAGGTCGAAAAAGCAGAAGCACGCGGTGTGGCCAAGGGCATCGAGCAGCGCAAGCGCGATGCTGAAGCGCAGATCGGCAGCGCGGAGAAGGAAGCGGAGCGCATCCGCAGCTCTGCAGAAAAGGAAGCCGAGGACCGCAAGCGTTCCGCATTGGTCGAAGCGAAGGACGAGATCTTCAAGCTGCGCAGCGATGCAGAAAAAGAGATCAAAGACCGCAGAGCCGATATGACGCGTCAGGAGCGAAGAATCCAGCAAAAGGAAGAAAACCTAGACAAGAAAACAGAGCATTACGAGCGCCGCGAGGAGCAGCTCCAGAACAAGCTGCATCAGGCGGACGAACGGCTCGCGGAAGCCGAACAGATAAAGAAGGCAGGTGCCGAGGAGATCGAACGCCTCAAACGTTCCGAGATCGACCTTCTGGAGCGTATCTCAGAATTTTCCAAGGATCAGGCGAAAGATTATCTGCTCCAGCAGCTTGATCAAAGCCTTGTGCATGAGAAGGCTGTCAAGATCACCGCTTATGAGCAGCAGATTAAAACATCCTGTGAGGACATCGCGAGAAGCCACATTTCCATGGCGATCGCAAAATGTGCCGCGGAGCAGGTCTCCGAAGTCGCTGTCTCTGTCGTGCCGCTGCCCAATGATGAAATGAAGGGCAGAATCATCGGCCGCGAGGGACGCAATATCCGCTCGATCGAATCCTTGACCGGTGTTGATCTCATCATCGACGATACGCCGGAAGCGATTACGCTTTCCTGCTTTGATCCGGTTCGCCGCGAGGTCGCGAGACTGGCACTCGAAAAGCTGATTGTTGACGGCCGCATCCATCCGGCCAGCATCGAGGAAAAGGTCGATAAAGCGCGCAGAGAGGTCGAAAAGCGCATTAAGCAGGAGGGCGAAAGGGCTGTTCTGGAGACGAATGTCCATGGATTGAATCCGGAACTGATCCGTCTGCTTGGCAGACTGACCTTCCGAACCAGCTACAGACAGAATGTCCTCAATCACAGCATTGAGGTCGCAACGCTTTCCGGCATTCTGGCATCGGAGCTGGGCGTTGATGCGAACATGGCAAGACGCGCAGGTCTGCTGCATGATATCGGCAAGGCGCTGACCGCCGAGATCGAAGGCTCGCACGTCGCGATTGGTGTCGATGTCTGCCGTAAGTACAAGGAGGCGGCAGAGGTCATTCATGCAGTCGAGGCGCATCACAATGATGTTGAGCCGCGGACTGCGATTGCGTGCATCGTTCAGGCTGCCGATGCGATTTCCGCAGCAAGACCCGGTGCCCGCAGCGAGAACCTCGAAAGCTACATCAAGCGTCTCCAGAAACTCGAAGAGATCTGTATGTCCTATGAGGGCGTGGAGAAGTGCTATGCGATGCAGGCGGGCAGAGAGGTTCGCATTATGGTCAAGCCGGAGGTCATCGACGATGAGCGTATGGTTCTGGCCGCGCGTGAGATCGCGCAGCGCATTGAAAATGACATGGAATATCCCGGTCAGATCAAGGTCAATCTCATTCGTGAGAGCCGCGCAGTCGATGTTGCAAAATAATCCGTATGAAATCCGGTGCGCATGACTTTACGAAGTCATGCGCACCGCTGTCAAGTGAGAAAAAATTATGGCTAAAACGATCTTCGGTTCATCCGAGAAATCAAATTTTATCCTCAATATGGATCTCGGCCGCTACCGCAATGCTGCCGCAAAGCTGATGCTGGTGATCCTTTGGTGCGTCGGGCTTTCCGAGGGCATCAATCATCTGACGAACCGTGCAAATGCAAACTTTTCGGATATGATTGACGAGGGCGGATTCAGCGCTGTGATCGCGCTGCTGTTCGTTGCGCTGCGCAGTACGGCGACGATCTTTTCAGTCGTTGGCGTGTTGGCGATTATTGCAATGGTGATTGGTCTGATGCGAAAGCAGTTCTCGAAGAAAACTGCCGTGCCGTATCTGCTGCTGGCTGGATCGCTCATCTGGGCGGTGATCTCGCTGTTTCATTCCTACGACCTGAAAACCTCGTTTTTCGGGCAGGATGGCCGCGATGAGGGATGGCTCGCACTGCTGATCTATGCGGCTGTCTTTTATCTTGGTACGATGCTGCGGGAAAAGCAGCAGCAGGAAAAATTCCTGCGCGGCGTGATGATTTTCGGCATTGTGCAGTGCATCTGGGGTATTGTGCAGGCGCTCCCGCTGATTGACTATAAGTCGACCGATGCCGGCCTCAGCCCCTACCGGAATATTGATGTGATGCTGCTCTGGAATCTGCGTCTGCCGACCGGCATGACCGACAGTCCGGTGGCGTATGCGATGATGCTTGGTATGTTTGGTGCCGTATCAGTTCCGGCGTCGCTGATTGCAAAGGAAAAGAAAACGATTGTATCGGCGGCTATTTGCAGATGCCTGTGCATCGTTATGGCGCTCAAGACCCAAACCATGACCGGCTTGATCGCAGCGGGCGGCATTTTTCTTTGTATGATTGTGACGGCGGTCATCAAGCGGAAGGAATCCGGTTCCCGTGCATGGCTTATGCCTTTGCTGACGGTCATTGCGGTCACTGTCGGCGGGCTGTGGGTATGGTTTACGCCGGCAATCAATCAGACATACCGGCGGTCGGACAGAGCGACAGTCAAGCCGCATGAGGACGGAATTACATTTACAGCTTGGGAGGACGATGTTGCGGACATTGTCCGGCCGAATGGCTTTATGATGACCGATCTGGACGGAGCGGAAGTACCAGCACTTTATGACGGCGGCATTGTATGGGAAGATGGCTATTTTCGGCTTGGCACGCAAGGCCCGTATAGTGTAAGCACAGAAAACACTGTCAATGTTTATGACGCATTCGCAGTGCGGAAGTACTGCCGTGAGCAGGGCATCCGCGCTCTGAAAATTGATCCGCTGCTCGGTGTCGGGCCGGACAACTTCTATTTCACGCAGCTGCGCGTTTCCTATGATCTCGGCGGAAATCCGAATTCCGTTGACCGTCCGTATGACGATTATCTTTATATCGCGGCGACACGCGGCATCCCGTCGCTGATTCTGCATATTGTGCTGCTTGGCTGGTGCCTTTTCCGCGCATGGCAGCGCAGAAGAGACGGCAACGGCTGGCTGCTGACCGCAGCGGTATCGGCTGTTCTGGTCTATGCGGCTGCTGCCTTCACGGGCATTTCCGTTCTGACGGTTGCACCGTTGTTCTGGATGCTGCTCGGAATGCTCGCAGCGGATCCGATTGCAGAAAAGATATCAGCAGCGACGACAGCCGAAAAGCAGAATACAAATAGCGGCAAAAAGGCAAAGAAGTAATAAGACGGACAATTCCGAATTTGCCGCAGCAATTATGTTTGAATCAGGCCGGACGGTACAGCGATGTATCGTCCGGCTGTTTTTATACGGTCAGGATCCCAAAAATTATATGAAAAATGCTGTTTTCCTCTTGAATTGACAGAAGGTTTATGGTATAATAGAATAGGTTGAGTATGGAGGTGAACGGATTGCGGATTCTCGGTATTGATCCCGGATATGCGACAGTCGGATTCGGCATTGTCGATTATCAGGGCATGAACTTCAAAACCGTCGAGTATGGCGCAATTTTCACACCGGCCGACATGGAATTCTCTGAACGGCTTGCGCAGATTTATACCGATACCGTGTATATTCTGGAACGCTATACGCCGCAGGTGCTTTCCGTGGAAAAACTCTATTTCAATACGAACAAAACCACCGGCATTATGGTCGCAGAGGCGCGGGGTGTCATCCTGCTGGCCTGTGCGCAAAAAAATGTTCCGATCTGCGAATATACGCCGCTTCAGGTGAAATCCGCAGTCGTCGGCTACGGCAAGGCCGAGAAGCGGCAGGTTATGGATATGACGCGCAGGATTCTGCATCTGAGCGAGATTCCGAAGCCGGATGATGCCGCCGATGCGTTGGCGCTGGCGATCTGTCACGGACATTGCGCAAAGCCGGATTACTGAGACAGGAGGGCAGTCTGTTGATAGATCATTTACGCGGCTCGGTAGCCTACAAAGAACCGGGACTTGTCGTGATCGACTGCGGGGGCGTGGGCTATGCCTGCCGTACCAGTGTGCAGACGGCGGCTGCCGTCGGTGCGGTCGATACCGAAACGATGCTGTTCACGCGCATGACAGTCCGTGAGGACGAGATTGCGCTCTACGGCTTTGCGGCACGCAGTGAGCGAAGCTGCTTCGATCAGCTGGTTTCCGTTTCGGGCGTCGGGCCGAAAGCGGCTCTGGCGATTCTTTCTGATTTTACGCCCGATCGCTTTGCACTGAGTGTTGCGGCGGGAGATTATAAACAATTTACCAAGACGAAGGGTATTGGCGCGAAAACTGCACAGCGCATCGTGCTGGAGCTGAAGGATAAGGTCGCGAAATCCGTTGAGCGGGAGGGACTTCCTGCTGTACCGGTGCAGATCAGCGGCGGCAGTCTGGAGGAGGCGATGAGTGCGCTGCTCGTTCTGGGATATTCGCAGGGTGAGGCGGCGGAAGCGCTTGCGTCACTCGATCCCGCGCTGCCATCGTCAGAGCTGATTCGGCTGGCGCTTTCAAAGCTCGGCAAGCGGATGCTCGGATAATCAAACCAATGTGGATTGATAGCATGGAAAAGTAAATTATAAATCAAATAAATACAGATCATGCGGAAAAAAAGGAGGAAATAAAGATGAATCTTGACGAATTACTGAAGGAAGCGATTACCAAACCGGAGAAACGCTCGCTCTTTCTGCAAATGCTCATCAAGAGTGATGTTTATGTCATTTGCAAGCGGCCGGTGAAGCAGGATGATGTCAATGGCGGCATTTCAATGGAGCTGGTCACCACACAGAATCCGGACGGTGATATCTTTATCCCGTTTTTCACGAGCTACCGCTCTTTGCAGCAGTTTGCAAAGCGATATGTCAACTGCTACAAGCTCAACTGCCTGCGTCTGTTTGACCTGATCCAGTCTGCGAATGCTGTTCTGAATCCGAATTCCTATGGTAAGGAGTTTTCCTCGCAGGAGATCAAGAGCATTCTTATGGTTGCCCGGAACCTCAATATTCCGGCGATCTCCATGAAAGAGGAGGAGACGATCGAATACAGAGTGAGCCAGAAGAATCTGGATCACCTGCTCCGTCCGCTGACTCGATATCTCGCGAGACAGGCGAATGTCGATGCCTGCTATCTGGTCGAGATGATCCGCGGCTGCGAGCGTCCGCAGACACTCTTTGTTTTCGATATGAGCGGCAACACGCGCAAGCTGTTCTTCCCGCTTTCCAAGTATATGCAGAATTATACGAAATCCGGCGATTCGCTGGTGTTCATCAGTCTGGAGGAGGCAGCCGCGAAGAAGGCTGTCAAGGGCATTGATCCGTTTTATGTCCGCAAGAAGCGTTTCTTCGAGCAGTAATGTGACTATTTTGGAGATACTTTTTAGCTATGATTCAAACCGGAACCCCTGTTTTTGACGAGGACGAGAGCCGCATTTCCAGTCCGGAGATTATTCCGACAGACGGCGATGTCGAGGTCTCGCTTCGTCCGAAATCACTGAATGACTATATCGGGCAGGATACGGTAAAGCAGAATCTTGCGGTCTATATCGAGGCGGCACGCCGCCGCAGTGAGCCGCTTGACCATGTTTTGCTCTACGGCCCGCCCGGTCTCGGAAAGACGACGCTCTCCGGCATTATTGCGCATGAGATGGGTGTGAATCTGCGGATCACCTCCGGCCCCGCAATCGAAAAACCCGGCGATCTGGCCGCGCTGCTGACGAATCTTGGCCGCGGCGATGTGTTGTTTGTCGATGAGATCCACCGTTTGTCGAGAGCCGTCGAGGAGATCCTCTATCCGGCGCTTGAGGACAGAGCGCTCGATATTATGATCGGAAAAGGACCGTCTGCGCGGTCGATCCGCGTGGATCTCCAGCCCTTTACGCTGGTCGGCGCAACGACCAGAGCCGGACAGCTTTCCGCACCGCTGCGCGATCGCTTCGGGATTGTGCAGCGATTGGAGTTGTATACGCCGGAGCAGCTCAGCGATATCATCCGCAGAAGCGCGATGCTGCTTGATATTCCCTGCGAAGCGGACGGCGCGATGGAGCTTGCGAAGCGTTCCCGCGGTACACCGCGTATTGCGAACCGTCTGCTGCGGCGCGTCCGGGATTTTGCGGATGTGCTGGGTACAGGCGTGATCGACAAGGAGACCACGCGCAAGGCGCTGGAGCGTCTGGAAATCGACGAGCTGGGACTTGATAAGCTCGATCACCGGCTGCTCGATATGATGATCCGCGGCTACCGCGGCGGCCCTGTCGGACTTGAAACGCTTGCCTCTGCGATCGGCGAGGAGGCTGTGACATTGGAAGATGTCTGCGAGCCGTATCTGATGCAGCTCGGAATGTTGGCGCGCACGCCGCGCGGCAGAGTTGCGACGCAGCTGGCCTATGCGCATCTTGGCTATCAGTTCGGTGATGACGCATCCGGCGGAAAGCAATATTCGTTCACGGATATGCAGGATCCGTGACACAGGAGAAAATCCATGAGTTTCTTGCCCAAAAAGAATTACAAATACAATCGGGAGATACCGCTTCCGGCCGGACTGATCCACGGTCAGTCGCTGGGGGCGGTATCAGGTATGAAATTCGGGCTTTCCAATATGAGCCTCAGCGGCTGTGAGGTCATTGCGGTTTACAATGCGCTGCTGCTCTGCGGCCGCTCCGCCGATTTCTCGAAGATCGCGTATTACATGGAGCGGTTCCGTGTCCTGTTCGGCTTCTGGGGGACCAATTTTCTGTCGCTTGGCCATTGTCTGAAGCATTTCGGTCTGCACGCCAGGCGTGTGCGGAAGCGTGAAAAGATCGAAGCGGCACTCGAAAGCGGCAGGACAGTCGTGTATGTTTACTGGTGCGGCAAACGGTTCCGCTCGTCGGTGCATACAGTCGTGCTGCAGAAGCATGGGGATGAGATTCGCATCTGCAATGCATATAACCAGTGCGGGCATATCTTCCGGACGCCGTACAGCGGATTCCTCGCCTCAAAGCGGACGCTCTTCGGTTATATCATTGAACCGGATGCGGCGTGAGGAGTGTATGCTATGGCATTTGATTTCAAGAAGGAATACAAGGAATTCTATCTGCCGCCGAAAAAACCGGTGCTTTTGACCGTTCCGCCGATGCAGTTCGTTGCCGTGCGCGGAACAGGAGATCCAAATGCAGAGAATGGTGCATATCAGCACGCGATGCAGCTGCTTTACGGCATTGCGTTTACTGTGAAAATGAGCAAAATGACTGATCATCGGATTCCCGGTTATTTTGATTTTACGGTGCCGCCGCTGGAGGGACTCTGGCAGCAGGACGGCAGCACGGATGGTATGATCGACAATACCCGAAAAGATGCATTTCAGTGGATCTCGATGATTCGTCTGCCGGATTTTGTCACTGCGGAGGAGTTTGAATGGGCAAGACAGGAGGCCAGCGGAAAAAAGAAGATGGATTTCTCTGCTGCGGAATTCTTTTCATATCATGAGGGGCTTTGTGTGCAGTGTATGCACATCGGAAGCTATGACACTGAGCACGAGACAGTTTCCAAGATGCAGGGTTATATGCAGGATCACGGGCTGATCTCCGATGATTCAATGAACCGGCGGCATCACGAAATATATCTCAGCGATCCGAGAAAGACAGCACCCGAAAAGCTGAAAACGGTTATCCGGCTTCCGGTTGTTCGGCAGGAAACAAAATGAGGAGATGAACACTGTGAAAAAGTGGTATGATGAAGAATATGTTTTCACAGTCGAGGTGACCGGCTTTCTGCGTGGAAACAAGACCGAGCATTATTGCAGGAACGGTGAGGAGATCGGTGACCGGTATACCTGTACCTACGGCTGTCCGGTCAATCAGGACGGGCAGGGGATCTGTTCCAAGACGATGATGATGCTCTATCCGCTGATGGAGGCCGTCCGGAGCGGCGGCAATATGGAAAACCTTGGCGGGGACAGCCAATATTCAAAAACGATTGTTTGTCCGGACGGCTGCGTTATTTTCCGGTTGAGCGCAGAGCCGCTCGGCAATGAGAATTTTCATCGGGGCGGTTTCTGGAAAGCAGACTGACCATGCCGGAATCCGGGAAAAAGGGAGTGAGAACATGAGCAGATTTTTGCGGCAGGAGGGACTGCGCGGCATTGCGATCACAGAGATATCCTGTGAGCTGATGCTGCGGCTCGGCAGAGCTGCGGCGCAGGCGATCGGCCGCACGAGCAATCATCCGCCGGTTTTCTACATCGCGCGCGATCCGCGCCGCTCAGCAGAGGCGCTGGAATCCGCACTTTGTGCGGGCATCTGCGCAGCTGGCGGCATTGCACAGACGCTCGGCGTTTTACCGTCTTCCGGACTGGCGCTGATGCTCTCAGCGGAGGATGCGGAGGCCGGCATTGCGCTGACCGGCGGTGATCTGCCCTATGAATCGATCTGCGTGCGGCTCTTTGCAAAGGACGGTTCACCGATGTCCTCAGAGCAGCTTGATACGATCTCTTCCATGATGCCGTCGAACGCGGCCATGCCGCTGAAATCGCATCAGAACTGCGGCATTATCGTCCGCCAGGATGATGCACGAAAGCGGTACCTCCGGCTCCTGGCATCCCGGCTTGCAACGCCGATAGATCTGCGGCAGAGCGGCCCGCTGCGTGTGGCGCTGGACTGTGCGAACGGCTCTGTCAGTAGGATAGCGGAGATTCTGTTCCGGCATCTCGGGGCAGAGGTGCTGCTGCTGAATAACAATCCTGACGGCATCAATATCAATCGCGAATGCGGCGTGAAGGCGGTCGAGCCGCTGATCCAGTTTGTCAAGGATTATAACTGTAATGCAGGATTTGCATTTGACGGTGACGGCGGCAGATGTCTCGCTGTCGATGAGAGCGGCGAGCTGCTCAACGGCGACCGGATGCTCGCGATCCTCTGCGAGGACAGGCTGGAGTTGCAGGAGAATGCGCCGGCCGGCAGACCGCGTGTCATGGAGCGCGGTGTTGCAGCGACGGTCATGTCGAATCTCGGCTTTCTGCGCTATGCGAAGCGGCGCGGGATTCCGCTTCAGATCACGCAGCCTGCGCCGCAGTTCGTGCTGGATAAGATGCATAATCTCGGTCTCGCACTCGGCGGTGACGGCTCCGGCTATTTGTTTTTTGATGATATTCCGGCACCGGATGGTCTGATGACGGCTGCCAGGCTTTTGCAGGTGGTGCAGCGGACGGGAAAGCCGCTCAGTATGCTGGCCGAGGTCATGGAATATGATCCGCAGGTCGCTGTATCGGTTCGGATTCCGCAGTACTGGCGTGAAATCTGGAAAAACGATCCGGAGATCATTAAGTTTATCAACGCCTGCGAGGATGAGCTCGGTACGGACGGGCGCATTCTTGTTCGAGAGCGGCGCGACGATGCCTCGATTCGCATTATGCTGGAGGGACGCGATTTCCGCCGCATCAACAATTATGCTTTTGCAATCGCGGAGGTTATTACCGCGCGGACGGCGAAAGCCAAAAAACAAGGATGAGCATTGGAAGCTGTTGGACAGTCGCCTTATGATGCTGATAATGCATACTGTCTGCATAGACAGATGCAGCGATATATGAGGGAAAACAGGAATGGATGAAATAACGCTTGATCTGCATAATTATCCCGAAAATGCGGAAAGGCATGAACGGACAGCCGTGCGCGGGATTGTGCGGCGCGGCGTTCGGTATCTCATGATTTACAGCCGCAAACATGGTGACTGTAAGTTTCCGGGCGGCGGAAGAGAAACAGGCGAAACGCTCGCAGATACACTGTTTCGTGAGATGCGCGAGGAAACCGGATATGATGTTTTGCCGGAATCACTGCGTGAATATCTCACGGTACATGAACGGCGTGTCAGCATTCACGGTGATCTGCTCTGTATGGATTCGCATTATTATTTTTGTGAGGTTGGAGATACCGTACACGGACAGCAACTGCAGGATTATGAGATCGACGAAGACTATGAGGTGCGCTGGCTGACGCTTTCGGAGGCGCTGTGCTGCAACAGGGCAGTCGATCAGGCTGACAGTACGCCATGGATTCAGCGCGAAATCACGGTGCTGGAACGGCTGACGGAAAGTGAATCATCATTCTGAATGTTGTTCAGTATCATGAAACGGATCCTTCGGTTGAAATAATTAAGCCCATAAAACGGGTTCAAAGGGATTGAATATGAGAATCGCAAAAAACTGGGCGGATTACCGCCTGATCGATACAAAATCCGGTGAGCGGCTGGAGCGCTGGGGCAATGTCACGCTGATTCGCCCTGATCCGCAGGTCATTTGGCAGACATCGCCCCTGACCGATCTCTGGCAGCACGCCGACGGACACTATTACCGCTCAAAATCGGGCGGCGGGCAGTGGGAATACCGCAAAAAGCCGCCGGAGAGCTGGCAGATCCGTTACCGCGAGCTGACATTCATCGTTCGCCCGACCGGCTTTAAGCATACGGGACTGTTTCCGGAGCAGGCGGTCAACTGGGACTGGATGCAGGAAACGATCCGCAATGCCGGACGGCCTGTGCGCGTGCTGAATCTGTTCGCGTATACGGGCGGCGCGACGCTTGCTTGTGCGGCGGCGGGGGCAGAGGTTTGTCATGTGGATGCGGCAAAGGGCATGGTGCAGTGGGCGCGTGAGAATGCCGCAGCCTCCGGCCTGACCGACAAACCGATCCGCTGGATCGTCGATGACTGTGAAAAATTCATTCGCAGAGAGGCACGGCGTGATCGGAAATATGATGCGATCATTATGGATCCGCCGAGCTATGGCCGCGGACCCGGCGGTGAGATCTGGAAGCTCGAAAACAGCATTTATCCGCTGGTTGAGGCCTGTCTTGATGTGCTTTCCGATGAACCGCTGTTCTTCCTGCTCAACAGCTATACGACCGGCCTTTCGCCGTCGGTCATGGGCTATCTGCTGCACTCGCTTATCGTACCCAAATGCGGCGGAACGGTATCAGCGGATGAGATTGGCCTGCCGGTTGAGCTTGCAAAGGCGGCGCTTCCCTGCGGAGCGACGGCGATCTGGAAAGCGGCAGAAAGGTGAATTCACCCTTTTGCGGCAAGGAAATGGCGATAGGAGTTATCAGCGCAGGCTGATTCGGGCTGCCGGCGTTTTTCTGCTGGTGCGACGATGTCTTCTTTATGCAGCATACCGCAGTTCCCGCGGAAAAGCATAGGATTATCACGGAATGTGGCTGCATGATGAAAAATCATGCAGAAGCTGTATCTGCTCCGAATCTGTTTACGCCTGCATAGAATACGGAATATTCATAGGTGATATTGCATGATGGAACCGCTTATCAGAATTGAGAATGTGCATTTTTCATATCCGGCGGAGGACGAGCAGTCCAAGCCGGCAGAGGTGCTGAAAGGCATCACGCTCTCATTTGAACACGGCGAGCTGGTCGCGGTGCTGGGACATAACGGCTCCGGCAAATCGACGCTTGCAAAGCTCATGAATGCGATCCTGCTCCCGACTGAGGGCAGCGTGACGGTCGCGGGCATGGACACAAAGAATGAAGACAAGCTGCTGGAGATCCGGCAGCATGCCGGGATGGTGTTTCAGAATCCGGATAACCAGATCGTCGCAACGATTGTCGAGGAAGATGTGGCATTCGGACTGGAAAATCTCGGCGTGCCGACCGATGAGATGCGCACTCGTGTCGATCAGGCGCTGCAGGCGGTCGGGATGTACGAATATCGTCATCACGCGCCGCATCAGCTCTCCGGCGGACAGAAACAGCGTGTTGCGATCGCGGGCATCATCGCCATGCGGCCGGACTGCATCATTCTCGATGAGCCGACCGCCATGCTTGATCCGCAGGGACGCAAAGAGGTCATGCGGACGATCAAGCTGCTCAACCGCGATTACGGCATCACGATCATACTTATTACGCACGAAATGGATGAGGCTGCGCAGTGTGACCGCGTTGTTGTTGTCGATCATGGTGAGGTGCGGATGGATGCGAAGCCGGAGAAGGTGTTCTCCCATGTGCAGCAGATGCGCAGTCTGGGACTGGATGTTCCGCAGCCGACCGAACTGATTGATTTGCTCCGGCAGTCCGGCTATGATCTCGATCCGGAGATCATGACTGTCGAGGCCTGCGTGGATGCGATCGCAAAGCTAATTCAGAAACAGGAAGAATGACAGGACGGAGGGCATATGAAATGCCCATTTTGTGAAAATGAAATGCAGAAGGGGATTCTGTCCGGCGACGGCAGATCCGCTGTGACATGGAAGGCCGGGGAGGAGCAGACCGGATTTTTCGATCGGTTCCTCGGCATCGGCAAGGTGACTGCCGCAAAGCATACGCTTGCGCATTTTGCGATTGAGGCAAATTACTGTCATGCCTGCAAAAAAAAGAACTTTGATACAGATATTCAAAGCAGCACCGATCTACAGAAATAAGGTGCAGTATGCTGCCGGAGAAACCGGCCGCAGCGGAGCTGAAATCTCCGCAGGAAAGGAACCATCGCAATGCCGATTCTTGAAGCGAAAAATCTGACCTATACATACAGCGTCGGCTCGCCGTTTGAGAAAACAGCGGTCGATCATATTGATCTGCAAATCGAGCAGGGCGATTTTGTCGGGATCATCGGGCATACCGGCTCCGGCAAATCGACGCTGATGCAGATGATGAATGGACTGCTCAAGCCGACAGAGGGTACTGTACTCCTGGATGGCAATGATATCTGGGGAAAAAATGCCGACCGCAGAGCCGCACGGTTTCAGGTCGGACTGGTGTTCCAGTATCCGGAGTATCAGCTCTTTGAGGAGACTGTTTACAAGGATATCGCATTCGGCCCGAAGAATATGGGGCTCGATGAAAAGGAAATTGATCGCAGAGTGCGTGAGACTGCAGAGACTGTCGGACTGACCGCAGATCTGCTCGAAAAGGCGCCCTATGCTCTCTCCGGCGGACAGAAGCGCCGCGTCGCAATCGCGGGCGTGATGGCCATGGAGCCGAAAGTACTGATCCTCGATGAGCCGACCGCAGGACTCGATCCGCACGGCCGCACCAAGATCCTGACACAGCTTTCCGAATACCATAAACGCACCGGCTGTACGATTATGCTTGTTTCGCACAGCATGGAAGATGTTGCAAAATATGTCTCGAAGCTGCTGGTGCTTTCCCATGCAAAGGTTATCTGCTATGACACACCAGCGAATGTCTTTGCACGCGGCAGTTCGCTCGAAGAAATGGGGCTTGCTCTGCCGCAGATCACCCGTGTCTTTCACGGCCTGCGCGAACACGGCATCACATTTCCCGATGAGGTCTATACTGTGAAATATGGTGCGGAGCTGCTGCGCCGCGCACTGGAGGGAGGTAAGTCCGGATGCTGAAGGATATCACACTCGGGCAGTATTTCCCGATGGACAGCGTTGTTCACAAGATGGATGCGCGGTATAAGATCATGATTACGCTGATCTTTCTGGTGATGTTGTTCTGGGGACAGCATATTGTTTCGTTGGCGGCAGGCATCTTTTTTGTCATCGCTGCGACGGCCGCCTCACATATTCCGCCAAAAATGCTCATCAAAAGCCTTAAACCGATTATCCCGATTCTCATTATTACCGGCTTGATGAATCTGCTGCTGCTTGACGGCGGCAAGGAGTATTTTCGCTGGAAGTTTATTTCGATCACAGAAGAGGGCTTGCAGACCTCTGCATTTATGATCGTGCGAATTTGCCTTTTGATCGCCGGTACCTCTCTGCTGACCTATACAACTTCGCCGATCGTGCTGACTGATGCGATCGAATCGCTGCTTTCGCCGCTGAAAAAGCTGAAAATGCCGGTGCATGAGCTTGCGATGATGATGACGATTGCGCTGCGCTTCATTCCGACGCTGATCGAGGAGACTGACAAGATCATGTCGGCGCAGAAGGCTCGCGGAGCGGATATGGAAAGCGGAGGCATCGTACAGCGTGCGCGTGCGCTGATCCCGATTCTGATTCCGCTCTTTGTTTCTGCATTTCGCCGCGCCGAGGAGTTGGCGCTCGCAATGGAATGCCGCTGCTATCACGGCGGTGAGGGGCGTACGCGTCTGCGTGAGCTGAAAAGCGGAATGCGTGATTATATTGCGCTGTCATTGATGATCCTGCTGTTTGCTGCGGTCATTATACTGAATGCGGTACTGTATTGATGACAGACAAAAAGAAGCTGCATCTTGAAAGACTGCTGAGCTTTCTGATCCCTTGCTGTATTATGCTGCTGGCCTTTGCCCTCAGCGACAAATATCCGTTTGGCGTGGATGCGGCATTGGAATCTGATGCAGGTGCACAGTATTATCCGTTTTTTCTGCTGCTGCGGCGCTTGGTTCGCGGCGGTGAAAGTCTGCTGTATACATGGCGTGCGGGGTTCGGCGTTAATTTCTGGGCGCTGCTCGCGTACTATTGTCTCAATCCGTGGAATCTGGCGGCATTGCTGCTGCCGGAAACGCTTGTGCAGGGATTTCTATCTCTGTCTGTCTGCTGCCGGATTGGTCTGGCGGGACTGTTCTGCTGTGTGCTGCTGCAAACGCTGACACCGAAGCGCAGCGGAACTGCCGTATATTTTTCGGCGGTCTACGGGCTGAGTCTCTGGTTTGTCTACAACTTTTTTCAGCTGATCTGGCTCGATGCGGCGGCAATGGTTCCGCTGGTGCTGGCCGGTACGGTTCGTCTGGTGCGGGAGCGGAACAGTCAGATGTATACGCTGGTGCTGTTTCTCTCATTGATCTGTAATCCATACATGACATATATCACTGCCATAATGACAGTGCTTTGTTGGATCATTTTGCTTGTGACAGAGCGGAAGCCGCTGCGGGTGCTGCCTGCGGAGGCAGGAAGATTTTTCGGATGTTCGCTGCTGGCAGGCGGCATGGCGGCGATCCTGCTGCTGCCGCTGGCGTTTGCGCTCGGCGCGACGGCATCCGCGGCACAGTCCACGCCTGCGCTGAATGTGCTGCCGGACAGCCTTCCGGCGGTGATCGGACGGCTTGCAGATCTGACTGATCCGATTCAGCATATCGGTTTGCCGAATCTCTCATCGAGTATGCTCTGTGTTTTTCTGGTACCGGGCTATCTGGCTGCGCGGCGCATTCCGCTGCGGGAACGCATTTGCGGCGGCGTACTGCTGCTCTTTCTGATCGTCAGCCTGTGGTATCCGCCGTTTGATTATCTTTGGCATGGGTTCCATATTCCGAACGGCTTCATTCACCGCTTTGCATTTCTGGTACCTCTGGTAATGCTTGTCATGGGATATCGCTTCACGGTAACTCTTGCGGAGGATGATGCACTGCCGCGAATCAAAAAGCTGCTGATGCTACTGCCGATGTCCGTCGGAGCAGCGGCGGTCTGTCTGTTTGCGGCGCTTTATCATACAACGGATGTCATTCTGGTTTCGGTCATACTGGCAGTGCTGTACGGTTTGCTGTATCTCTGGCAGGCGCTCGCGCCGCGGTTTCGACCGATTATGCTGATACTGACCGGGCTGCTCGTCTGCGGAGAGCTGGCAATCAGCAGCTATATGACCGTCACTTTCCTCGCGCCGCTTTATACGGCGGATGCTCTTACGCCGCAGCCGCAGATTGAAGCGGCCGCAGAAGCGATCAGCAGCGAGAACAGTCAAGGCTTCTCCCGTACGGCAGTCACGAAAGGACACGGTTTCAATCCGGAGCTGTTCTACGACATCCCGTTCGGCGGAACGCTCTATTCCTCCTTGATTTCCTCTACGCTTTCCGAAACACTGAAAAAACTCGGTATGGATGCCGATTATAATACAAATTACTACTTCTATCAGCAGCTTGCACCCGATGCTGTTTGGCTGACGGGAATCGGTTATGTGATCGCACCGGACGGCGAAATGCAGTCAGATGCGCTTTACCGTCAGCTCGGCGATGCACCGGCCTATGCCTTCCGGTATGCGGTTCCGGCAGGATTTTGTGTTCCTGCGGATTTTTCAATGCCGGAGGAGGAAACCTGTATTCCGCTGCATAATTCACTCTTTGCGCAGATGACCGACGGGAAGAGGCTTTATGTGCCGCAGACAGTCGAAGCTGATGCGCCGGAAATCGTGCAGCGTGAAAAAGCAGGCGAATCCGAAGAAAAAGAGAATACGGTTCTGCGCTTCCGGACAAAGACCGATGCGGCAGGGCAGTTTGTGTATGATATCTATTTGGACGGCGCAGCCGAAGCGCTTCGGCGCATTGAAGTGCTTGCGGACGGTGAAATCCAGTGTCGTGAGAAATATGCGCAGAATCAGCCGTATATGAACGGCATGGCGCTGCGGCAGATCGGCGGGCTGCCCGCAGACTGTACGGTAACGGTAGAGCTGACACTGCGCGGAAAGCCCGAAGTGAATGCATCTGTGATTTTGGCGAGGCTGGATGAGGATGCGCTGGCGGCAGGAATCGAAGCGCTCCATCCGGCGATGCTCGATGTGACTGAGATCGGAGGACGGATATTTGCCGGCAGCGTGACCGCAGGCGAGAGGCAGATGCTCCTGCTCTCCGTACCGTATGACAAGGGCTGGCGCATTACCGTGGACGGTGAAGCAGTCACGGCAGAGCAGCCGCTCCCCGGATTGATCGGCATTCCGCTCTCAGCGGGGAAACATACAGTCAGAATGCAGTTTACGCCGCAGGGATTTGCAGCGGGCTGCATCATCAGCATCGGCAGCGGCATTTTGTATCTGCTGCTGTGTATCCGAAAGCAAAAAAAGCCGCAGAGACCGGAGGTGTGACAATGCGGACACTGAAAATGACGATTGCCTATCGCGGAACAAATTATCATGGATTTCAGCGGCAGACGAATGCAAAAACCGTGCAGGGCGAGCTGGAGCAGCAGCTCTCGCGTGTTCTGAACGGACCGGTGACGGTTTACGGCTGCTCGCGGACCGATACAGGCGTTCATGCAAATGCATTCGTGCTTCATTTGCATACGGAGCGTGAAATCCGCTGCCTGAATCTCGTGCGTGCCCTGAACGGTTATCTGCCTCCGGATATTTCCGTGCTGGCCTGTGAGGATACGGTGCCGGAATTTCATGCGCGGTTTGACTGCCGCGGCAAGGAATATCTCTACCGCATCCACTGTCACGAGAGCAAGAATCCATTTATGCGGGATCTGGCGTTTCATTACCGCAGGCCGCTCGATGCTGAAAAAATGCGCTATGCGGCGGAGAAAATCGTCGGTCAGCATGATTTCCACAGCTTCTGCGCACAGGCAACAGAAGAAATGAACTGTATCCGGACGATTTACGGCGTATCGGTTACGCAGGACGGCTGTGAGGTTGATGTGCGGGTGCGCGGTGATGGATTCCTCTATAATATGGTGCGGATCTTCGTCGGGACGCTGCTCGATATCAATGAAGGGATCTACTCTCCTGATGCGATTCCTGATATCCTTGCGGCGCGGGACAGACTTGCTGCCGGCCGCACTGCAATGGCGCACGGACTCTATTTGAATCGTGTTTTCTACGATGATGCGGAAATCCGCGGCTTCTGAATATTCGGACAAAAGAAAGAAGGGCTGCTATGAACATTCGTTTCCGAAAAGATACATCCGGAACGAAGCCTGCCAAGCAGAATAATATTTATGCGAAGCGGCGGCAGAAAAAGCAGAAGAAAGTCCTCCGGCAGGGTGTCTGGCTGCTGTTGCTGGCGGTTGTGATCCTTGTGCTGTATCAGCGCAGGGATTCATGGATGCCGCACTTCTCCTCAGGCGGAATCCGGCATCAGGGCGTATACAGCAACGGGCAGCTGCCTGTCACCGGCGATTTCCCGATCTATATGTACCACGATCAGAATTATCAGTTCGGTGCTGCGGCAGGAAAGCTGCTGGTGCTGACAGATTCGCATTTGCAGATCTATGAGCAGAACGGCACGCCGCTTGCCTCCCGGCAGCATACCTATGGTAATGCAATGCTGCGGACGGCTGGTGAATATGCACTGATCTATGAGAACGGCGGCACGCATCTGCGGCTGGAAACCGAGACAAAGACGCGTTTCGAGAAAACGCTGAATGATCCGATCATTTTCGGGCGGATTTCGCCGAGCGGCATGATCGCGGTCGTCACCACTGCGGAGACCTGTGCCTGCAAGCTGATCGTTTTCAATGCCAAGGGTCAGCAGATCTATACGCGGAGCTGCGTTGAGCGTCTCGCGGATCTGACATTCCATCCGGACGAAAAAGGCTGCTATGCTGTCAGCATCTATACGGCGGACGGATCGATGCATTCTGTTGTTCATTCCTACAGCTTTTCGGTCATTACGGATCTTTGGGCAAGTCAACCCCTTGACACGCTCGCGATTTCGGTATATAATACCAGTGAGGAAAATGTTTTTCTGCTCGGTGATACCATGTGCGGATTTCTGGACAGCGAAGGGCAGCTTCTGAGCAGCTATGTCTATCCGGATACCCTGAAGCTCGGTTGCTTTGAAGGCAACACGGCAGCGATCCTGCTGCGAAATGAGGAGATGCATACCGATTCTCTGGTTATTCTGAACGGTTCAGCGCAGTCACCTGTGATCCGTGACTATTCAAAGGATGTCAAGGATATTTCGATCGTAAATGAAAAGGAGGCAGTGCTGGTGCAGCTGCGTAAGCAGTTTGAAACGGTGAATGTCTTCGGGCAGATGATTGCGGCTCAGCCGGTTACAGACGGCTACGACGGCTTCCTGCGGATCGGCAGCAACCTATATCTGCGCGGCTATGACCGGATTGACTGGATGGATTACTCGAGCTTGTGATCTGATAGAAATAAAGGAAATCGTCCGAATCCCAGGGGATGCGGATAAAAGGAGGATTTGCGCATGAGCGCATCAGCGTGGTGGATTTACGATATTTTGGTTTTGGGTGTATCGATCTATGTGATTATCTCCAATGCCAGGCGCGGACTTGCAAAGGTTCTGGTGCTCAGTATCGGCTATGCGGTCGTGACAATCGCTGCCGGCATATTGGCATCGGTCGGTGCACCGAACCTCTACCGATCTGTCGCGGCTGAGACAAATATCACTAATTTTGAGACAGCGAATATGCATATGGACTTTGCACAGCTCCTTGCTGACAGTGTGCAGAACGGAAACTACGGAGCCGTTCTGGACGAAAAAGAACTCAAGCGCCGCATCATGAATGCGAACAACAGAGATTTTACCGAGAGTCTGTATGAATATGTTTGTAAGGCATCCAGATCTGACACCATTGACAAGACACAATTCTCTTCATCGCTGATGAATGTATTCATCCGGAAATACGGCGAAGAACTGGATTCGCGTCTGCCGCATTATGTCCGGATGAATTTTGAGAACAAAGTGCGTGCAAACCCATCGCTGATGAATCAGACGATCGCAAATTTTTATAATCCGTCGATGGATACGACTGAATGCGCAAGGACTGAGGAGGCGCTGTTCGGCGAAGAATCAACGATCGAAGTGCTTCAGATCTTTTTGTTCCTGATTCTGTTTTCGGTGTTGATGGTTGTGGTCGCCTTAATCAGCTCTATGACACAAAGAAGCATTTTCATCAATATCAGCAGGGGCGCCGAACATACGCTTGGCGGTCTGATCGGCATTTTTGAAGCTGGCGCTATGCTGATCTTGCTGACTGTGCTGATTCGACTGATTATTCTGCTGTCAGGCGGCGGCGGAAGGTATTTCAATGAGAACGAGATCCATGCGTCAATCATTTTCTCGTTCCTATATGAGCATTTACAGATGCTGATATAATAATACGAATCGCGATAGACATACGGCGGCTGGATTTCCGTCATGCTGCGTCAGCGTCCTTGCAAGACCGGTTATCATCTCGTCGTGTCTGTGCTGTATTACGGGAGTCGTATCAGCTGTTGTCTGCGGGTGCATTTTCTGCTAACGCAGCGCAGCAGCCGTGCAGCACAAAAAACGGTTCTGCATGGCATTCCGAATATGGAAAGGAGCGTATCTCCGGGTATACGGAGAGTAATCACATTATGGTAATGTGCAGCAACTGCAAAAAGCGTCCGGCTGTGGTGTTTATCACCTCCATGCACGGCACCGAAAAGCGCAATGAGGGGCTCTGCCTTGTCTGCGCCAAAAAGCTGAATATTCCGCAGGTCGCTGAATATATGGAGCATATGGGCATCACAGATGAAGACATCGAGCAGATGAGCGAGCAGATGATGGATCTCATGGGCGGTGAAGATGATAACTTTGAGGTCGGCGGTGCCAGTACGATGCCGCGCTTCATCCAGCGTATGTTCGCCGATGTGCAGAACGGCGAGGATGACAAAAAAAATGATACGCCGAGTGAGAATGATGACAAGGGGAAATCTGAGCAGCCTTCAGGCGGTCTTTTCAGTCGCTTCAGCAGCGAGAAATCCGGCGGCAGCAAGGATGACCGTAAATCGAAGCGCAAGGAGCGAAAAAAGGAACTGAAATATCTTGGCAGCTACTGTACAAATCTCAGTATGCGTGCAGAGGAAGGGAAAATGGACGGCGTGATCGGCAGAGATACCGAGATCGCGCGTGTCATCCAGATCCTTTCGCGACGCCAGAAGAATAATCCCTGCCTGATCGGTGAGCCGGGTGTCGGTAAGACTGCTGTTGCTGAGGGCATCGCGCTGAAGATAGCATCCGGCGATGTGCCGTTTCACCTCAAGGATAAGAAAATTTATCTGCTCGATATGACGGCGCTGGTCGCGGGAACGCAGTTCCGCGGACAGTTTGAAAGCCGCGTCAAGGGACTGGTCGAGGAAGTCAAGGAGCAGGGGAATATCATTCTGTTCATTGACGAGGTACACAGTCTTGTCGGAGCGGGCGATTCCGAGGGTTCGATGAATGCTGCCAATATTCTGAAGCCGGCGCTTTCCCGCGGCGAGCTTCAGGTCATCGGTGCAACGACATTCTCCGAATACCGCAAGTATATCGAAAAGGACGGCGCGCTCGAACGCCGCTTCCAGCCGGTTCGTGTCGATGAGCCGACAATCGAGGATACCGTTGAGATCCTCAAGGGTGTTGCGAAATACTATGAGGAATTCCACCGCGTTCATATTTCTCCAGCCATGCTGCGCCTCTGCACGGTGCTGTCCGAGCGCTATATCACAGACCGTTTCCTGCCGGATAAGGCTATTGACTTGCTGGATGAAAGCTGCGCGTATGTCAGCATCCAGCATCCTGAGCTGACCGAGCTTGACCGTCTTACGACTGAGATCGCAGAGAAACAGGAACGGATTGAGGCGATCGAATCCGATCCGAATCCGGATTATCAGGAGCTCCAGACGCGCAAAGGCGAGATGATTCACCTGAAAGCGCGGTTCGATGAGCTGACGGAGCATCCGGTCGAGGTCAATGTCGAGGCAGGCGATCTTGCTCATGTCATCGAGATCTGGACGGGCATTCCTGCTAATAAGATCGAGGAGACTGAATACGCAAAGCTCCGCGATCTGGAGGATCATCTGAAAGCTCATATCATCGGGCAGGATGAGGCGATCTCTGCGCTGGCAAAGGCGATTAAGCGCAGCAGAGTGCAGATGACAGCACGCCGCCGGCCGGCTTCGTTTATCTTTGTCGGCCCGACTGGTGTCGGAAAGACTGAGCTGGTCAAGGTGCTCTCCAATGAGCTGTTTGATTCGACAGAGCCGCTGATCCGTCTCGATATGACGGAATACATGGAAAAGCACGCAGTTTCGCGTATGATCGGTTCGCCTCCGGGCTATGTCGGGTATGACGAGGCCGGTCAGCTGACTGAAAAGGTGCGCCGCAGACCTTATTCTGCGATCCTCTTTGATGAGATCGAAAAGGCGCATCCGGATGTTATGAATCTGTTGCTGCAAATTCTTGACGAGGGACGCATTGATGATGCGCAGGGTCGAACAGTCAACTTTGAGAATACCGTTATCATAATGACATCCAATGCCGGCAGCACAGACAAATCAACAGGCGTCGGCTTTAACAAGACCGAAACAGAAATCTCGACCGAGAAAGCGATGAAAGCCCTGAAAGATTTCCTGCGGCCGGAGTTCGTCGGCAGAGTAGATGAGATCATCGTATTCAAGCCGCTGACTGTTGAGAATTTCACACGCATTGCCGATTTGATGCTGAAAGAGACCGCTTCTGCACTTTCTGAGCGCGGCATTCTGATCGACTGGGATGAGGCTGCGCTGAAGTATGTTGCGAAGAAATCACACGGGCATCAGTACGGTGCGCGTGACATTCGCCGCACATTGCGCGTCGAGATCGAAGATCCGCTTGCGACGCTGATTGTTGATTCTGATACACCGCTGCATATGGTCCATATCACCGGCAGTGAGGATGGCATAAAGCTTGAAACCGAATAATAATAAAGCAGATGCAGGATTTGCTCCCGCATCTGCTTTGTTTATTATGTGGTCAATTTAGAAGTGTGTCGGCAAAGATTCGCATATTTTCGGTTCCGTCCGGCAGCCAACGCATCAGCCGCTGGAAAGGCCGTTGATCAGATTAAGCAGCGGCAATGCTAAGATTTACTATGTTTGCTGCATGCAGTTACTTGAGGAAGCCGTTTATGATCTGCTCCTCCGCCTCTGCTTCAGTCAGACCGAGAGTCATCAGCTTGATGATCTGATCTCCGGCGATCTTGCCAATCGCTGCTTCATGAACGAGCGCTGCATCGACACTGTTTGCTTCCAGCGACGGAACAGCGAGAATGCGTCCCTCATCCATGATGATCGAATCACATTCGGTATGGCCGCTGCACGCTGCATTGCCGATGATGCACATATCGAGCTTCTGATAGGAGCGGTCTCTTGCGACAGAGCGTGAAACGACATCCGCACTGGAGCCGTCGCCGGTCAGCTCGACCTTGTAGATGCTGGAGGCACGCTGTTCGCCGTGCGTCATGAGACGCTCACGCACGACAAGCTTGGCGTCTGCGGCGAGCTTTGCGATGGTCGTGCGTTCTGTGGAATCGACGCCTTTGATCTGCACCATTTCCATTTCCATCGTGCTGCCTTCCTCCATATAGACCTCGGTGACCGGATTCAGAATCCGCTTGCCGTCACCGCTGCCGGAGCCGTAATGCTTTTCCACATAGCGGATTTTCGCATTCTTTCCGACATAGAAACGGTGAATGCCGTCATGCTCGGAATCCTGCGTACCGCAGTTGTCAATGCCGCAGCCCGCGACGATCAGCACATCGCAATCATCGCCGACAAAGAAATCATTGTAGACAGTTTCTTTGAGGCCGCTTTCGCTGAGTACGACCGGAATATGCACGCTTTCCTTTTTTGTGCCGGGCTTGATGTGGATATCAATGCCGCTGCCTTCGGTCTTCGAGACGATCTCGATATTCGCGGTGGACTGCCGTCCGACAGATTCGCCGTTTGCGCGGAGATTGTATGCGCCCTCCGGTATATCGTGGAGATCGGCGACCTCCTGCAGAAGCTGCTTTTGAATCGCATCCATGTTCATGCTGTCACATCTCCTTTCAGGTCAGCTTTCGGCAGACATCCGCCGTATATTGGGTTCCGATGATTTCCGGCAAGATCGTATCCTTGGGTCCCTGCTTTAAGATCTTGCCTTCCGCCAGGACGATGATCTCATCAGCGATATTGAGAATCCGCTCCTGATGCGAGATCACAAGGATCGAGCGGCCGCTGGAGGATTCGCGCATCTTCTCGAAAATACGGATCAGATTCTGGAAGCTCCAGAGGTCGATTCCAGCTTCCGGCTCATCAAAGATCGCGAGCTTGACATCGCGTGCTAAGATTGTTGCGATTTCGATGCGTTTTAGCTCGCCGCCGGAAAGCGATGCATTCACTTCGCGGTGGATATAGTCCTTGGCGCAAAGACCGACTTCGGACAGGTATTCGCAGGCTTCGGAGACTGTGATCGTTTTGCCAGCTGCAATGCGCAGCAGATCCAGAACAGTCAAGCCCTTGAACCGTACTGGCTGCTGGAATGCAAATCCGATGCCGCGTTTTGCGCGGTCAGTCATGGAAAGACCGGTAATATCCTCACCATCAAAAATGACCGAGCCTTCTGTCAACGGCTCAATACCGGCGATCAGCTTGGCAAGTGTGGACTTGCCGCCGCCGTTCGGTCCGGTTATTACAACAAATTTCTGCGCATCAATATGCAGGCTGATATCACGGATGATTTGTACGGTTCCGCTTTCGTTTTCAGCGTGGAACGCGATATTTTTCAGATCCAGCATTTTTCAGCACTCCTTTCAGTTTGATTATTCTTATAGGCAACACGGCACACAGTCCGCCTGATGGCTTGACCATCGGTTCATGGTGGTATTGCTTATGGTATTATACCGTTCTGTTATAAAAACATACGGATCACTGCTTTCCGGCGATGCGGTATTCATCGCCGTCGCGGTAATATGGACAGTGTGAGCGCTGATCACGGATATACCGCTCGTACTCATCCTCATCGAGATCCATATCGCAGACATAGCAGTCCCAGTCTTCGTCGTATGCGTAATAGGCGCAGGTATCACAGTCTGTCATTTGTCATCCTTTCGCGGAGAAAAGAGCTTGACGCAGAGAAAAATCAGCGTGAGTGACAGTACGCCGAGCAGGATTCCGCAGATGCCCTCGCCCCAGATCAGCCCCGCGATCCCACTCAGGATCGGTGAAAGCGAAAGAATCGCGAGTACCTTTGAAAACTGTTTGGCATATGCTTTCTGATCGGTCGCCTGCACTGCCCAGTTGCGCGGGATAATGTCAAATCCGATGATGCGGATCAGCAGTGCATAGAGCATGATCGCACCGCCGAAAATCAGTACCAGTGTCGGAAATCCTCGTTCCATATTTCCGCCTCCTGTTCATCGTTTCACGAAGTATTCCTCATACCAGACGAGGAAAGTATAGATCGTCCAGACCTTGCGCCAGAGATCGGAGTTGCCGCCGACATATTCCGCATAGATCGCCTGTACTTCCTCCGGCTTGAAGAATTTTGCACAGATCTCGCTGCCGAGCAGTCTGCGGACATCTGCATTATAGCGTTCATCGGCAAGCCACAGTCTGATCGGCACGATGAAGCCGAGCTTCTTGCGGAAAGCAATCTCCTCCGGCAGCACCTTTGCGGCGGCTGTTCGGAATGCGACCTTGTTCTGTTCTGCATTGACCTTGAATTCTGCCGGCATTCTCGATGCAATATCAAAGACGCGGCGGTCGGTCAGCGGCATCCGGATCTCCAGACCGGCTGCGGTGCTCATTTTATCAACATTGAGATAGATGTCGCCCTCCAGCCAGATGCGGATATCAATGTCAGCCATTCTGGTCAGCGGATCGAGATCCGCCGTCGTCCCGTAGATATCCTGAACAAGTTTGATCGGCAGAATCTCCGGATCATAATGCTGAAGGATGCGTTCTTTTTCATCTTCCTTCATAATGTTCGTATTGCCGACATAGAAGGTCGGGAGCGCATCACCGTAGCGTTCGGCATTGCGGTACATATTGTATCCGCCGAAAAACTCATCAGCGCCCTCGCCGGAATAGCAGAGCTTTGTATGCTTTGCGGTCTCCAGACAGCCGATCGTGAATACGATAGCGGAGGCATCGCCGAGCGGCTGCTCCATGTTATACATCACATACGGTACGATATCGAAATACTGTTCCGGGGTGATTTTCGCAACAGAATGCTCCACGCCAAGCAGCTCGGCTGTCTTTGCAGCGATGCGGGATTCATCGAAGCGTTCCTCATCGTAGCCGCAGGAATCCGCACGCTTTGCATCGGACATTGCCAGTACATAAGAGGAATCCACGCCTCCGGAGAGGAATGATTCTGCCGTCTCGTCCGGTGTTTTGATCTCGCGCATCATCTGCTGTAATGTCGTATGGATTTCGTCAGCATAGTCATCGAGCGATTTGCTGCGGTCGGTGTGATAGGAAGGCGCCCAATAGCGGGTGACAGTATACTTTCCGTTCTGCCATTCCAGCAGACAGCCGGGCATGAGCTTTTTGAGTCCCTTGAAGAAAGTATCCTCTCCGGCGACATAGGTCAGCGTGAGATAGATTTGCAGCAGATCTGCATTCAGCTCTTTGACGAAGCCCTCCTGCGAAATGATATCGCGGATCATGGTTCCGTAGAGCAGGCGGCCGTCTGCGGTGGGGTAGTAGTAGAATGGCTTCGTACCAAACTGGTCACGGATGCAGATAAGCTTCTGTGCAGCGCTGTCCCAGAGGGCGAAGGCGAACATTCCGTAAAGGTGGTCGGGGAGGGCATTGCCCCATTTTTCGTAACCGTGGACGATGATCTCGTGTTCGCGTTCTGAGCGGGAGAGCGTTCGGTCCAGAGCCAGCTCGGCGCAGAGGGCTTCCCAGTTGCGGATATGGCCGCGGTAGGCTTTCAGTTCGATCATATCAGATTCTCCGTTCTGTGCGGGATTTGTCGAAGTCCGCACTATTTATTCCTATGCAGTAAACATCCTTATTATACCATATTTTTAAGAAAAGTGCAATGGGAGAGAAAAAATGGAATGCAAAGATTTCAGCCAATACCGTGCAAAGCCTGCGGCACAGATGCGCAGTCAGCTTGTCCGACAGCATTTCTGTGCTGGATTGCAAGGCGACTTACGGAATATCATCAAAATATCCGACATATGAAATGTGATATTTGCTGTGCGGAAACAGTTCGCGGTAATAATCCACAAAGTAATCGTCGGTCATCGCTGCGATGAAATCGACTGTCAGATCATGCGGATCTGTTTCCTCGTAAGAAATTTCAGCCGGATACCAGCGCTGCTTGTCGAGAACCGAAGCGATGTGGTGGCGGTAGAGACAGGAGCTGCGGTCATGCTGCAGGGCATCCTGATAGATGTGCGCATACATTTGTTCCATCATCGGCACAATGCTCTCCCGTACCTGTTTCTGAACGGCTTCCTTGAAGTAGATCAGCTCATAGTTTTCGCGTTTGAGCTGTTTGAGTGCAGAAAAATGTGCTGCATCCAGACGCAGAAACGGCTTGCCGTAGCTGTTTTCGATCAGGTTCACTTCCATATTGTTGACGATCTCAGCATTTGTCCGTCCTGCGGCGGTTTCCGGGAAGATGTCTTCAGATTCGATCAGATGCGCTCGGACTGCATCCTGCCGATCCTTGCCGAGATAGGCAAGCATATCGCAGATGCGAACGAGACAGCCTTCCAGTGTCATCGGGATCAGCTTGCTGTCGCTGTCCTCATCGAGAATGCATTCCTGCATCCGCTGATCGAATGCTGCAAATCCGGCAAGCGGGACCGGGCGGTATTCTGCCAGCGGCAGCTCACCGTTGTGACAGACAATCCCGTCCAGCGTTTGCAGGGAGATGTTGTAGGGAATGATCGTATCCAGCACACGGATGCTGTGGAGATTATGCCGGAAGCAGCGGCCAGTCCGTTCGTGATAGAGGTCATGGAGTGCGTGTTCGCCGGCATGACCGAAAGGCGTGTGCCCCATGTCGTGACCGGTTGCGATTGCCTCGATCAGATCGAGATTCAGTCCCAGCACCGAGCCGATGTTTCGTGCAATGCGCGAGACCAGCTGCACATGAAGTGCGCGGCGGGATAGATCATCATTCCGGAAGAATGAGAACACCTGCGTTTTGTCAGCGTAGCGGTTATAGAATGCGCTGTTGAGGATCTTGTCGGCATCTTTGGAGAAAGGGAGCCGATAGATTTTCGACACATCGCTTGGCCGCTTCTTCCGGCGTATGCAGTCCGAATCCAGCGCGGCAAAGGGAGATGTGAAACCGTGTCTGCGGTCATCAAGGATCCGCTGCTCCAGCTCCGGAGAAAGTGATTCATAGAACATACGGGTTACCTCCTGCGGTCAATCAGTGCAAACTGAGTCTGCGGCAGCGTTTCGTTCAGACATTTGAGAAATGCAGCGTTGATCTGCACACCGGACGGATGCCGCGGGAACAGGTATTTCCGGCTCTGATTCAGCCAGAAGCAAAGCGGCGTATCACCGGGGGATCTGCGGCAGAGCTCCATGACCGCTTTCATCTGCTCCTGAGCATTATCATCAAACTTGCAGCAGAGCATTTTACTGGCAGCAAAATCGGCAAATACTTTTTCCTGCATTACGCCGTCACAGATGATCTGCACCTCTTTGTCCTTGCGCGAGACCTTTCCCTTTAGCCAGATGACTGTATCCGGTACGAGCAGATTCTGCACCATTGGATAGAGCGATTGGAACACGATGCATTCCGCCTCGCCGGAAAAATCCGAAACGGTCATGCGGCACATTCTGTCGCCTTTTTTTGTTGTGATCTGCCGCACTTCCTGAATCATACAGAGCAGCGTGAACTGCGTGTGATCGCGCATCCGCAGAAGATCTGCAGTCTCAGGCAGACGAAGCAGTGTACAGTATGGCTTCCAGCGCAGCAGAGGATGACCGGAGAGAAACAGGCCGGTCATTTCCTTTTCCATTTGCAGCAAAAGCTGTTCAGGATATTCCGGCACATCCGGCGGCTGCATCTGCGGCATTCCGGCTTCCGGTTCATTGCCGCCAAACAGCGAAAGCTGGCCGGAGATTATATAGCGGTTCTCGCTGCCGACTGCGGAAATGATCTGTTCATAGGTTTCGAGCATCTGGCGGCGGTTCCAGCCGAGCCCGTCAAATGCGCCGCATCGGATCAGGCTCTCGACGGCGCGTTTGTTCAGCTCTGTACCGGCATTGCGCTTGCAGAAATCCTGCAGGCTGCGATATTTTCCGTTCTCCTGCCGCTCATGCACATATTTCGAGATCGCTGCTGCACCAAGTCCGCGTACGGCGAGCAGTCCGAAGCGGATATCTCGGCCGGAGACCGTAAAGCCGGCATTCGAGGTGTTGATATCGGGCTTCAATACACGGATGCCGCCTGCCTCTGACAGCGCGATATATTCAAGCAGCTTCGGCGTATACGAGATGACCGAAGTCATTAGCGCAGAGTAATACTCTGCAGGGCAGCGGCATTTGAGATACGCAGTTTCATAGGCGACACGCGCATAAGCAGCGGCATGGGATTTGTTGAACGCATAGCTTGCGAATGCCGCCATGCGGTCAAAGATCATGTTCGCCGTTTTTTCCGGAACGCCCTTTGCCAGCGCACCGCAGCAGGTATCGTTTCCGTGAATGAAGATCTCACGTTCCTGCTCCATAACATCATGCTTCTTCTTTGCCATTGCGCGGCGTACGAGATCGGCTCTGCCATAGGAATATCCTGCGAGTGTACGGCAGATTTCCATGACCTGTTCCTGATAGACGATGCAGCCAAAAGTTTCGCGCAGGATCGGTTCGAGCAGCGGGTGATCGTAATGCACCTTTGACGGATCGGAACGCGCCGCAAGATACTGCGGAATGGAATCCATCGGTCCTGGCCGATAGAGAGAAATTACCGTTGTGAGATCGGAGATGCAGTTCGGCTGCATCCGGATCAGTACGCGGCGCAGCCCGTCCGATTCCATCTGGAATACGCCGATGCTGTCTCCCTTTGCAAGCATCCGGAAAACCGCCGGATCGTCTTCCGGGATTTCAGAGACCTTGAATTCTGGCTTCCGCTGCTGGATCTGACGCTCTGTTTCGCGGATGACTGTCAGATTTCGCAGTCCGAGGAAGTCCATTTTCAGCAGGCCGAGCTGCTCTAGAATATTCATCGTATACTGTGTGACAACGACATCATCATTCTTTTGCAGCGGCACCTGCTCTGCAACCGGCACTGCAGAGATCACAACGCCCGCTGCATGAACCGAGGTATGCCGCGGCATTCCCTCCAGCTTTGCGGCCATGCGGATGAGCTGCTGCACCTGAGGTTTTTCGTCGTAGGCTGCCTTTAGCTCCGGCGAGATATCGAGCGCTTTTGAAAGCGTCGTATTCAGGTCGTAGGGAATCATTTTCGCGACCTGATCGCAGAATGAATAAGGGAGATCCATTGCGCGGCCGGTGTCGCGGATCGCGGCTTTCGCTTTCAGCGTATCGAATGCGATGATTTGCGCGACATGATCCGTTCCGTATCTGCGTGTCACATAGTCAATCACGCGCTGTCTGCCCTCAATGCAGAAATCAATATCGAAATCCGGCATACTGACGCGCTCCGGATTCAGAAAGCGTTCAAAGAGCAGGCCGTTTTTCAGCGGGTCGATATCGGTGATGCCGATGCAGTAAGCGCACAGACTGCCCGCACCGGAGCCGCGTCCCGGCCCGACCGGAATATCATGGCTTTTTGCGTAGTGCACGAAATCCCAGACGATCAGATAATAATCGACATAGCCCATGCGGGTGATGACATCATATTCATACTGCATCCGTTCGACAGCCTCCGCAGAAGGTTCTGCGCCATAGCGGCGATGCAGTCCGTCAGTACAGAGCTTTCGGAAATATGCAGTTGTATCGTTTACGCCCTCAGCGCGATACTTCGGAAGCTTGATTTTCCCGAACTCAAATGTGACATTGCAGCGTTGTGCGATCTCCGCTGTATTGCGCAGTGCTTCCGGTATGTCACGAAAGAGTTCATTCATTTCATCGGTCGATTTCAGATAGAATTCATTGTTCGGCAGCGCCATCGAGGATGGTGCCCGAAGCGTTGTTCCGGTCTGGATGCAGACCAGCAGCTTTTGCAGCCCCGCATCCTCTTTTGTGAGATAATGCGCATCGTTGGATGCGGCGAGCGGCAGACCGGTCTCGGCTGCGATCCGCCGGATGCCCTTGAGGATCGGCAGATCTTCTGCCATATTGTGATTCTGTATTTCAAGATAGTAGTGATCCTTGCCGAACAGCTCCGCATAGCGCAGCGCGGTTTGCTTAGCGGCATCATAATCGCCTGCTGAAAGTTTGCGCGAGACCTCGCCGCTCATGCAGCCGGACAGCGCGATTAATCCCTCATGATAAGCAGTTAGCAGCGCCCAGTCAGCGCGTGGTTTGGAATAAAAGCCCTCGATGCTCGCTTTTGACACGATCTGCAGAAGATTCTGATAGCCCTGATTGTTTTCGCAGAGCAGCGTCAGATGAAAGGGACTGCGGTCGGCTGCGGTTTCCTTGTCAAAGCGCGAACGGGGTGCAATATAGACCTCGCAGCCGATGACAGGATGAATTCCGGCCTCGGCTGCTGCCTGATAAAACTGTACAGCGCCGTACATGACACCGTGATCGGTCATCGCGACGGCGGTTTGTCCGTTCTGTTTGACGCGATCCATGAGTCGGTCGATCCGGCAGGCGCCGTCGAGCAGTGAGTATTCAGTATGTACATGAAGATGCACAAACGGTTCCATCCGGATCTCTCCCTTCGCGCTCCTGTGCGTGCTCAGACCTTGTTCTTCATGACGAGAATATTGGCAGGCGGGAGATTTCTGACCGCCTTCAGCACATGAGAAATATCAAAATAGCGTTCGAAGAATTTCCTTTTGAGCATAGTGTATTGGAATGTAATGAAGCGGCCGGATCCGCCGATTGCCTTTTGTGCAGCACGCAGGATGCGGTTGGAATCATTCCCCGACAGTGTGGTGAACGGAAGACCGGAGACAATATAGTCAGCATGGTCGAAGCCGAATCTGGCAAGATACTCACAGATTTTTTCGGCATTTCCGTGAATGATATGCAAATTTGGCTGATTGCAGAGAAGCTCGCGCAGTTCACGACAGAAGCGTTCATTCTGTTCAATGAGAATCAGCGTTGTAGCAGGCTTTCGGCGGATCACAAGATCACGGGTGAATGCGCCTGTCCCGGGACCGAATTCAACGATGACATTTGCCTTTTGGAAATTGATCGGCAGCATCATTTTCTTAGTCAGTTCCTTTCCGCTTGGTGAAACTGCTCCGATTGTGCGTGGGGCCTTGATGTATTCCAGCAGAAAGCTCATATTTACCATTTCCTGTTATTGTTGTCTGTTAGCAACAGCTAGCATCTATTATAACATATTCTGGAGAAAAGTGCAATGGATACGGAAAAATAATAACGCCGGATTTCACAGCTTGAGCTCATATCGGAGCCGGGTAATGCACAAAGAACGCCGTGAATGCGTACGGCGTTCTTTGAGAGATATTGTCTCGCTTGCAGCAGTGCAGCGGCCATTTGCATTCTGTTTCAGCCGTGCTGGGTGTTGTAATAAGCAAGATAATCGCGGACAAGCTGTTCGGCATCTGCATAGGACTCCAGCGATGCTGAACGCCCGCGGAAGGTTGATGCACCCGGATAGCCCTTGAGATACCAGAGTGCGTGTTTGCGTGCTTCACGCATGGCCAGATGCTCGGATTTTTCACTTCGTTCAAGAATCATGCGGATATGCCGGAGCATTTCATGCAGCCTTGTTTCGGCATCGGGCGGGGTGAATGTGCCGCCGCTGACAGCTGCTGCGATCTCCGCAAAGAGCCACGGATTTCCGTAGGTCGCGCGGCCTGCCATGACCAGATCGCAGCCGGTTTCGCTATACATCCTCAGTGCAGAAGCCCCGTCTGTGACATCGCCGTTACCGATGACCGGTACCATTACGGCACGCTTGACTGCGGCGATCGGCTTCCAGTTTGCATTTCCGCTGTAAAACTGTGTGCGCGTTCTGCCGTGAACCGTGATGAACGCCGCACCTTCTGCCTCCATGCGTTTTGCAAATTCTGCTGCACAGATGCTATCCGCATCCCAGCCGATGCGCATTTTGACTGTTACCGGGCAGAAACCGTCAGCTGCTTTGACAGCCTCTCGCATAAGCTGACCGGCGAGCTCCGGCGTTTTCATAAGTGCTGCACCTGCGCCCTGATTGACGACCTTCGGCACCGGACAGCCCATGTTAAGATCAATGAAGTCAGGCCGGAAGGGCAGAATCCGCCTGACAGCCTCGGCGATGAATTCTGGCTCAGCTCCGAATAGCTGCAGACCCATTGGCCGTTCGGCATCGGTGATGCGGCAAAGCTCTGCGCTGCCGCGACTGCCGTAGCAAAGCCCCTTTGCGGAGATCAGCTCGCCCGTGACCATGCAGGCACCGTGCTCCCGGCAGAGCAGCCGATATGCGGTATCGGCAACGGATGCCATCGGTGCAAGGGCAGCGGTCTGCGGCACGGTTATGCCGGCGAGTGTGACTTGTTTCATGTTGTCCTTCCTATCGTTTCAGATTCCGAGAATGCGTTCAGCATTTCGGTGTGTGATCAGTTCCAGTTCCTGATCGGTCAGGCCGAGCGAACTGAGATATTGAAGGGTAACTGCAGGATCCTCCCACGGCGAATCCGAACCGAACAGTATCTTGTCTGCACCGTGTGTACGGATGATGCGCAGGCATTGCTCCTGCGGGAGAAATTGTGCGATATATGCGGTATCAAGATACACCGGTGTTCCGACGAGGTATTTCTCAACCATGTCCCACTGATCCCAGCCGCCGAGATGAGCAGCGATGAGGTTTTCGCCGCTCACATAATCGAGGGCATGACGAATTTTGTCCGGAGCGGTATAGACAGGCGGCGGAAGGCCGATATCTGCTCCGGCATGGAAAATCACAAGCAGTCCGAGTGATTCCGCTGCCTGCAAAATGCGGATGACCGCAGGACTGTCAATATCATACTGCTGAAACTGCAAATGCAGTTTGATACCGAGAAAACCACGGCGTTTGAGGTCGGCGAGAACAGCAGGCGCATCTGGATCTGCGGGATGTACGGTGCCGAATGAGATCGTCCGTGCATCGCGTACGGTTTCAGCATAGTCATTGATGTGTGCTGTCTGAGAAGGCTTTGTCGCGATCGGAAGACAAATACTCAGATCAACATGAGAATGCTGCATCGATTCACGCAGCCCGTCGAGCGTTGCAGGACGGAACGTCAATGCCTCTCCCTTGCGGTAATCAGCGCCTTGAATATTGCGGATGCCGGCTTCGAGGGCGGCGATACTTTTCTCTGCGATTTTTTCAGGAAAAATGTGTGTGTGGAAATCAATAAGCATAAGAACCTCCATGTCATAGTATTTGTTTCGGAAACGCAGTATCATCAGGGCGTTTCGTGAACTGATAATCATTTGATGTGAATATGTTTGAGGAAGAGTCAAAATGGGAGTTAACTATTGCGAATGAGAATTACATATAGATATTATGGGGTACAGAATCTCTCATATCAGTAGTTTCGTTTAAAGGGACATCCGAATGTGGTTTGCCGGGAAACAGACGAAAGATATATAGGGTAATAGATCTTTGCAGGCTGCGCAAGGAAAGATATCTATATAAGAAAAAAAGCCGCACAGTCAATGGGCTGTGCGGCTTTGTCCTGATTATTTGCGCAGTTTGTTAAAAACGAAAATGACAAGGCAAGCGCCCACTATACTCAGGATCATACTGACCAGCCAGCCGCTGCCGATATGCAGCAGATTGCCGATGAGTCCGCCGACAAATCCTCCGAGTAGACCGAGAACAGCATTGACAATAAAGCCTTTTTTCTCAGTACCCATGATCTGGCCGGCAACCCAGCCGATGAAAGCGCCGACAATAATGGAAACAATCAGATGAATCATGATAACTCCTTTCTGCGTCAAGCTCGTTCGTATAGATATATTATATCATAAATAAGAAAGGAACGCAAGGGGGATTTCGGAAAATATAGTCGAAAAAGATTAGATGAAGGAAGAAATACCCAGAAAAAGCGAAAAAAGGAGGTAAAAAATATAAAAAA
>JAKSPK010000040.1 GCA_024404875.1 Oscillospiraceae bacterium
TCGAACCCCCGACCTACTGGTTCGTAGCCAGTTACTCTATCCAGCTGAGCTACCGGCGCATTTGGCGATCCGAACTTGAACCGTCAACTCTGATATTATAGCACATTCGTTTGAAATTGTCAAGGGGTTTTCAAAAATTTTTTTTGTTGACGCTTTTTTCAAGCATTCTTCGCAGAATCGGTGACAATTTCACATAATTGATGTGAAAACTCACTATACTTTCCGGTTCCGTTATGCTATAATCAATAATGAAATACCTGCAAAACGCAGGGCACAAACAAAACATAGAAATCATCTGGAGGGGAATCGAAACAATATGAAGAAAATGCTTTGCCGGCTGACAGCAGCCGCCGCATCCGCCGTACTGTTTGCTGCGGCGCTCCCGGCCGCTCCGGCCGTCCCGGCGCAAGCCGCATCTACATTGACCGTCGGCAAAAACGGTACATTCAAAACGATCGGCGAGGCCGTCAATGCGGCTGCGCAGATGAATCCGACCAGCGAATCCGCCCGCGTAACCATTGCGATTGAGCCGGGCACATATCGTGAGCAGCTTCGCATCAATACGCCGTATCTGACCTTCACGAACAGCAATCCGAACGCCGGCGAGGTGCTGGTCACATGGTATTACGGCATTGGCTACAAGTATTATTCCGCAGACAGCTCCGGTTATTACAATGCCGCCTCTGCCGCATCGAAATCCGCAAAAAATGCCGCATCCCGCTGGGGCACCTCTGTGCAGCTCCGCTCCGGCGCAAAATATTTCCGTGCGGAGAATATCACATTTGAAAACAGCTTCAACCGCTACATGACCAATGAGGAAGTCGCGGACGGCGTGGAAGCGACCGGCGAAACGCTGACCGTCCAGCGCAAAGCAGGACTGGATGTCACGGCGAAATCTGCGACCGAGCGTGCGGCGGCAATGTGCGTCGAAGCGGATTTCTGCGAATTTTATGAGTGCAGCTTCCTCAGCAGTCAGGATACGCTCTATACGGCGAATCCTGCCTATTTCAAAGAATGCAGAATTCAGGGCAATACCGACTATATCTTCGGCTCCGGCGATGTCGTGTTCGATGCCTGCGAGCTCTGCTTCGGCGGCTATTCCGATAAGGCCGTCGGCGGCTATATCACGGCGGCGCGTCAGCAGACGCTCGGCTATCTGTTCTGGGAATGCACTGTGACCGCGAATCCAGGCAAACAGGCCGCGTCCGGATATTTCGGCAGACCATGGCGCGATACGGCTCATGTTCTCTTTTATAATACCAGACTGCAGAATGAGAATATCATCACAGCGGCAGGCTGGACGAGCATGAGCGGTGTTGATCCTGCACAAGCGACTTTCCGCGAATACAATACCAAGACCATTTCCGGCGGCAATGTCAATACCGGCAGCCGCGTGCGAGGAACGGTATTGTCCTCCTGCAGTGCCACAAGAGAGCAATATTTCGGAAGCTGGACGCCCTACTACTACAAGCATTCCGGCAGCACCGTCAAAATCGGAGAAAAGCTCGATTCCTCCTGCGCATATTATATCCGCAACGCCGGCAGCGGACTCTATCTGACGGCGAACGCCGCGACCGGCGATGTCTCACAGGAGGCCAAGAGCGATGCGAATTACTGGTATCTTGAGCCCTGCGCTGACGGATACTATATTCTCTATGCAGACCTCGGCGGCGAACGCTGGTACGGTCTGGAGGCTGTGGGTGCAAAGCCCGACAACGGCACGAATATCGGATGCAGCAGCGGCAGCACCAATGACGGTCAGCTCGTAAAATTCGTCAAGGGCAGCGACGGTGCTTATGAAATCGTGACAAGAATCTCCGATGATCGGAGCTGTGCGGGCGTTTCCGGCGGTTCAAAGGATCCCGGTACGACTGTCATCGAATGGGAATGCAACGGCGAACCCGATCAGCGCTGGTTCCTCGAAGAAAAAGCCCTGCCGCTCACCGGCCGATATATCCGCGAATTATATGTCCTCGACCGCGAGCACGCTAAGAACTGGGCTCTTTACGACAGAACTTATTCCGGAATGCTGATGTTCGGCGACCGCGATGTGACGGTTTCCGCCCTGCCGGATGCCTTGAAAGATTCCGAGATCATCATGACTGCCTGCGACTCGAAGTATTATGACGATGCGCTTGCTGAATGCATCCCTGCGCAGCCCGTCACGCTCTATGCTGCAATGGATGACCGCGTCAGCCCGCTCCCCGCATGGCTTTCCGACTGGACAAAGACCGATGTGGAATTCGACAATTCCGGCAGTGTGCATTTTGTATGCTATGCAAGAGATGCAGAGGCCGGCGAAACGGTTTCACTCGGCATGAACGGACAGTCCGCAAACTGCGTAAACTATGTCGTGTTTGCCGCACCGCGCACCGTCGAAGCCACAACAGCTGCCGTGACTGAAACAACGACCGCTTTCACCGAGACCACCACAACGCAGACCGTCACAGAGACCACATCGGCCGGACAGGAGATCCTGCCGCCGCTCCTGAAAGGTGATGCCGATCTCAGCGGCAGTGTCGATGTCTCTGATGTCGTTCTGATCGCGAGATACTGCGCAGAGGACGGCGATGCCGTAATCTCCGCTGTCGGAAAACAAAACGCCGACTGCAATCAGAACGGTCAACCCGATATGGACGACGCCGCTGCGATACTGAAAGCTGTTGCAAAGCTCATTGAGCTCTGAATGCACAGCAGCACCGACTCTGTTCGGTATTGCCTTGAAGCACACGGCGCCAACCGCTTTCTTCGTTATGAAATCTCCCCAAACCGCTGCGGACAGCAGGGGAAAAAATATCTTATTTGTTAAATTTTAAAAAGAGATCAAAAAACACTTGCATTCAGGGTGCAATCTGTGATATAATATCTAGTTGAAGTGAGGTGTTCGCATTATGCCAAAAAGAAACGATATTAACAAAGTTATGATCATCGGCTCCGGCCCGATCATCATCGGACAAGCCTGCGAATTCGACTATTCCGGTACGCAGGCGTGTAAGGCGCTCCGCAAGCTCGGCTATCAGATCGTGCTGGTCAATTCCAACCCAGCGACGATCATGACGGATCCCGATGTTGCAGATGTGACCTACATCGAGCCGCTCAACTGTGCGCGGCTGACAGAGATCATCAAGAAAGAGCGCCCGGATGCACTCCTGCCGAATCTCGGCGGACAGTCCGGCCTGAATCTCTGCTCCGAGCTGGATAAGGCCGGCGTTCTCAAGGAGTACGATGTCAAGGTCATCGGTGTGCAGGTCGATGCGATCGAGCGCGGCGAGGACAGAATCGAATTCAAGGAAACAATGGAATCCATCGGCGTGGAAATGGCACGCAGCGAAGTCGCATATTCTGTGGATGAAGCTGTTGCAATCGCTGAGGAGCTCGGCTATCCGGTCGTACTGCGTCCGGCTTACACAATGGGCGGCGCCGGCGGCGGCATGGTCTACAATGTCGAAGAGCTGAAGATCGTCTGCGCAAGAGGTCTTCAGGCATCGCTCGTCGGTCAGGTTCTTGTCGAAGAATGCGTCACCGGCTGGGAGGAACTTGAGCTTGAGGTCGTCCGTGATGCAAAGGGCAATATGATCACGGTTTGCTTCATCGAGAATATTGATCCGATGGGCGTGCATACCGGCGATTCCTTCTGCTCTGCACCGATGCTGACCATTTCCGAAGATGTGCAGAAGCGTCTGCAGGATCAGGCCTACCGCATCGTCGACAAGGTTCAGGTCATCGGCGGCTGCAACTGCCAGTTCGCACATGATCCGGTCTCTGACAGAATCATCGTCATCGAGATCAATCCGCGTACGTCCCGTTCTTCCGCACTGGCCTCCAAGGCGACCGGCTTCCCGATCGCACTGGTCTCTGCTATGCTCGCAACCGGCATGACGCTTGACGAGATGGAATGCGGAAAATACGGCACACTGGATAAATATGTCCCCTCCGGCGATTATGTCGTCATCAAGTTCGCTCGCTGGGCATTTGAAAAGTTCAAGGGCGCTGAAGATAAGCTCGGTACGCAGATGCGCGCCGTCGGCGAAGTCATGAGCATCGGCAAGACCTACAAGGAAGCCTTCCAGAAGTCAATCCGCTCGCTGGAGACCGGCAGATACGGCCTCGGCTTCGCAAAGGATTTCCACGAGAAGACAAAAGAGGAGCTGCTTTCCATGCTGATCTATCCGACCAGCAACCGGCAGTTCATTATGTATGAAGCACTCCGCAAGGGTGCAACTGTCGATGAGCTTTACGATCTGACACGCATCAAGAAGTGGTTCATCGAGCAGATGCAGGAGCTGGTCGAGGAGGAGAATCTCCTTCTTGAGCAGAAGGGCAAGGTGCCGGCAGACAGCGTTCTGCGTCAGGCAAAGCTCGACGGCTTCTCCGACCGCTACCTCAGCCAGATCCTCGAAGTCCCGGAGGCAGATATCCGCAATGCGCGCTATGCCGCCGGCATCCGTGAGGGCTGGGAAGGCGTTCATGTTTCCGGTACAAAGGACAGCGCTTACTACTATTCGTCCTATCACATTGAAAAGGACGAGAGTCCCTGCAATGAAGAACGTCCGAAGATCATGATCCTCGGCGGCGGCCCGAACCGTATCGGACAGGGTATCGAATTCGATTACTGTTGCGTCCACGCGGCGCTTGCACTGAAGGAGCTCGGCTTTGAGACGATCATCGTCAACTGCAACCCCGAAACCGTTTCCACTGACTATGATACCTCTGATAAGCTCTACTTCGAGCCGCTGACGCTTGAAGATGTGCTCCAGATTTATGAGAAGGAAAAACCGGTCGGCGTCATTGCTCAGTTCGGCGGTCAGACACCGCTGAATCTCGCAGCTGACCTCAAAAAGAACGGCGTCCGCATCCTCGGCACCTCGCCGGAGACGATCGACCTCGCTGAGGACAGAGATCATTTCCGCGCAATGATGGATAAGCTCGGCATCCCGATGCCGGAATCCGGCATGGCCGTCACTGTTGACGATGCACTGGAAATCGCGAACCGCATCGGCTATCCAGTCATGGTGCGTCCGTCCTATGTCCTCGGCGGCAGAGGTATGGAGGTCGTCCACGACGACAACATGATGCGCGTCTACATGGCGGCGGCTGTCGGTGTCACACCGGACAGACCGATCCTCATCGACCGCTTCCTGCATCACGCGACCGAGTGTGAAGCAGATGCAATCTCCGACGGCACAGAATGCTTCGTCCCGGCTGTTATGGAGCATATTGAGCTTGCCGGCATCCATTCCGGCGACTCCGCCTGCGTGCTGCCGTCCCTCAATCTCAGCGAGAAACATGTTGCAACGATCAAGGATTATACTAAGAAGATCGCCGTTGAAATGGGCGTTTCCGGCCTGATGAATATGCAGTATGCGATCGAGGATGACACCGTTTATGTCCTCGAAGCAAATCCGCGTGCATCGAGAACTGTTCCGCTCGTCTCCAAGGTTTGTGCGATCAACATGGTCCGCATCGCAACGCAGATCATGACCGCAGAGCTGACCGGCAAGCCGTCTCCGGTAACGGCGCTCCGCGACAAGAAGATCCCGCATCACGGCGTCAAGGAAGCAGTGTTCCCGTTCAATATGTTCCAGGAGGTCGACCCCATCCTCGGACCGGAAATGCGTTCCACTGGCGAGGTACTCGGCATTTCTCCGAACTTCGGCGAGGCATATTTCAAGGCACAGGAAGCAACGCAGACCAAGCTGCCGACCGAAGGCACGGTTCTGCTCTCCGTCTGCGATATGGATAAGTCGGAGCTGCTGCCGATTGCAAAGAAGTTCCATGATCTCGGCTTTGCGATCCTCGCAACAGGCAAAACCTATGATATGATCGCAGAGGCAGGCATTCCGGCGGAAAAGATCCGCAAGCTCTATGAGGGCAGACCCAACATTACCGACGCGATGACCAACGGTAAGATTGAACTCATTATCAACACACCGGCCGGTGCGGACAGCCTGCACGATGACAGCTATATCCGTAAGGCGGCGATTAAATACCGCATCCCCTACATCACTACAATGGCGGCTGCATCTGCGACCGCAGAAGGCATTGCGGCAATCAAAGCACAGGGCGGCACTCTGAGTGTCAAATCCCTGCAGGAATTCCACAGCGAAATCACGGAATAAAAAACGATCAGGATTCAGGGAGCAGCGCATTTTCACTGCTCCCTCTGCCTAATATTTGATTCACCATAAGGAGGATATCATGGAGCAGGAATACAGAGACAAAATGTCATTGCAGCACTATGAGGCTGAAAAACAAAGACTCTCCTACCTGAAGGGCACCCGCCGTACCGAGGTCGCAAATGCACTCGCAGAAGCAAGAAGCCACGGCGACCTTTCCGAAAACGCAGAATACGATGAGGCCAGAAACGAACAGGCGCGTCTCGAAGACGAGATCCAGCGTCTGGAATATACACTGGAGCACGCGGAAATCATCACGGAGGTCTCCTCCGATACCGTCAGCACCGGCTGCGGCGTCATCCTCAGCAGAGCGGAATTCAACGGTCAGCCCCAGAAGATCGAAACGCTTCAGATCGTCGGCCGTTCCGAGGCAGATTACGATGCCCACAAGATCTCGGACGATTCTCCGATCGGCAAAGCTGTCATTGGCAAACACGTCGGCGATACTTTCATCGTCGAGGCTCCGGTCGGTATCATGAGCTTCACTGTTCTGGAGATCTCCAACACCGGCGTCTTTGAGAATCATCCGGAGGGCTGAACATGAGTGAGCAGAATGTAAATGAACAGGCAGTCCAGCCGGCAGAGGATATTGATGCGCTCAGACAGGTGCGTCTCGATAAGCTGACGGAAATGCAGCAGAGCGGCAATGATCCGTTCACCATCACAAAGTTTGATGTGACCGCAAGCACCGCCGACTGCCGTGCGATGTATGAGGCAGAAGAAGCAAAACTCCCCGCTGATCTTGACGAGGAAGCTAAAAAGGCCGCCTATGACACGCTGAATGAAAAGTTCACCGTCACGGTCGCCGGCAGAATCATGAGCTGGCGCAAAATGGGCAAGGCGAATTTCCTTGATCTGCGCGACAGAACCGGCCGAATTCAGGTCTATGTCCGCATGAACGACATCGGCGAGGAGGCCTTCACGGCGTTCCGCAAATACGGCGATATCGGCGACCTCATGGGCATCACTGGTACCCTTTTCCGCACCAGAACAGGCGAGCTTTCCGTCCATGCGAAAAAGGTCACAATGCTCTCGAAGTCTCTGAAGCCGCTGCCCGAAAAATTCCACGGTCTGACCGACCGCGATACCAGATACCGCCAGCGCTACACCGACCTCATCATGAATGAGGATGTGCGCGATACCTTCATCAAGCGCAGCCGTATTATCGCCGCAATCCGTTCGTGGCTCGATGCACAGGGCTTCCTGGAAGTCGAGACGCCTATGCTCGTTGCAAATGCGGGCGGCGCCGCTGCAAGACCGTTTGAAACGCATTACAATGCGCTGGATGAGGATGTCAAGCTGCGTATTTCGCTGGAGCTGTACCTCAAGCGCCTGATCGTCGGCGGACTTGAAAAGGTCTATGAGATCGGCAGAGTTTTCCGCAATGAGGGTGTCGATACCAAGCACAATCCGGAATTTACACTCATGGAGCTGTATCAGGCATACACCGACTATCACGGCATGATGGATCTCACCGAGAATATGTTCCGCCACATCGCACAGACAGTATGCGGCACGACTTGCATCCCGTTCGGCAAGGACGAGAACGGCGAGGATATCATGATCGAACTCGGCAAGCCGTTCCGCCGCCTGACGATGATCGACGCTGTCAAGGAATATACCGGCGTGGACTTCAATCTGATCCCCGATACTGCTGCGGCTAAGAAAATCGCGGACGAAAAGGGCGTACACTACGAGAAGCGCCACGAGAAAGGCGATATTCTCAACCTGTTTTTCGATGAATTCGTGGAAGAAAAGCTGATCCAGCCGACCTTCATCATGGATCATCCGGTCGAGATCTCACCGCTGACCAAGCGCAAGCCGGATCAGCCGGATTATGTCGAGCGCTTTGAGCTTTATATCACCGCACGCGAAATGTGCAATGCCTACTCTGAGCTGAATGATCCGATCGACCAGCGCGGCAGATTTGAGGCCCAGGAAGCACTGATCGCACAGGGCGATGAGGAAGCGAACCACATCGACGAGGACTTCATGAATGCACTGGAAATTGGTATGCCCCCGACAGGCGGCATCGGTTTCGGCATTGACCGTCTGGTCATGCTGATGACAAACAGCCAGTCCATCCGCGATGTCATCCTGTTCCCGACACTCAAATCCATTGACTGAAAAAGCAAATAACACGGCCGCCCCTGTGGACAAAATCCACAGGGGCGGCTTTGCGCACAATCAGCTTGCATCCTTTCCGTCGAATCAGTGATCTCCCTCAGAATGAATCATCATTCTCTTCATGAAAACCGATACGCTGTACATTTTCGAGCTTCCGGTTGATCGCTCTTGTCCGCACACCGATCAGCTTGTCCAGCTCCTTGCCGGCAGCATCGAGCTTGCTCTGCGTACCGCGGAGCGCAGCCTCGAAATTGCCAAATTCCTCCTTGACACCGCTGAGGATCTGCCAAACCTGATCTGACTGCTTCTGAATCGCCAGCGTCCGGAATCCCATATACAGTGCATTCAGCATCGCCGCCATTGTGGACGGTCCCGCGATATTGACCGCATATTTCTGCTGAAGAATTTCCGTCAGACCGCTGTTGATAACCTCAGAATACAACCCCTCAAACGGCAGGAACAGAATGCCGAATGCAGTCGTATACGGCTCACGAATATACTTTTCGCGAATATCCTTCGCAAAGCTTGTGATGCGCTGCCGAAGCGCGGTCTGTGCGGCCTCGACCATCTGCCGGTCGCCGCTGTCCTGTGCGTCGAGCAGCTGCGAATAGCAGTCCGCCGGAAATTTGGAGTCGATCGGCAGCCAGACCGGTTCGCCGCTCTCAGCGGGCAGTCTGATGGCAAATTCCACGCGTTTACCGCTGCCTGGAACAGTCTCCACATTGGTGTCGTACTGCTCCGGCGCCATGATCTCCTGCAAAATGCTGCCAAGCCGGATCTCACCGAATGTTCCGCGCGTTTTCACATTGGAGAGCACGCGCTTGAGCCCGCCGACATCGCTTGCGAGCGTCTGCATCTCACCGAGCCCCTTGTAAACCGCTTCGAGACTATCCGTGACGCGTTTGAAGCTCTCAGTCATTTTCTGTTCAAGGTGTGTTTGCAGCGTATCATCGACGGTTTTACGGATCTCATTAAGCCGTTTGTCATTCTGTGCGCGCAGCAGTTCCATCTGCTGCATCACAGTGTCCTGAAGCTGCGCCATTGCGCGGCTGTTCGCGGATTCCAGCCCGCGGATGCGTTCTTCGAACTGCTGAAGCTGTACAGCGGTGGTCTCTCTGGTCTGCGACTGATTCTGCGCGAGATTGTCGCTGAGCATTTTCATCGAGAGGGAAATCGTTTCATTCGTCGAGGCGGACTGCTGCTGCCGGAGCTTTTGCTCCTCCTTCTGCATTTTTCGGATCGCGTCCAGTACTGCGGTATTCCCGCGGCGCGGATCACGGTAATAAAGCATCACGATTATGAACGCCAGCAACAGCACGCAGATCACCGCAAGGATCAGCAGAACAATGAGCATAATATCGGTTCCTTTCATCGGTCAATCCGGCGAAAATGTCCGATATATTTCGCCGGATATGGTTTTCCATGTAAATACGCCATCTTCGAGCATCATATAGCTATGGGGAGACTGCTCCTTCGGGATTGACACCGAACCGGGATTCATCAGGAGAAACTGTCCGCCGCTGCCGCATTCAGAACAAACCGGGATATGTGTATGCCCGTGCAGGAGGATATCTCCGGCATGGAGAGGCGGCAGATTTTCGGCATTCCAGATATGTCCGTGCGTAACATAGACCAGCCGTCTGCCGAGCGGCAGCAGCGCATAGTCCGCCAGGACAGGAAACTGCAGCACCATCTGATCGACCTCTGCCTCGCAGTTGCCGCGCACACAGAGCAGACTGTCAGCGCGGGCATTGAGCATTTCGATAACAGCTTTCGGCGCATATTCCTGCGGCAGGTCATTCCGCGGACCGTGATAGAGCAAATCGCCGAGCAGCAGCAGACGCTCTGCCTGCTCCGCATCAAAGCGCTGCATGAGCAGTCTGCAAAAATGCGCAGAGCCGTGAATATCCGATGCAATCATCCATTTCATTCGTGTACACTCCGTTCTGATATGATAAGGGAACATATGTTATTATATCACAGATTCCGTAAAAGCGCAATGGGTAAACGGACAACCGGTGACTATGTATGAAAAGCTGCGCAGAAGCGCTGCAAAAAAACGAGCAACTGCACTGCAACCTGCTTGACATTTTGAGGCTTTTGTGATATACTATTTTTGTATGTTTTTCGCATGAAAATGCAGAAAGGATGTTTCGCTATGAAAGGTTATCAGGTACTGGAAAGCAGCCCGAAGCTCGCCGCAATCCAGCAGGATATGCTGAAAAGCTGGAAACAGGAAAAAGTCTTTGAACGCTCTGTTCACAACGGACAGGCTGAGGAGATCGTCTTTTATGACGGTCCTCCGTTCCCGACCGGAATTCCGCATCACGGAACCGTGCTCGTTTCCTTCATCAAGGATCTCATCGCCCGCTATCACACAATGAAAGGCTATTCCGTCCCGCGTGTCTGGGGCTGGGACTGCCACGGTCTGCCGATTGAAACGCAGGCCGAAAAAGCACTCGGCATCGACAGCAAGACCGAAATCGAGCGCACAATCGGCATCGGCAAATTTAATGACGCCTGCTACGATATCGTTTCCAAAAACAACGAAACATGGCGCGAATATGTCGATCAGATGGCGCGCTGGGTTGATTACGACGGTGCCTATAAGACCATGAACTTCTCTTATATGGAGTCGGTCATGTGGGCATTCAAGCAGTGCTATGACAAGGGGCTCATCTACCGCAACTACCGTGTCACGCCTTATTGCTGCCGCTGCGAAACATCGCTTTCGATCTCCGATACCAGAGAATCCGATTCCACCCGTCCGCGTCAGGACAGATGGATCATCACCAAGTTCAAAACCGATGATATGATCGAAGGCAAGCAGGTCTATTTCCTCGCATGGACGACTACGCCGTGGACACTGCCCTCGAACCTCTGCCTCGCAGTCGGCGAAAAGCTCGACTATGCATATGTTGAGGTCGAAGGCGAAGTCTTCATCGCCTGCAAAGCAACGCTCGCTCACTTCCCGAAAATCTTCGGCAAAAAGCCGGTCATTCTCAAGGAATGCAAGGGCGCGGATCTCGTCGGCAAGACCTATGAGCCGCTGTTCCCGTATTTCGCTGATAAGGCTGCCGAGGGCGCTTTCCGTGTCGTGACCGCAGATTATGTCGGCTCCGAAGAGGGCGTCGGCATTGTCCATACCGCACCGGCATTCGGTGAGGACGACTACTGGACCTGCCGCAATCACAAGATCCCGATGGTCAATCCGGTCGATGAAAAGGGACACTTCACGAAAGAAGTCACCGATTTCTATACTGATACCGATGCAAAGACCGTCATCGAAATGAACCCGACCGTTATCCGCTTCCTCTATGACAACGGCAAGGCCGTCGCGGATGGTACGATCGAGCATAACTACCCGCACTGCTGGCGCTGCCGCGAGCCGCTGATCTACAAGGCGATGGATGCGTGGTATCTCGACATCGAAAAGCTCAAGCCGCGCCTCATCCAGCTCAACAATGAGCAGGTCAACTGGATCCCGGATTCCGTCAAGGATTCGCGCTTCGGCAAATGGCTCGAAAATGCCCGCGACTGGAACATTTCCAGAAACCGCTACTGGTCCACGCCGATCCCGATCTGGGAATGCCCGGACTGCGGCGAGCGTGTCGTGCTGGGCTCGCAGGCAGAGATCGAGGAGCGCTCCGGCAAGCATCTCGACAATCTGCACCGTCAGTATGTCGATGAGGTCACATTCCCCTGCAAGTGCGGCGCAACGATGCACCGTGTTCCGGAAGTTCTGGACTGCTGGTTTGAATCGGGCTGCGTACCGTTCGCACAGAAGCACTATCCTTTCGAGAACAAGGAATGGTTCGAGTCGCATTTCCCCTGCGATTTCATCGTCGAGTACACCGGCCAGATCCGCTGCTGGTTCTACTATCTCCATGTCATGGCGACGGCGCTCTTTGACCGTCCTGCATTCAAGAACTGCGTCGTTCACGGCACAATCCTCGATGAGAACGGCAAAAAGCTCTCGAAGTCCAATCACAACTACACCGATCCGATGCAGCTCATGAAGGAATTCGGCACGGACGCATTCCGCCTGTATCTGTTCCAGTCGAATGCAATGCTCGTTGGTGATCTGCGCTTCAAGGACAGCGGCATCAAGGATATGCTGCAGCAGCTCATCCTGCCGCTCTGGAATGCCTGCAACTTCTATATTTCCTATGCAAATATCGACGGCTACTGCCCGGATGAGATTCCGGTGCCGCAGTCCGATAATGAGCTGGACAAGTGGATCCTTGCACTGCTTTATGAGACCGAAAATAAGATCTCCGAAAACATGGAGCATTATTACGTCAATCACTTTACCGACAATCTGGATGCGCTCATGGACGGCCTGACAAACTGGTTCATCCGCCGCTCCCGCCGCCGCTTCTGGGGCAAAGAGATGACTGCGGACAAGAAGAACGCATACGACACTCTGCTTTATGTACTGGTCAATACCTGCAAGCTCTTTGCACCGGCAGCACCGGTCCTCTCGGATTATCTCTACCGTATCCTGACCGGTTCGGATTCCGTGCATCTCGCTGCATGGCCGCAGATCCCGGCGGAATTCAAAAATGAGGCTCTGCTCCGTGAGATCGACCTGACGCGCAATGTCATCTCGCTCGCACATTCGCTGCGCAGCAAGAACAATATCAAGACCCGTCAGCCGCTGAGCAAGCTCCGTGCTGCGCTCGTATCGCCGGATGCTGCGAAGATCGTTGAGCGCTTCACCGATATCATCGCTGAGGAGCTGAATGTCAAGCAGGTCGAGATCGCTGAGGATGTTTCCGCAATCGCTGCTGTGCAGTATGCGCCGAACTTCAACACGATCCGCGATCTCTACCGTGACCGTGTGCCGGTGCTGATCAAAGCGATCAAGTCCGGTGCGTTCAAGCTCACGGAGGATGCGGCAATCCTGACGATCGACGGCAATGAGGAATCTTTCGATCCGGATATCATCCTTGTGACCTATCAGGCAAAGGACGGCGGCCATATCATGAGCGGCCGCGGCGTTGTGGTCTCGCTGGATCTGACGATCACCGACGAGCTCCGCGAAGAAGGCATCGCCCGCGATCTGGTACGCATGATTCAGGATGCGCGCAAGCAGGGCGGCTGCGAGATCTCCGACCGCATCATTCTCCAGCTTGACGGCAATTATCCGGAGGCATTCGCAGATTATATCTGCGGTGAGACGCTGGCATCGTTCGGCACTGTCTCCGAGCCGCTGGCTTCCTTCGAACTCGAGGGCATGGACGGAACCATCACGGCTGCAATCGCAAAGGCACAGTAACAGATTCAATCGCGCAGGCATACGCTATGTGTGCCTGCGCTTTTTGTTCCCTCGGCAATTCGACAGATATTTGTGAAATTTATACAGAACGCTTGCAATTCTTTGCGATTTGTGGTATGATAATAAGTAACCCTATATTATAAGGAGGCAAGGTTATGGCTGAACGCTTTACTGTCACACTAAAACAGATCATCGACGAATTCCGGCTTGAGGTGCTTTACTGCCCCGGCGATCCGGCGAATATTCTGATCTCCGAAAATGATATCACCCGCCCCGGGCTTCAGCTCATGGGCTTTTATGAATACTTCAATCCGGAGCGCATCCAGATCATCGGAAAAATGGAATTTGCATATCTTTCCACGATCGCTGAGGATGAGCGCGTTGCGCATCTGACAACGCTGTTCGCACAGCATATCAAGTGCCTGTGCCTGAGCCGCGGTCTGCCGTGCTTTGCAGAGATGCTGACGCTCGCACAGAAATATCAGGTACCGATGCTGCGTACCTCGGAATCGACCTCGCATTTCACCTCGAATCTGCTGTCGTTCCTCAATCTGAATCTCGCACCGCGTGTCACGCGCCACGGCGTACTGATCGAAATCTACGGCGAAGGCATCTTTATCACAGGTGAAAGTGGCGTCGGCAAATCCGAATGCGCGATCGAGCTGGTCAAGCGCGGACACCGTCTGGTCGCGGATGACGCGGTCGAGCTGCGCAAGGTCTCCAATACCAATCTCGTCGGCACATCTCCGGAAAATATCCGCCACTTCCTCGAACTGCGCGGCATCGGCATCATCAATGTCCGCAGACTGTTCGGCATGGGTGCCGTCAAACTCCAGCAGGAAATCGACATGATCATTGAGCTGGAACCATGGAATTCCGCCAAGACCTATGACCGAATGGGTGTCGATGAGCAGTATGCAAACATTCTCGGCGTCAAGATTCCTTGCATGACGATCCCCGTCAAGCCCGGCAGAAATACCGCCGTTATCATGGAGGTCGCCGCAATGAACAATCGTCAGAAGAAGATGGGCTATAACGCTACCGAAGAACTGCTGCACAATCTCGGTATGGAGCAGATGGAAGGAAAAGAGATCATCAAGGACTTTGATGCGTTCTGAGGTGCATATGACTGATTATTTTCAGATCCGTGCCGATCTGCACACGCATACTGTTGCATCAACGCACGGATATTCCACAATCAATGAGAATGCAGCGGCAGCACACGAACGCGGAATTTCGCTGCTTGCGATCACCGATCACGGGCCCGCATCACCGGATTCACCGCACTTCTGGCATTTCCATAATTACAAGATCCTGCCGCGGGAGATCAGCGGTGTGCGGATGCTCTACGGCGTGGAGGCGGACATCATTGATGAATTCGGTACACTCGACATGAACGCGCATGAGTTGTCGTTCTGCGAATGGGTGATCGCATCGTACCACACCGCCTGCGTCAGCTTTGAACGGACACCGGAGCTTGTCTCACAGGGCTATCGGCGTGTCTGCGAGAATCCGCTTGTCGATGTGATTGGGCATCCGACCACAGCAATGTTCCCGTTTGATTATGAACCGGTGCTGAAATGCTTCAAAGAGGCCGGAAAGCTTGTCGAAATCAACGAAAGTTCGCTGCGCTGGAAACCCGGTGCGCTTGAAAATGCAAAAACGGTCTACAAACTCTGCAAGCAGTATGAGATCCCGATTGTGCTGAATACCGATGCGCATTATGCCGGACTCATCGGCGTGACACCGCTTGCAGAGCAGCTTCTCCGCGACCTTGATTTTCCGACGCGGCTGATCGTTAATCTCGATGCAGACCGCATCGCGGATATGGCGGCACAAAAGCGTGGAATCCGGCTTCATGACTGCAACGACTGAACGAAAGGGGAACCCTTTATGCTGAACATAGATGCACTGACTGCGTTTTGTCAGGCTGCAGGCGCACAGATTGAAACGGATGTGCCGTTTTCAAGCCTGACGACCTTTAAGGTCGGCGGTCCATGTGCAGCGCTTATCACCGTGCCGAATGCAGAGACCTGTCAGAAGCTTTTCGGGTATCTGCGCGAGCATCAGATTCCGCATGATGTCATCGGACGCGGCAGCAATCTGCTTGTGCCGGACAGCGGCTATGCCGGTGCAGCGATCCGGCTCGGCGGAAAGCTCGCGGAGGAGATTCGTGAGGCCGATGGGATCGTCACCTGCGGCGCGGGCGTTTCACTGAAGAATCTTTGCCTTTTTGCGCTTGACCACTGCCTGACCGGTCTGGAATTTGCATACGGCATTCCCGGCTCCGTCGGCGGTGCGGTCTGCATGAATGCCGGTGCGTATGACGGCGAGATCTCACAGGTTTTACTCTCTGTAAATGTGCTGGACGAGGAAGGCGCGATCCGCATGATACCGGCAGAGGAATTGGATCTGCGCTATCGACACAGTATTTTCATGGAGCGGAGTTGGATTGTTCTGAGCGCTTCCTTCTGTCTGGAATTCGGCAATCAGGACGAAATCCGCGCAAAGATGCAGGATCTGCTCGGCAGACGGAAAGCCAAGCAGCCGCTGGAATATCCAAGCGCCGGCAGCACATTCAAGCGGCCTGTCGGGAACTATGCCTCGAAGCTGATCGACGAATGCGGGCTGCGCGGCTTTACGATCGGCGGAGCGCAGGTCAGCGAGAAGCACGCCGGATTTGTCATCAACCGCGGCGGAGCGACCTTTGCCGATATCATGGCTGTCTGCGATCATGTCCGCGAGACTGTCAGAACGCAGACCGGCTACGAACTGGAGCTGGAGCCGGAAATTCTGCAGACAGAAGAATAAAGGCAACACCGCACCAAGCCCTCCCCTGACGGCTTGGCGTAAAACTTGTATCGCCGGCTCTGTGCGGTATTGACGAAAAAATCACGATATCATAAAAAAACAGGAGGCGGTGCAGACTGCTGCACCGGATTTTGGACATATGATGGAAATGGTATTGATTACAGGCATGGCGGGCGCAGGCAAGACCAGCGCGCTGGATGCGCTGGAGGATATCGGCTATTATGTTGTTGATAATCTCCCGATCGCGATGTTCGACAGCTTTTTGAAGCTCTGTCTGGAAAAGGGCGGCAAGTATTCCCGCGCTGCTGCGGTCATTGATCTTCGCTCCTGCCATCGCTATTCGCAGCTTGCTGAGATATACCGCTATCTCCGCGAGCATTATCGTGAGGAGGTCACATTCCGGATGGTCTGCGTAGAGGCGTCGGTCGATGTGCTGTCACGCCGTCTGCGAACAGCCCGCCGCGGACACCCGATCGCGGTACGCAAGTTTGAGGGCGATCTTGATGCGGCAATCAATTTTGAACACGATCAGCTTCAGATCATCCGCGCGACCGCTGATCTGCTGATCGATTCCTCGCTTATTACCGCTGCACAGCTCAAGGATCAGGTAAAGTCTCATTTTCTTCAGCGCATCACCGATGCCATGCCCATCCAGGTCATGAGCTTCGGCTTCAAATACGGTGCACCGCTGGAAACCGATCTGGTGTTTGATATGCGTTGTCTGCCGAATCCCTATTATGTCGATTATCTCCGCGAGCATACCGGCGTTGAAAAATGCGTGCAGAATTATGTCATGGATGCGCCGGAGTCAAAGGAGTATTTCGATAAGGTCGTGAATCTGCTGAAATTTCTCGTGCCGCTCTACATCCGTGAGGGACGGCCGCAGCTCGTTGTCGGCTTCGGCTGTACGGGCGGACAGCATCGCTCCGTGACCTTTGCAGAGCTGGTCTCCGAGGAACTGCGCAAGGCGGATATGCACGTCATCACGCATCACCGTGACTTTCGAAAAAACAAATAAATATTACGGGATTCTGCACGGCGGAATCCCGGTTTTATTTAAGGCAACACCGTCCCCTACCTCGCGGCTTGGCGGCACATCTGTACCACCAGCTAAGATTCGGTATTGCCTTGCGTGTCATATTATATAGGAGTACAATATGGAATATACGGTTAACGACATGGTGCAGGCGGCGATTCTTTCGAAGCTGGGCGCGGATGCCGAAACGGTGCAGCTAACGGTTTTCGATGCTGTCACCTCAACGAATGATCTGCTGCGTGAGGCGGCAGAGCAAGGCGCACCGGAATTTACAGTTATGGCGGCACTGCGTCAGACCGCTGGAAAAGGACGGCAGGGAAGACAATTCTATTCGCCGCCCTCCGGCCTGTATCTGAGTATGCTGCTGCGGCCTGAGATGCCCGCCGCCGAAACATTGACGCTGACACCGCTCGCAGCGGCTGCCGCAGCAGAGGCAGTCGAGCAGTGCAGTGGGAAAAGAGTGCAGATCAAATGGGTAAACGATCTGCTGCTGCATGAACGAAAAATCTGCGGGATCCTCGCAGAATCGAAGTTTTCTGATGCCGGAACGCCGGACTATGTGATTGTCGGCATCGGCATCAATCTCATCGAGCCGGAGGGCGGATTCCCGCCGGAGCTTACGCAGATCGCCGGGGCAGTTTTCCCCTCCGGAACGGATCTTCATGAAGCCTTCGCGGACTGCGCTGCAAACCTGATCTCCGCGCTGCTGGGTGAATACCGGTATCTCCCGACACGGCATTATCTCGATTCCTATCGCAGACGGCTCTGTGTACTGAACCGTCAGATCATCGTCTGTGAAAACGGCACAGAGCGGCAGGCACTGGCACTGGCGGTCGATGACGATCTGCGGCTGCTGGTTCGCTATCCGGACGGCAGTGAGCAATGGCGCGCAACCGGCGAAATCCGGATCCGGCTCTGAATCCAATGCGCATCTGCGGCATTTGGAACGACTGTTCAGGTAACACTGCACAGTGCAGAGGTGCTGCCAAGCCGTCAGGCAGACATGGGACGATGTTGCCCATAGCATAAATATGTAGTCTCAAAAAACGAAATGAAAAACGAGAGAACGAGAAAACGAGAGAGAAATCAAGAGAAATACAGAGAATGAACGATATATTTTGAATTTTCGGCATTTTGCCGATTGACAGAGCGCGGATAATCGTGTATAATAAGTAAGCACGCTGGAAAACGGCAAGTTCCGTCCCCGTGGATCGCTCCGCATTCCGGCAGCTGAATCAAATTTATATGGAGGAAAAAACTATGTCAACCACGATGCCAAAGGTTGCAGAGATCAACCGGAAATGGTATATCATTGACGCAGCAGGTCAGCCTCTCGGCCGTACCGCTGCAAAGGCAGCAGCGATTCTTCGCGGCAAGCATAAGGTCGATTTTACACCGAATGTTGACTGCGGTGATCATGTCATCATCATCAACTGCGGACAGGCAATCCTGACCGGCAAGAAGCTGGATCAGAAGTTTGAGATCTGGCACACAGGCTGGATCGGCCACCTCAAGAAAGTCTCCTATCGTGATCTGATGGAGAAAAAGCCGGAGCACGCAATGTTCCTGGCTGTCAACGGCATGCTGCCGAACAATCACATCGGCAGAACCTCGATGAAGCGTCTCCGCGTCTATGCCGGCGCAGAGCATAAGAATGCAGCCCAGAAGCCTGAGCTGTGGACACTGTAATGAAAGGAGCCTGAAACAATGAGTGAAGCTGTTTCCTACGAAGCCAAGCTGAAGTCGTTCTACGGCACTGGCAGAAGAAAGCATTCCGTTGCGAGAGTTCGCCTCTATCCGGGCTCTGGCAATGTCACCATCAACGGCAGAAGCATTGATGAATACTTCGGTCTCGAAACCCTCAAGCTGATTGTTCGTCAGCCGCTTGAGCTGACCGAGACTGCTGCGCAGTTCGATATCGTCTGCACAGTTGCCGGCGGCGGTGTGACCGGTCAGGCCGGTGCAATCCGTCACGGCGTTTCCCGCGCACTGCTCCAGTTCAATGCTGAGCTCCGTCCTGTTCTGAAGAAGGCCGGTTTCCTGACTCGCGATCCGAGAATGAAGGAAAGAAAGAAGTACGGTCTCAAGGCAGCACGTCGCGCACCGCAGTTCTCAAAGAGATAATC
>JAKSPK010000041.1 GCA_024404875.1 Oscillospiraceae bacterium
GCCGGCCGCGCCCAAAATATCGCATCAGGAAAATGACCGGAATGAGGACAAGTCCGCCGAGCAGCGTCCGCGCGGCATTATAGGTAAAAGGCTCAACATATGCCATACCCTCGCTTTGCGCCACGAATGCACTGCCCCATATGATAGCTGCTGTCAGCAGCATGAGACTGCCGCGCAGAGGTCGTTTCTTCAAATGGTACCACTCCTGTTCTGCCGACGGATCTGCTCCGGTTCGGCGGAAATATGCATACTTATTTTAGCATATTATCAGTGCGCTTGCAAGTTGATTCCGGCAAATGTTAAGAATTCGTGCATCCTGCACAATTCAGATAACTGTGCTTTATGTGATTTGCTTTGCGGCACCGCGCTGAGCAGTTGCTTTTTTTTGCAAAATACGCTATAATATTGATGTCTCAATGAAATCCTGAAGAACAGATGCGCAGGTTTTTGTCGTGAGACAAAGCAGAAAGCCGCCGCCTTGCTGACTGAGGACAAGGAGGACTCATGCAGTATTTCTGCGACAAGACAAATAACTTCATGACACAGTTTGCACAGTCATAATTGTAAATGTAATTTTGGAAAGGAGACTGCCGCTTCATGCCACAGAAAATGATACTGACGCTCAAGGGAACCGTTGATGATGTGCGCTATTATAATGAGGATAGCGGCTATATCGTTCTGGACCTCGAAACCGAGGATGCTATGGTCACGGTCGTCGGCAAGCTCGGCCTGCTGGAGCCGGGCGAGGAGATCGAACTGACCGGCGTATTCGGCAGCCATGCAAAATTCGGTGAGCAGTTTGAAGCGGACAGCTGCGTACGCTCACTGCCCTCGACCGTCATTAATATTGAACGCTATCTCGCCAGCGGCGTAATCCACGGCATCGGTCAGGCACTGGCTAAGCGGATCGTCGCCGAATTCGGCGAATTCACCCTTCAGGTCATCGAAAAGGAGCCGGAAAAGCTCTGCCGCATCAAAGGCATCTCACCGCAGAAATGTGAGGAAATCACTGCAGCTGCACAGCAGATCTTCGGCCTTCGCACGCTCATGGATAAGCTCGCCGTATTCCAGATCCAACCCTCCGCCGCAATGAAGGCCTACCGGCTCTGGGGCGTAACTGCATGGGAGATGATCGCGGATAACCCCTACCAGCTCTGCGATCCGTTGATCGGGCTGGAATTCCGTGCTGTGGAGCGCGTGGCTGCCGATCTGAAAATCCCTGCAAATTCGCCGAAGCGTTTGCGCGCTGGCTTCCGCTGGGTACTGGAATCCGCCGCACAGGAGGGGCATACCTGCCTGCCCTTTGCGGCATTTCATGAAGATGCGCTGCACAGGCTCGGCATTGAAGAAGCGGACTTTCAGGATGGGTTTTCCGATGCGCAGGAAGAGCGCGTGATCTATGTGTATCACGCAGCGGACGGAGATTATGTATATCTTGATACCTACTGGCGGGCGGAGGACTTCATCGCTGCACGCGTTGCAGCAAAGCTAGCCTTCTCGCCGCCGGATGATTTCGACTGCGCCAAAGCAATCGCGCAGGAGGAGGCGGAGACAGGCATCACCTATGCGGAGCAACAGAAAAAGGCGATCGCCTGTGCGTTTTCGCGCGGCATCATGATCCTAACAGGCGGTCCCGGAACCGGAAAAACAACGACACTCAACGGCCTGATCCACCTCTGCGTAAAAGCTGGCAGCAAGGTTCTGCTCGCCGCCCCGACCGGCCGCGCCGCCAAGCGCATGACCGAACTGACCGGTCGTGAGGCGAAAACAATCCACCGGCTGCTCGGTATGGAGCCGGATGACAACGGACAACTCATCTTTCAGCATAATGAGCAGGAACAGCTGCAGGCGGATGTCATCATTGTTGATGAGGTGTCGATGGTCGATACGCTGCTCTTTGAGGGACTGCTCCGCGCGGTGCGGCTTTCTGCGCGGATCATTCTGGTCGGCGACGAGGATCAGCTCCCGTCGGTCGGCGCGGGCAATCTGCTTCATTCGCTCATTGCGTGCAGACGCATTCCGGTCGTCCGGCTGACCGAGATCTTCCGGCAGGCGCAGGAGAGCTGCATTATCCGCAGCGCACACCGAATCATCAGTGGTGAAATGCCCGATCTGCTGGATAAATCAAGCGATTTCTTCTTCTTCGACCGCAGAACGCCGCAGACTGTCATCAGTCTGATGCGTGAGCTGTATGCGGAGCGTCTGCCGCAGCACTACGGCTTTGATCCGTGCAGCGATATTCAGATCATCTCCCCGAATAAAAAGAGCATTCTCGGAACGACGGCGCTGAATCCGATCTTACAGGAGGCCGTCAATCCTCCGCAGTACGGAAAAATGGTCATGAAAAACCTGACCTATACCTTCCGTGAAGGTGACAAGGTCATGCAGATTCAGAATCAGTATGAAATGGAATGGACAAAGGACGGTACTCGCGGTGCAGGCATCTTCAACGGCGATATGGGAACCGTCACCGCCATTGATAAAAGCACGAATACACTCAAGGTCGATTTTGATGGCCGCACCGTGACTTACCGTGCCGATCAGCTCGATCAGCTTGAGCTGGCCTATGCTGTCACCGTTCACAAAAGTCAGGGCAGTGAGTTTGAAGCGGTCATTCTCGTGCTGCCGGAGGGCGCAGACCGACTCTGCTACCGCAGTCTGCTGTATACGGCAGTCACGCGTGCGAAAAAGCTGCTCATCATCATCGGGTCGCCTGCAAAAATCCATTACATGATCAGTAATCAGGAATCTACGGTTCGCTACTCCTGTCTGACGGAAATGATCTGTGCCGAGACCGGACACGAGGAGCCGGAAGCATGAACCGTACCGGAATGCTGTTGCTGGATATCTTTTTTCCGAACCGCTGCGACTGCTGCGGCGAACGGATCCCGTATGACCGGCTGATCTGCGGCGAATGCGCCGCTGCACTGATGAAGCAGCGTGTGCAGTATCGGAACTGGGCAGCGGGACGGACGGATCTGCCGTGGGAAGACGGTGCCGTGCTGTTCAGCTATGAAGAGACCGCGCGCACCGGTGTTCTGCAAATGAAGGACGGCAGGCGCGGATTCAGCGCGTTTTCAGCAAAGCTGCTTGCGGAGGAGCTGGCAGAGCTTCTGCCGGAGAACGGCAGCACAATCATCACATGGGTGCCGATCGCCCGCCGCCGCCGCAGGATACAGGGCTACGCGCACGCGGAGACACTTGCGCGTTATACTGCAAAGGAGCTGCAGCTTCCTGTGCGGCATGATCTGCTGCTGGAACTGCCCTCCGTAACGCGGCAGCATGATCTGACGGCAGCAGAACGAACGAAATATGCGGAGCGGTTTTCTGCAGGAAAGGGAATGCTGTCCGGAGAGACGATATTGCTGTTTGATGATATCCTGACGACCGGTGCAACACTCCGTCGCTGTACGAATCTGGTGAAAGCAGCCGGTGCCGGCGCTGTCATCATAGCAGCGGTCTGCGCCGCCGGAGCGAGCGCACAGTGATACATCCGGTTTGCCGCTGTCACCTCGCTGATCGCGCCTTTTTGATATCCGGCTGTTATTTCATTGTTCGGCCATTCGCTCACGGAGCGCTTTCGGAATGCAGGTTCTGTCCGCCCGGCTCCGATATAAAAGCAAGCTGTAAAGCTGTGGCTTTTTATCCTTCTGTATCCATTGCATTTTTCGTCATAGTATGTTATAATAGACAGCATGACAATATCAGACTGTTTTCGGCAGCGTTCGATACCCGGCGCGCCGTACAATCAAACTCAAATTGGTGTGTAAAATGTTTCGTAAAAAACAAAAGGTCATATATTTGCATGAAAAAGTGCCGGAAACACCGCCGCCTTCTTTTTTGCAGAAAACCATCGGCGGCCTGCTCCGCTTTGAGACACTGTTCTTCGCGGCAGCATTTCTCTGGTGGGAACTGGTGTTTAAGCTGGCAACAATCCGTTCCGGCTTCTCATGGAATCTGTGCATCATCGCGCTGTTCTCTGTCGGATACGCAATGGTGCCCGTCCTGCTGACATCGCTGTTCAGGGAAAAGACCGCCCGCATCCTCCGCAGCATTCTGCTGTTCCTCGGCATGATCCCGTTCGGTGTGGAATTTTTCATCTTTCAGGAATACAATATCTTCTATGATATCAAAACGATCATCAACGGCGCAGGCGGCGCTGCAACCGGCTTTATCGGAGAGATCATGAATCTGATCCTCTCGTTCAGCGGCATTCTGATGCTCGTGCTGCTGGCTGTTCCGCTGGTGCTGTATCTGATCTTCAAAAAACGCTGCAGCGCGGCGGATGCAGACTGGCCCGCCCGGACCGGAATGCTGCTGGCGGCGCTCATCTGCATCGGCAGCGGAATTGGTCTTTCCCACGGCCTGAAAAGCTATGCAGCGGTCTATTCAAAGGAATATAGTTTTCCATCCGCAATCCGCAATTTCGGCCTGCTGACAGGAATCCGGCTCGATATCACACATGGGCGGAAAGACACGCTTTCCTTTGAGAATGCCGAATTTGAACCAGAAGATGCAGAACCCGTTGCCACGACAGCCCCGGCCGACATGGATACGGAAAACACCGTTACGACCGTCACGACCGTTTCCTATCCGGCGCATACGCTCGATATCGACTTTGAGCGGCTCGCGCAGGAGGATTACGGACAGTATGCATCGCTCTCGGAATATATCACGACGCTGAAGCCCGCATCCGGCAATCAGTATACCGGTATGTTCAAGGGCAAGAATCTCATCTTCCTCACCGCGGAGGCCTTTACGAAGGAGGTCATCAGTGAGGAGCTGACGCCGACGCTCTATCGTCTTTCGACAAAGGGCATCCAGTTCAAGGACTTCTATCAGCCCGCCTGTGCCGGAACAACCGGCGGCGAATTCCAGAACATTTTCGGCCTGCATCCGATTTTCGGCGGCGCATCATTCCCATCCTTTGCCGGCGGCGGCAATACCGGACTGACGCTCGCCTCACAGCTCAACCGGCAGCATTACTGGGGCAAGGCATACCATAATAATGACTTCACATTCTACTCGCGGCACATCTCACACAATCAGCTCGGCTTCTCCGAGGGCTTCATGGGCTACGGCAACGGCATGGAGCAGTATGTGACCTATGAATGGCCGCAGAGCGATCAGGACATGATAAAGGGCACGATTCCTGAATACATCGACCAGCCGCATTTCAATGTGTATTACATGACGGTCAGCGGACACAACGGCTATGACCGCTTTAATGCGATGTCCGCAAAGCATTGGGACAAGGTTGAAAATCTGCCGTATTCAGAGCCGGTCAAGGCGTATATTGCCTGCAATCTCGATCTCGAAGCGGCACTGACCGATCTGGTCGCAGCACTGGAGAAAAAGGGCATTGCGGATGATACTGTCATCTGCCTGACTGCGGACCACTTCCCCTACGGTCTTGATGACAATGCATCTTACGGCAATATGCCGTATCTCTCGGAGCTTTACGGATACAATGTCGTAGATCCGGTTCACAGAGACCACAATGCCGCAATCATCTGGAGCGGCTGTCTGGAGGATGCAGAGCCTATCGTTGTGGATGCGCCTGCATCATCGCTGGATCTGCTGCCGACACTCTCGAATCTGTTCGGACTGGACTACGATTCGCGGCTGATGCCCGGACGGGATGTGCTGTCCGATGCCGAAGCGATCTACTTCGACCGTGACTACAACTGGAAAACCGACCGCGGCTATTATCTCGCAGAAACGCAGACCTTCTATCCGAATACCGAGCATGACACCGTTTCCGATACGTATATTGAACGAATCAAGGCGATCGTCCGCAACAAGATCAACTATTGTCAGGGTGTGATGAACTGCGGTTATCTCGCACATATCCTTCCGCAGCAGTAAAGATGAATACAGCGGCAGACCATCGAAAAACAAGCGGGTTTCCTTATAATTCAAACGCACAGAGAGCATCTGTTCTCTGTGCGTTTTTTGTGCGCATATGAAAAATGGCCGCTTTTCCCGCAGTCACGCGAATATTTTCACATTCCCCATTGCAAATTCAGAAATTATGTGATATAATAATATGGAGTATCTATAATCACAGATAAAAAGGGGGGCGCTGCAATGGCGAGTCTGTATACAGATGAAGCGCGTGAAAAACGCTACGAGGGACTGCGCATACAGTCGGAGCTTTGTGAGCGCGGATTCAAATGGCTTCCGCGCATCACGACAGGTCTTCTGTTGACTGCATGGCTCGCCGTATTCCTCATAAATAGAGAAATCTCCTCAGACGGGCAGATCATGATGCTTCTGGCAGTTGTGCCGGGCGGAATCGGAGTCGCTTGTCGGCACTGGCTCCCGACAGGAACCTCTGTTCTGGCAATGCTCTTTGTCACATTCATCTTTTTCGAGGAGCTGAACGGGTTCAGCCTGCTTCCGCTGGCCGCGCTCAGTGTGACGCTGATGCTCTGTCTCAAATGGGAAAAGCTGAAAAAAGAGGAGGGCTTTCCGCATTTCAAGATCCCGCTTTCGGAATATGAGGATCGCCGGAAGGCACAGGTCAGCTATATCGAACACCGCGCAGTCGAGGCGGGTGTGCGGGCAGCGCAGGATCATCTCAATCCGGGCAGAGATATGGATGATCTGCTCGATCAGCAAACAAATGCCGTTCATGCGCAGCTGCACGGCTACCATGACCGCAGCCGCAATTCCGATCCGGTCGTCCGCGCCGCAGAAACACATGATGGCTCCATGACCGGGCTGGAAGGCATGGAGGAGCTTTGATATGGCAGACTGGAGAACGGATGAAGCCCGTTTTGCGCTCTGTTAATAGAGGACTATCCGCATTTTATCATCGGGCATGCGGACAGAACCGCGCATGAAAAGGCGCTCGTGCAGACATTGTGCGCCGGGCTGCAAGCTTACAAAGACCATTCGCAGGCCGCTGTGCCTGCTGAAAAACCTGCCGGCAGGCATTCCGGCACGATGGATGATTTATAATTCAGAAAGGATGCGTTCATTATGGCAATACAGAACACCGATCCATTCTCCGATGAAGCGGTCAAGCTCGTACACTTTGAAAAGGACGAATCACACTACGAATACTGCCGGATGCAGATGCACGACATCGAGCGCACGCACCGGCGCACCTTCTTCTGCAATCTCGTAATCTGCATCATTGTCTGCTTTCTCTCGGTTTTCCGGAAGTACATTGGCGGTTTTGACATACTCTCCACACCGCTCGGCCTGAATGATGTCCGTGCTGCCGGCGCAGTGTTGGCGGGCGGAATCTTTGTCATCCTGATCGCAATGTTGATCATTGTGCTGGGGTACCTTGCTTGGGCGAATTATCATACCCTGAATCTGATACTGGAGGCATGGTATGTCATTGTTACGGTTATCGGCATTTCCAGGCTGGATTATCTGACTGCGATCATCGGAATCATCGGAGCAGTCTTCTACTTCTTCTCGATCAGAGCGATGAGTCATGAACAAAGTCTTTCTGAAATGGAGGGCTATCCTGATTTTCAGGAGAAATTCGATATCTCCAAATCGGATATTATGATCCAGACACTGCTCGCGCATCAGGGTGAGCACCGCACAAAATCCACGCTCTTTACAACAGATTATTCACTCCGCAAAAAGAAGAAAAAACAGGGCTACTTCAAGCACGGCTCATCGGTCAATGGCGATGCGGAAGCTGAGAAAAATGATGCCGGCGCAGAGCTGGCACAAATCCTTCAAAAGCAGCTTTCCGAGGCCAAGGACGCAAAGCAGACGCGGACTGCGATCGCTTCGCTGGATGCAGAAGCGGCTGCGCGGCAGCGCGAAAAGGACGGCGTTACCCTAAAGGATATCGCGGAATTTGAAAAACTTCCGGCTTCTGCCGCGGCGGAAACCGCTGCGAAGCCATCCGGTCTTACAGAAGCTGCTGAGGATGCTGCCGCAAAGATCCTCGCGGACGCCGAAGCAAGAGCGCGCGCCATTCTCGCAGAGGCTGAAGAAAAGGCGAAAGCAATGGCGGCAGAGCCAAAATCTGCCGCAGAAACCAAACCGGCGGCGGATACCGCATCTGCCAAACCTTCAAAAGAAGAAAAAATGACAGCAGAAAACCGTCAGCCTGCACAGCGCGGAAAGGGGAATCCGCAGAACCGCAGAAGAAAAAAGAAATAAATTGTGAAAAAGCGGAGCCTGTTTCGCGGGATGTGCCGAAGCAGGCTCTGCGGATTGCTGGGAGGAGGATGCAATATGCGGATTACGCTGCAAATGGAAAAACAGTTTGAGCAGAACCGTCTGCACATGAACAAGATCAACAGCGGTCTGCGAAAATATCTGGGATTCTCGGTCACACTCGGCGCACTGTTCTTTGGCACAGCGTTTATGGCAGGTGCGATGTCGGTGCGCGACGGCAATGCCGGAGGCCCGGGCATTTTTTATCTCGCGATGTCGGCAGGTATATTCCAGATCCTGCTCGGTATCTTGACGATCGTTCTTTCGGGACTTGTATATATGAAGAAAAGAACGCCCTGCGTGGCTATGCTGCTGCTGTTTGTAATCGCGCTCGCGCTGATTCTTCTGCGGCCGGAGCAAGGCTTCCGTGCCGGCAATGTACTGCTGATTATCCCCGGCATCGCGCTGAATATCTATGCACTGCTGCTGATCAGTGAGGACAAAGATCTTCAGGAGCAGACTGGTTATCCACATTTCGACCCCAAGGCAGCATTCTCGGCGGAATATGAGGAATCTGCGGATGTGCTGGCACGGCGTGCCGCAGCATCCCCGCATATGGATCTGATCGGCACACCGGCACAGCCCATCCCGCCCACACATCCGGAAAATGTCACAACGGTCAGCAAAGTATCGTTTGCACCGACTTACGCCCCGCAGGAACGCAACGAAGACGGCTCCCCGAAGGCGCTCGGCCCGACACCGTCGATCCGGCTGCCGCAGTCGGTCAGCGTTTCCGGCCCGCTTGATCTTTCGGAGATGACAAAGCCGTTCAGCACACAGCAGGCACCTGTCCTGCCCCCGGAGCCGGTCTCCGTGCCGGATATTCCGCTGAAATCACTGGCCGATGCCGCCGATGCAGTTCAAACACCTGCACTGCCGCAGCTTGATCCGGCAGTCATGCTCACGGATATGACCGCGATCCCCTCCCACGCAACGACGCAGGGCAATCCAGATATGCTTCCGACGCCGGAGGAAGTCCGTGCACGGCTCGCGGCAATGCGCCGTGCACGTGAGGAGCATCATCCTGAGAGCTGACCTGACAATATGCAGAATAAGCCGGATCCCGCCCTTCAGCGGCATATCCGGAGATAAAGGAGCTGACGGATTTGTTTGCGAAAATCAGCAGCATGGGGCTTTTCGGACTGAATGCATTTCCCGTGGATGTGGAAATCCAGCTTAGTAAGGGCTTGCCGCGTTTTGAGATCGTCGGGCTTGCCGATACTGCCGTACAGGAGAGCCGTGAACGTATCAAGTCTGCGCTCTATACCTGCGGAATCGTGTTTCCAACATCAAACTGTATCGTCAATCTCGCACCCGCTGACCGGCGCAAAAACGGCAGTATGCACGATCTTGCGATCTTTATCGCAATCCTCGCAGCACTCGGCAGAGTGAATGTTCCGGAGGATGCTGCACTAATCGGCGAGGTCTCGCTGAATGGCGATATCCGGCCGGTCAACGGTGTTCTGCCAATGACAATCACCGCGAAGCAGCAGGGCATCAAAACAGTTTATGTCCCGCTCGCCAATGCAAAGGAAGCCGCCGTCATAGAGGGCGTGACTGTCTACGGCGTTTCCGATGCCAAATCGCTGCTGGCGCATCTGGAGGGCGATGAACTGCTCAAACCGATGCCGCATATCGGACTGGAGGAGGCACCCGCGGAAATGATCGCGGATTTCGCCGATGTCCACGGACAAACCGCTGCGAAGCGCGCTCTGGAGCTGGCAGCCGCCGGCGGACACAATGCGCTGCTGATCGGGCCGCCCGGCAGCGGAAAGAGTATGCTTGCAAAGCGGATGCCCGGCATTCTGCCGCCGCTGACTTTTGCAGAATCCATAGAAACAACGATGGTTCATTCCGTTGCGGGGTTGCTCAATGCAGAGCATCCGCTCGTGACGATCAGACCGTTCCGGTCGCCGCATCACACGATCTCTCCTGCCGGACTGGCCGGCGGCGGCTCCGTACCGCATCCCGGCGAGATCTCGCTTGCACACAATGGCCTGCTCTTTCTCGATGAGCTTGCCGAATTCGACCGCAGAGCGCTGGAGATCCTCCGGCAGCCGCTGGAAGACAGAGAGGTAACGATCTCCCGCGCGGCAGGTACAATCAAATATCCGTGTGCGATCATGCTGATCGCCGCAATGAATCCCTGCCCCTGCGGGTATCTCGGACATCCGACAAGACCGTGCACCTGCGGACAGCGTGCGGCTGCGCAGTATCTCAGCCGGATTTCCGGTCCGCTGCTCGACCGCTTTGATCTGCATATCGAAGCAGCACCGGTTACATTCGATGATCTCTCCTCGAAGAAGCCGGAGGAATCCAGCGCTGAGATCCGCAGGCGTGTTGCCGCCGCAAGAGCGATCCAGACAGAGCGTTTCAAGGGAACGGCAATCACCTGCAATGCCAGGATCACGCCGGATAAACTCGCACAGTTTTGCCCGATGACCGATCAGGCGAAGACGCGTCTCAAGGCGGTCTTTGAGAAAATGGGACTTTCAGCGAGAGCCTATGACCGGCTGCTGAAGGTCGCTAGAACGGCTGCGGATATGCAGCAGTCGGAAGTGATCGGTGCACAGCACATCGCCGAGGCCGTGCAGTATCGCACACTCGACAGAAAATACTGGCAGATCAGTAACCGCTGACACGCCGGCATCCCATGAAAGAGAAAGGCGCGGCCGTGCTCATACGCCGAATCTCACAACTATACACCACGATATTCTTGCCTGCCTGACAAATCTGTAATTGCATCAGGCGGCAGCCGTATTATGATAAAAAGAAAACAGGAGAAACAATTTGAAACGCAATGTATCCTCTGATATCTCTCGCAGCGGCTTTTTGCACCGCATGGACTGGCTGCTGCTGATACTCGTTACGATCTGCGCAGGCGCAAGCGTCGTGATGCTCCGGGTCCTCTGGACGCAGAATGTCACCCAAGAGGTCGATTCCAATGACTGGATCGTGCAGCTGATCTCTATGGCGCTCGGCATTGCCGGCTGCATCCTGGTCGCGGCGATCGACTACCATAAACTCGCGAAATTCTGGTTTTTGTATGTGCCGCCGGCACTGGCACTCTGTGCGCTGACCTTTACCAGTCTCGGTTACGGGCGCGAAGGCGCAGACGACCGCGCATGGATCGACTTCGGATTTGTGCAGGTGCAGCCCTCAGAGATCCTGAAGCTCGTCTTTTTGCTGACCTATGCGTTCCACATCTCAAAGGTGCGCGACAAGCTTAATCAGCCGGCGCATTTGTTTCTTTTGCTGCTGCACGCAGCAGTTCCTGCGGGCATCGTTGCATTGCAGGGCGACTACGGCACCGCGATCATCTTTGCTTCAATGACGGTGTTCATGCTCTTTACAGCAGGGCTTTCATTCTGGTATCTGCTCGGCGGCGCCGCGCTGATGCCGCTGGCATTCTGGGCACTCTGGACATATGTGTTCGGCGATGTCCACCGCAACCGCATCCGCGTTCTGCTGAATCCAGGCACTGATCCGCTCGGTCTGGAATATCAGCAGGATCTCGGTCTGAAAGCCATCCATGCCGGAAAGCTCTTCGGCAAAGGACTCAGCAGCAGCGATTATGTCACCGTCCCCGAAATGCACAATGACTTCATCTTTTCGTTCATCGGACAGGCCTTCGGCTTCGTCGGCATGGTGACGATCATCCTGCTCCTCGCCTGCATCTGCCTGCGCATTTTCCGCGACAGCCGCGCCGCAAAGGATCAGATGGGCAAGGTGCTGTGCATGGGCGTTTTTGCGATCATGTTCACACATGATGTCATGAACCTCGGCATGGTGCTGAAGGTCATGCCGGTCATCGGTATCCCACTGCCGTTTTTCAGCGCCGGCGGCACTGCGATGCTCTCGATGTATCTCTGCATCGGGCTGGTCATCAGTGCCTATACGCATAATCAGAAGAAATACCGCGTCTTCTACGATGCGGAAAACATGAACTAACCGCGTTAATTTTATTCCAAAGGAGATCTGAGTATAATATGGAACATCTGGAGATCAATGTATTCCCGATCAGCTTTGAGAAGCACCTCGGCTTCAGCATCATTGCAGCAGTCTTTTTCCTGCTGCAATTTGCCCGAACAAAGCGCTGGTATCAGCTCGTGCTTGCGGCAGCGATCCCGCTTTCCCTGCTGATCTATGTTGCGCCGGAGAACGAAAAATATTTCTACGGTATCGGCATCATGGAAGGCATTCTTCTGCTGCTCGCGCTGCTGCTCAATATCGTACAGTCGCGGAAAACTGCAAAAGAGGAAGCTGCCAGGGCCGCTGCAGAGGAAGCTGCGAAAAAGGCGGTGCCTGCTGTTATGCAGGATGCACCGGAGCTGCCGGAGCCGGCCGCCGAGGCATCTGAACAGAATACGGAGGAATAATCCATGCGCGCAAAACGAATCGCGATCCTTGACTGGGCAACAATGGCATATAATCAGAACGAGCTTTCCCCGAAGCGCTTTGCGCATCTTGCGGAAAATGTAGATGTCTATCCGGCAACAAAGCCGGAGGACGCCGTCTCACATATTGGTGATGCTGATGCTGTCATCTGCAATAAGGTTCTGCTGACACGCGAGGTACTGGAAGCCTGCCCGAATATCAAATACATCGGTATTCTCGCGACCGGCTTCAATAATGTCGATCTGGAGACTGCATCGAAGCGCGGCATTCCGGTCTGCAATGCCGGAAGCTATTCGACCGATGCGGTCACACAGCTTGTCTTTGCATATATCTTTGACCATTTCCAGCGTGCTGCGCTCTATTCGATGGATGTGCGGCTCGGCCTTTGGGAATCGGCACCGACCTTCTCTTATTTCCCCTATCCGACCGGCGAACTCCGCGGCAAAACGCTCGGCATCATCGGCTATGGCAATATCGGCAAAAATGTCGCGAAGATCGCGGATGCTTTCGGGATGCGCGTGCTGATCGCGACACGAACGCTGCCGCAGGACTGCCCCTACCCCGTCATGACAGCAGAGGAGGTCTTCCGCAGCGCCGATGTGCTGACACTGCACTGCCCGCTCACTGAGCAGACAAAAGGGCTTATCTGCAAAAAATCTCTGGCGCTCATGAAGGAGACGGCTGTGCTCATCAATACCTCCCGCGGCGGAACGGTCGTAGAGCAGGATCTCGCGGATGCGCTGAATCATGATATGATCGCGGCAGCCTATCTCGATGTACTGGAGAAGGAGCCGATGTCACCGGACACACCGCTGAAAAATGCAAAAAACTGCGTGATCACGCCTCATATCGGCTGGACGCCGCTTGATACCCGAAAGCGTCTGCTCGATATCACGGAGGATAATCTGCGCGGCTGGCTCAGCGGCAATCCGCAGCATGTTGTCAATCCCGAATTTCGCAGCGGACTGATGAAGGATGCTGAAACTGCCCCCGAAGATGAAGTGCTGTTCTGAGCAGCACTGACTGAAAGGAAGTATGGATCTCTTGGATACTGAAAATATATCTCTTCGTCCGCTCTCCGAGAGCAGACGCATCGTTGTCAAGGTCGGCACCTCCACACTGACGCACCGCACCGGAAAGATAAATCTGCGGCGTTTCCACAATCTTGTGCGCGTTCTGGCCGATCTCTCCAATGCAGGCAAGCAGCTCATTCTGGTATCGTCCGGCGCGGTCGGACTCGGTGTCGGACAGCTCGGCCTGCGGGAACGCCCGACCGATACCCCGACCAAGCAGGCCTGTGCCGCAGTCGGACAGTGTGAGCTGATGTATCTCTATGACCTGCAGTTCGCAAATTACAGCGTCAATGTGGCGCAGGTGCTTCTGACGAAGGCGATCCTCAATTCCAACGGCGGCACAAATGCCGGAAACTGTATGGAGCGACTGCTGGAGATGGGTGTCATCCCGATCGTCAATGAGAATGATACCGTCGCAATCGACGAGCTGGAGCTGGAAATCGGTGAGAATGATTCACTGGCTGCGATCGTTGCCGGACTTGTTCATGCGGATGCACTGGTTCTGATGAGTGATATCGACGGGCTGTATTCCGCCGATCCGCACAAGAATGCAAACGCTGAGCTGATCCCGATCGTCCGCGAAATCACACCGGAGATCGAGGCTGTCGCAGGCGGAGCGGGAACGCCGAACGCACGCGGCGGCATGGCTACAAAAATCAATGCCGCAAAAATGGCGACTGCCGCCGGCATCGACATGGTCATCATGAACGGTCAAAAACCGGAGCAGCTCTATGATCTGCTGCTCGACGATCAGCCGATCGGCACCCGCTTTACGGCGCGATGAGCGCAAAGAAATCTGTCCGTAATTACGGCATTGATGCGCTGCGGATCTTTGCAATGCTGCTGGTTGCCGTGCTGCATCTGCTCGGTCAGGGCGGCGTGCTGCTCAATCCGGCATACCGCATTTCCACACATTGTGCTGCGTGGCTGCTTGAACACATGGCGCTGATCGCGGTCAACTGCTTTGCGTTGATCTCCGGCTATGTCGGGCTGAAAGCAAAGCATCGTCTCTCCGGCTTTGTGCTGCTCTGGCTTCAGGTGTTTTTCTATTCCGCAGGCATCACGCTTCTCTTTTTCGTCTTTCGGCCGGAAACTGTCTCAGCAGGGAATCTTCTGCATGCGCTGTTTCCGATCAGCTTCTCGCAGTACTGGTATTACACAGCCTACTGCGGACTGTTTCTCTTTATGCCGCTGCTGAATGCAGCCGTGCAGCAGATGACACGGATGCAGTTTTATCTGACGGCGGGCGGCATGGTTCTGCTGTTTACGGTCAGCAAGACCTTCACGGAGCGGGATCCGTTTATCATGCACAGCGGGTATTCCGCATTCTGGCTGATTATTCTGTATTTTCTCGGTGCAGGCATCCGACGCTTCATCCGGCTGCCCCGGCAGGCGATCCCCTGCTCTTTGCTGATCTTTGCGGCAGCATCGCTCGTGGGAATGCTCCTGAACGGCAATTCCGTCAATCGGCTCTATTATGACGATGTGCCGACGCTGACTGCATCACTCGCGCTGTTTCTTGCATTTTCGGCAATGCGCTTCCGCAGTAAAGCCGCACAAAGCGTGATCGGCTGGACAGCGCCGCTGACCTTCGCGGTCTATCTGACGCATACGCATCCGCTGGTATTTGCGAATCTGATGGCGAATCGTTTTATTCGGTTTGCGCAGTATTCCGTGAAACATATGCTGCTGAGCGTATTTCTGACGGCGATGCTCATTTTTCTCGGCAGCATCGCGGCAGAATGGGTGCGCGTTCGGCTTATCAGGCTGCTGCATATCCCGCAGGGACTTGCAAAGCTCGATGCATGGCTGGATGCGAAAATCGTAAAAATCGAACGCAGTCAGCGCCGGAAGCGCCGCAGAAGCAGGAGGTGATCCGAATGCAGGAACCAGATCGATCCGCCGAACGCGAAAGGCGAAAGGAAGCGCTGCGGCGACGCCTTGCAGAGCAGGCTGCCGTGCCGGAACAGTTTATCGTTGGCGGAGGACATAAGATGCTGCCGCTCTGCTTTGCACTGACCGGCGCAGCGCTGGTATATACCCTACGGAAACTTGGAGAGGACTGGTATGTAAACGGCACAATGCCGCCGCTCCTGCAATATCTGTTTCCGATCGTCCTCGTTCTGTGCGGGGCGGTTCTATGCATAATTCTGCTGGTCTCGACCTGTCTGCATCCGAAGCTCGGCGTGCAGGGGAAATCATTCTATCACCGCAAAAAATGGTATACCTGTGAGGAGATCTGGGAAATCCGGATCTCGCGCATGAGCCGAATACAAATCTTCACAAGCGATAAAATGCTCGCATCATTTCCATGGGCAGCGCACAACGCTGATACATTCATCGCCTGGGCGAAAAAATATGGCGTGTCGGTCCGGGACGAACGCATCGGGATCGACGGATAGGAGGCGCAGATGGGGATTCTGGACAGGCTGACAGGATTGCTGCACACCAGATTTGCCGCTGAAATGAAGGCGAGCCGTGAGATCCTCGAATCGCAGTATGCGGGGCGGGAAGACCTTACGGAATTCGCGGTTCCGGCAAATATCACCGTCATCGGACACCGGGCATTTGAAAACTGTAAAAACCTTGTTTCCGTATCGCTTCCGGCAGGACTTGAACGCATTGCGAGCAATGCCTTCTCAGGCTGCACGTCACTGCGGGAGATCCATATTCCGGAGGGCATCAGAGAAATCGGGAACGGCGCTTTCGCTGACTGCGTATCGCTCGAATGCATCCGTCTGCCGGAGAGCCTGAGCGGAACAGAGATCAGCGGCGGCCTGTTCTCCGGCTGTACATCGCTGAAATCGATTACATTTCCGAAGAAGCTGAGCGGCAGCTTTGCGAATGTATTCCCACAGTGCAGCGCGCTGAAGGAGATCACGCTGCCCGACGGCATCATGGAGATCGGTTCCTTTACATTTCAGCGCTGCACCGGACTCGAGACGGTCCGCATTCCGGATGCCTTGGAGAAAATCTGCAATAAGGCATTTATGAAATGTTCGAATCTGCGTGATATTTTCATTCCGGACAGCGTAAAGCACATTGACGCATTTCAAACATTTGCAGGCTGTACGGCGCTCCGAAGCATCCGTCTGCCGGCGGGAATCACATTCCATCTTCAGCCGCCTGCCGAGGAGAGCACCGACGCAGTATTACTCTGCTTCCAGGAATGCAATGCGCTGAAAACCGTAACGCTCGGTACGCGCAGCTTTTCAGTCGGCAGCGAAAGATTCGATGACAACCATCTGCTGATGATGCAGTCCGCGCTCGCTGCGGACGGCGATCCGGCGGCGCTTGCTGCGGTCAGTCAGCGGCCGGATGCGGTACTGTGGGCGCTCACAGTCTTGCATGAGGCGGATCTCGCCGCGCGTATTCTGCCGCTGCTTCCGGTGGAGCTGCTGACAGAGCCGATCATGGTCAATGCCGCAGACAGCGCCGGCATGATCGGCGATCAGCGCATTTTTGCGCTGATCGTGAAATACATGAGGTCGCGCGGCATGGACACTGCGGCATTTAACGAATATATAGAAGAATAGGGCGTTTGGACTCAAATAATATGCGAATGATTGTGATGATCTTTTTGCCTTCCGGGCATGAATGTGAACCGAGGCAAGATCAGCCCAATAGATGTGCGCCAGGCTTTGTGTCAACACGCCCCAAAAACAACATAAGCCCAAACCGGTAAGGAGGAATCTATTATGGAACAGCTGACAGTGCAGCAGCTCGGAGTCAATGCAAAGGCAGTCGTAAATATTCTCGCTACAGCATCACCGAAGCAGAAAAATGATGCGCTCACCGCGATCGCGGACGCGCTCATCGCCCGCACAGATGAGATCATCGCCGCAAACAAGACCGACCTCGACAATGCGGTGAAAAACAATATGTCGAAGTCCATGCAGGACAGACTGCTGCTGAATGCCGACCGCATCGCCGGCATCGCAGACGGCGTGCGCAAGCTCATCCAGCTTGAGGAAATCGTCGGAAAAGTCGAAGCAGGCTATGTCCGTCCGAACGGTCTGCGCATCCAGAAAACACGCGTACCGCTCGGCGTCATCGGCATCATCTTTGAGAGCCGTCCGAATGTTACAGTCGATGCGGCGGCACTCTGCATGAAGGCCGGAAACTGTGTAATCCTGCGCGGCGGCAAGGAAGCATTCAACTCGAATGTCTGCCTGACTGATATCATGCGTGATGCGGTGCAGATGGCCGGACTGCCTGCGGATATCATACAGCTCGTGCCGGACACCTCCCGCGAATCCTCAAATCAGCTCATGAAGCTTTCGCAGTATCTCGATGTGCTGATCCCGCGCGGCGGCGCCGGACTGATCGCGACAGTTGCGGAGAATGCGACAGTGCCTGTCATCCGGACGGGCGTCGGCAACTGTCATGTTTTTGTCGATGCGACAGCAGATCCCGAAATGGCGGTAAATATCATTGACAACGGCAAAACGCAGCGTCCCTCGGTCTGCAACGCGATTGAGACAGTGCTGATCCATAAGGATATCGCAGCAGAATTCCTGCCGAAGATGAAAGCGCGGCTGGATGAACACAAGGTCACGCTGCACGGCGACAGTGCGGCACGGTCGATTCTCGGCGACTGCGTACTCGAAGCGGTCGAGGACGACTGGGCGAATGAATATCTCGATTATCAGCTCGCAGTGAAGATCGTGGACGGAATTGACAACGCACTTGCGCACATTGCACAGTACGGTACGAATCACAGCGAATGCATCGTGACGCGCTCGCTCGAAAACGCGGAGCGCTTCCAGCGTGAGGTTGATGCGGCGGCGGTCTATGTCAATGCCTCGACGCGCTTCACGGACGGCGGCGAATTCGGCTTTGGCGCAGAGATCGGAATCTCGACGCAGAAGCTTCATGCCCGCGGCCCGATGGGACTCTATGAGCTGACATCCGTCAAGTATCTCATCAACGGCGACGG
>JAKSPK010000042.1 GCA_024404875.1 Oscillospiraceae bacterium
GTGCTGCAAAAGGGCATTGTTCCAGTATTGGCTGTAACCTTTGTAGCGGCGGTGCTGTCATCAGGTTTCACGCGGTATTACACCAGCACAGACATTTACTACGATAAATTCACAACGGAGCAAGCCGGTGTTCTCACAGATGATACATTTGAATTTATCAAGAAAAAACAGGTTGAATACTACAAGCTGGAACAGCAAATGCAAAAACTGCAAGCATCCGAACATCCGGACACCATGCAGCATGCTGAGATATCTGAGAAGATGAACGACCGCGCCGCTTTTGAGCAATTCCGCACGCGGTACAACGCGATTCGCAAAAGCAATGCAGCCGGTGAGATGTTCTATGATACCGGCTATGCACGGCTGTTCGGGCTAGACGGCAACAATGATGATTTGAAAATGAATCTTTGCATCCTGATATTTCTCTGTTTGCTGCTGTCGCCGTTTGCATCACAGGACAGAAAGACCGATATGATGAAGATTCTGTATGCGACTGCTGCCGGAAAGCGCGGATACTGGAAACGCCTGCTTGTTTACAGCGCACTATGCGGGCTTGCCGTGAGTTTGATCTTCAATGTTCCGTATATCGTCCATATCTTGCAGAAATACGGTATGCAGGGGCTTTCCGCACCGCTGCAAAGCATGACCGAATTTGCACAGAAGCTGCTAATCAGAACAGTCAGAACGGAGATCATCGTTTTGTTTCTTGTGCGTATCGTCAGCGCTGCGGCTACAGCAATGCTGATGAGCCTCGTGTCCGGTATCTGCCGCAGCCCGATCACAGCTTATATCGCAAATATCAGCATCTTTGTTTTACCTGCGGCACTCGCACTGCTGGGCGTTTCTGTCATGAAGTATGTCGGTGTCAATCCGTTTCTGAGTTATCATGTATTTGTCACTGGTGTAAACAGATAACAGAGCTAAATCACATATGCTATCATTCAATAACAGCGTATATTTCATAAATACGTAGAATCCGCTGTATCGTATTAACAAATAGTTTCCTGATTCCAAATGCATTAGGAAACTATTTTTGTGGTTTTTTTAAGGGATATTTCAGCCATTTGTGAAAACCGTGCAGGCAGTTCGGAAAAATCGCTTTCAGAGATAGAAGCAGCATAATGGATACGGTCAAAGAAGTAAACACAGAAACTGGTCAGCTTACCATCAGCAGCTAGTGGCTCATTATTTTATTATCAAAACTGGCTCACTTTTTTATTAGCGTTGTGGATAAAAAATATTTATTTGCATTCGCAAGCTCGAATTACCATTTGACGGAAACGTTCGTGATTGATCCCATATCTCTTGGCTATTGTTGCATAACTTCCTTTTCCTTCAAGGTACTCTTGCACAGCTGCTATTCGCTCTTCATCCGTTAGTTTACTTCTTCTTGGCATAAAATAACCCCCTTAGAGTTTTCACACTTTTGGCTATTTAGTGTGTCTACTCTAAGGGGATTATATCATTTTGGTGAGTCTATGCTCGTTTCTATAGCCTGCTGTATACGTCTTGATACATAGTGTTCTGTAAACTTCTGTATGGGTATCTGCTTTATGCTTCCGGGCGTTTTTCTGTCCGCATTCAGATGCGGATATATTTGTAATTCTGTTCGAGGTCCTTCACCTCATACTGCGCACATTCCTGCGTAAACGCACTGTTCTTTGCCTGATAGAGATCCTCACGCACCTGATTCTTCCAGCCGGAATCCTCATTCGCCTGCTCATAGTAGACCAGCACCGCGCCCTCCTGCAGTTCGGCGATCATCATATCGCCGTGCTGCCGGTTGCGGTCAAAGCACCATGCTGCGACCTCATCGCCGTAGGCAGTCTGCGCCGCTGAATAGCCGGAGACCAATCCGCCGTTGGCATAGCTTGCCGCATCCTCTGAATGAGCAAGCGCCTGCTCCGCAAAGGCCTCGGAGGTTCCGCCTGCTGCCGTGATATTGTCTTTCAGCTTCTCCGCAAAGGCGGACGCATTTTCGTTGCTGCCAGAATCCGCAGTGCTCAGATAAATCACCCGGAAATCAACCGTTTTGGATTCGTCCGGTGCGGGCACATCCCGCAGCATATAGACAGTTTTGGTACATTGATCGGTCTTACCGCTCTGCAGGGTCGCACCGCGCTCTGCACCCTCCTCCAGCCAGCTTCGGACATCTGCCGGATAATCCCGCACAAATTTTGTTATCGTAAGCTCTGCCGCGATCTGTTCCGCTTCGCTGCGCGGAATCTGCTTCTGATCGGTCAGATACCGGAAAACAAATTCATTAAACGACTGCTGATCGGTACAGGCCGCCAGTCCCTCTGCTGCACGGAGCGCAGCATCCTGCTCAGCGGTATCGCCTGCAATCACGCTTTCCGGATCCCACTGGAATGTGTACGCCAGAACGCTCGCCGTATGATAGTCGATCTGATGCTCCGTATAATAAGAAACAATCTCATCCTCAGAGACCGTGATGCCGTCAAGCACATGATCGCGGTAGGCAGAGGACAGCACCGAGAGCTTTGCCGCCTCCAGCAGATCAGCACGCTTCACACCCTTCGGATAACGCGCAAGATCATCTGCATTTGCAAGATCTTCGCATTTCTGAAGCTGCGCCGCATCCAGCGAGAATCCCGCCGCAAAGGCCGCTTCACATAGCCTGAGCTGATTCTTGACCGAGCTGAGCGTATTGTCGAACAGCAGATCATACCATGTTTCGCCGTTGCTGTATTCCTGCTCGTTAAGCGGCCGCGCCGGATCATAGACGAACTGATTGCCGCTTGCCTCAGCAGCCGTCAGATAGTTATCCGCATACTGCCGGAAGCAGCAGGAAAATACAGCCGCTGTCACGCGGTAATGCGCAGTCTCTGCGATCACTTTTCGCCGCAGCTTAGCACCCGCAGTATTCATCCCGATCACCATGACGATCAGAATGAATGCGGCGGCCGCCGCCGCCCACGGAACGATCCGCTGCACCGGCAATTTTTCCGTTACACTGTGTAACAGGCGCTTTGCCTTCCGCTGCATTTTTTGCAGCGGGGTCAGCTGCTTACGCTTCCGGCGGCGCTTCTTCCCGCTTACCGGCGTACCCGACGGGCGTTTCTTCTTTTGTTTATCCATCAGCTTGTTCGGGTTCCTTTCAAGATTTGGAGATTGCCTCTGCATCTGTTCTGTTTTACGGAAGCAATGCAGAAAGTCCGTCCTGTGACATAAGCGTATCCGCACCGCAGAGCAGCAGCACCTGTGAATAACTGCCCGCTGGTATCGGATCCACGCTTTGTTCCTTTGCGAGCGGGAGATTGACCGCAGTCACGGAGTGGTAATGCCGTGTCAGAAACGGGATCATGCTGTAGCCGAATGCATCCGAAAGGAGCAGCAGATCCTTACTGCTCTGATTGTCAGTCTCAATGCGCAGCACCGGTTCATGCGCCGCCGCAAAGATTTTCTCTGGCTCTGAATCGGCATATGTGGTCAGATAATAGGACGGCAGCGAGACCGCACCCTCCGCCCGCAGCGCAGTAACAATTTCAATCTGCGGTTGGTTCCGCAGCGTATACATAGCTACCAGATCAGGCTGAACGTCATAATAATGAATGTCCTGCGCAAGTCTGCCGTAATAATCCGAACGGCAATTCAGAACGGAGAACTGATCGTAGCCGATCGACGGAAAGCCGAGCCGCCGAATCGCTGAACGGTAGCTGCAATAGGCGCCGTAGCCTGTCCAGCAGGGATCCGTCCGGTAATATATATACTGCTCACGCTCCGCCGAAAGCCAGCTGTAAGCTTCAATCCGGCTAACCTGATCGGAGAGCATCTCCCCGAAGCGCTGCAATATCTGATGCTCATTCGTGATCGGTGCAGCATCCGGCAAATCATCACCGTAGATGCCCGCAGAAGTCGGTACAGCAAGCAGATACAAGGGGGCATCGGCATTTTCCGCAAGCCGGTTGACGGCATTGGCCGCTTCCTGCAATACGCTGTCCTCCGGCGGCTGAATATGCCGAAGCAAGCGTGACTTTGCGACATAAACATCACCGAGCTCATCGGAGCCGAGCGCAAGCCAGACGCGGTCATGTATATGGAGCAGTCCGCGCCAGAGCGACTGCTCGGCGGCGTCCGCACGCGCAAACAACGACAGCACCGCAAAGACGGCAGTCACAGTGAACAGAATAACAGCAGACAAGCTCTGCTCCGGGATATGCAGTTTCCTGCGCGGCTTAGCCATACCGGAGCCCCTCGACATCGGAAAGATCCAATACGCGCAGCTCCTCAAACCATTCGGTCTTCTTCATATGGATTCCATCAGCAAAGCCCTCCGCTTCCGCTGTCTGCGGGACAGCGCCCGCGAGAAACCAGATCTGCCGTTCGAGCGCTTCACCTGCTGCCAGTCCCATGAGGATCCGGCCGAGTCCGTGTCGGCGATATTCCGGCAGGATGACAGTCGTACCGACCACCGCACAGCGCGGCCTTTCCCCGACTGTCTCCGCCTCCATTTCAAGCAGGCCGACAAGCTTATCGTCATCAAGAATCACGAACACCGTGTCGCCGTTCCGGATATGCGTTGACAGATAGTCAGCGCCCTCCGGCAGCAGGGCGGTCAGCGGTGCCTGCATCCAATCGGTTTTGTCCAGATCAGAAGGTTGTATTTTCCGGAATCGCAGCATCCTGCATCACTCCTTTATTGCTATTTCCTATATCATACCACAAAATCGCATTTTTGTAAAGCGTGACTCCAATTTCCTTTGGCATCGTTTCGCAATGCGCATCCGGACCGAAGCTGCTCCGCAGTTGTTTACCGCTGATTTCCGATCAGCTTTTTTCCCACAGTGCATCCATTTGCTAACTGTGCGCTATTCTTCCAATACGCCAAGTCCACATGCACTGCGCAATGAATCAATCAGATGCAAATTCGTAAATGCAACGAATTTTGAACAGGATTTGAAAAAAGTTCCGTCAATCTGCACAGGAAGGGATATATTTTTATGTTCATAATTTGTTTGTGTCCAGTTCATAAATTGTCCATATATCATTGACAAGGTGCATAAATTGTGCTACAATAATTATAGGATTCATTTGCAGACGGACGAATCAGCATGACGGAAGAGGAGGGATCCGGCCGAATGAACTACTATGTCGATATGCACACCAATATCCTGCCGGAACTTGCCGGTCTCGGACAGCGCGCACTGACTGCTGCGGAGATCCCTGCACGGCTGGATGCACTGCGCAAAAGCAATATGAAAATCGCTGCAGCATCGCCCTATTTCGATTCTGATAAATACGAACCTGCTGCATTTATCGCTATGCGTGATCAGAAAATCGCAGCACTTTCCGATGCTTCTTCGCCGCTCCGCATTGTCGGGAGCGCCGTTGTTCCGTTTGAATATTGCTGTAAAAACCCGCGCACCCTGCGCCAATTTGCAATCGGCAGCTCAGACTATATTCTTGTTGATCTGCCGCGTGTTCCTCTGACCGAGGAATTCTGCGACAGCATCTCACGGCTGCATATCGTCAGCGGACTCTGTCCCGTTGCAGCGGACATTGACCGCCATTATACGCTCTGGTCGCCGGAGGAGCTGATTGCTTTGCAAAAACGCGGCATTCTGCTGCAAATATCGACAGACGGTCTGCTCCATCAGGAATTTCGCAAACTGTCGCTATTCCTGCTCGCCAACCAGCACGCACATTTTATCGCATCCGGCGGCAGAAGCATCTCTGAGCCGCTGCATTTCATCGAGGCAATGCGTATTGTGCAGCGCAGTCTGCCCGCACAGCTCTACCGGCGCATCAAAAGCAATGCCGGAATGCTGCTCTCGAATGCAGAGCCGTCTACATTTATCGAAGAATAAAATCAGCCCGAAAACGGTATCATTCCGCTTTCGGGCATTGTTATTTATGTTCCCTGTGAATCATCTGTCTCCTGCGGATCCTCGGCATATTCCACCGTTTCAAGATTGTCAACCTCCGGCGCAGCATTCGCTTCAAGAATCACATCTTCGCCCTCTGCCGTCTCAACCTCAAAGAGATCCGGTTCACCGTTCGACGGCAGCGGCGGCAGGTCGTCCAGTGACTGCATCCCAAATGTCCGGAGAAAATGCGCTGTTGTCCGGTATGTGACCGGCCGTCCAGGCACCTCGATCCGTCCGGCTTCCTCCAGCAGACCGCGCTCGACCAGTGTATTCACAACACTGCCGCTGTCCACACCGCGCACGCGTTCCACAAACCCCTTCGTTACCGGCTGGTTATACGCGATGATTGTCAGTGCTTCCATGGCCGCATTAGAAAGCGGCGTATTCCGCTTAATTTCCAGCGCCGCACGAATGGCCTCCGCATAATCAGAAGCAGTCGTGAGCTGCCAGCTCCCGCCGAGCTGCAGGACACGCAGTCCGCTGCCGGCGGATTCCAGTGCCGCCGCAAGCGTCTGCGCTGCCGCAGTCACCTCGTCCGGCGTCATGCTGAGCGCCTCTGCCAGACGCTCCGTTTCCATCGGCTCACCCGCAGCAAACAGCACCGCTTCCAATGCAGACTGTGCATATTCCAGTTTCATGATACTCCCTTACTTTTCCTGAATCAGCGCTTCGAGCATTGTATTAACACGCTCCATATGCAGCCCGCGCGAGCCTTTGATGAGAAAGCACATCGGCTTCTGCGCATCAAAGCGCAGCACATCCCGCAGCACATCCATGAGCTGTTCCTGTGTTTCAAATGCTGCTGCAGCATCGCCGTATCCTTCTGCAAAATCGTTATAATTCACACCGCAAAAATATGCACGGTCGGCATATTGCCTGCAAAGCGCACCGAGCTCGCGATGCCGTGCCGATGCATATTCACCGAGCTCATTCATGTTGCCGAGCAGCGCCCATTTTTCCGCATTCCCCGCGATCGTTCCGAAAGACTGCAGCGCAGCCGCCATCGCCTCCGGATTCGCGTTGTAATAGTCGCGAATAATCGTGATATTCCCGATCTTCACGCGCTCCGAGCGCATCGCTCCCGGCACAAAATCGGCCAGCGCCGCTGCACATTCGGCAAGCGTCATCCCGCAGGTCATTCCCGCCTGCACTGCCAATAACGCATCCGTCACATTGTGCAGACCGGTCATCGGCAAATACGCTTCTACGCGTTCTGTCCCGCAAATCATCGTAAACCGCGTGTCATCGGCAGTTTCAACGATATTCTCTGCAGAGAGCCCGGCCGCCTCCGCCTGCATTCTCGTGATATACCGCACGTCTGAAATTTTCGCAAGATCATCATGTTTTCCGAGCAGCAGCGGATCATCCGCCGGCACGATCAATGTGCCTTGCTCCATGCCTTCAAGAATCTCCAGTTTCGCTTTCAGGATATTCTCCTGTGAACCGAGATTACCGATATGTGCCGTTCCGATGTTCGTGATGATTGCGGCATCCGGCGCGGCAATCTTTGTCAGATAACGAATTTCGCCTGCATGATTCATGCCCATTTCAACGACGGCGACCTCCGCATCCTCCGGCATATGGAGGATCGTATACGGAACGCCGATGTGATTGTTGTGATTGCCGCTTGTCGCATAGGTGCGGTATTTCGCGGCAAGAACGTGCGCTGTCATGTCTTTGACAGTCGTTTTGCCGCTGCTGCCGGTCACACCAACAACACGCAGTCCGCCCACCTTGCGGTTCGCCATGTGATAACGCGCCAGATCGCCGTAAGCCTTAACAGAATCTTCCGTGACCAGATACGGAATGCCCAGGTCCTCCTGCGGTTCCTCCGTCAGAATGCAGAGAGATGCGCCTCGCTCCGCCGCTGTCTTCGCATAGTGATTTCCGTTGAAGTTTTCACCGCTCAGCGCGATAAAGCAGTTTCCCGCTTCGATCGTCCGCGTATCCGTGCTGAATCTGCTGACAAAAAAGGATGCATCTGCGCAATTCTGCAGTTTGGCATTCAGCACCCGCGCAATCTCGGCTGCTTGCATCCGCAGATCATTGATTTGTTGCAGCATTGCCATTGCTCAACCCTCCGCTGCCAGTTCGAGAATATGTTCGATCAGCTCAGGGAACGGCTTTCCCTCCGCAGCCCACATCTTCGGATACATTGAAATCGCTGTAAATCCGGGCAGAGTGTTAATCTCATTGAACACAACCTCATTGGTATCGCGTGTGACAAAGAAATCCACGCGGGACAATCCGGCGCAGGCAAGTGCACAATAGATCTTAACAGCCCATTTGCGCACCTCAGCGTTCTTTTCATCGCTGATACGCGCGGGGATGTAGGCTCTCGATGTTGAGGTGACATACTTGGTGTCATAGTCGTAAAATTCAGAACCAGCGTCGATTTCACCCGCAACGGCCGCCATCGGAGACTCATTGCCCAGCACAGCAACCTCAACCTCCATGCCGTTGATGAATTCCTCTGCGAGAATCTTTTTGTCATATTTGAATGCTGCTTCGAGTGCAGGCATCAGTTCTGCCTCTGTCTTGACCTTTGAAACACCGACAGATGAGCCGGTACTGCACGGCTTGATGAATACCGGGAAAGCAATATTTTCCATAATTTGGCTGCACATCTTCGCCGCATCCCGCTCAAAATCCACGCGGCGCAGCGTCAGCCAATTTGCCTGCCGGACACCGGTCGTGGCAGCAATCAGCTTGGTCACGGATTTGTCCATAGATGCCGCTGACGCGCAGATGCCGCAGCCGACATACGGGATGCCGGAGAGCTGGAACAGTCCCTGCACAGAGCCGTCTTCGCCGTTTTCGCCGTGCAGCACGGGGAAGATCACATCGACAGGAACGGTCTCCACGCCATCATTCTGAACAACGCGCAATCCCACGCCACGCTCAGGCGAAAGGAACGCCGTCCGGTTATCCGGATGCTGCTCCCAGTTGTCTTTTGCAATATCTTCATAATTGTCACCGCCGTAGAGCAGCCATTTGCCCTCACGCGTAATGCCGACCGGCAGGATCCTGCGGTTTTCCTTTTTCATGTTGCGCAGCACCGCTTCCGCCGAGACCAGCGAGACTGCGTGCTCCGGCGAAACGCCGCCGAACAGCACCAGAACTGTCTGCATAAAAAATACCTCTTTTCGGAATTCGTATCAGATAAATTATGGGCAATCAAAGCAGATGCGCGTCACACTGCAGCAGGGATGCCGCAGCGTGAAGCGCAGATCTGTCTGATGTCCGTTTTCAAACGGAAATAATTATGCGAAAAATTCGCCTGCGATCATGACCTTTGCAATCTCGCAGTTCTGATCGAGCAGGATCAGATCGGCATCCGCACCAACCTCGATACGGCCCTTTTCCGGCGCACCGATCATATCCGCCGGCGTTCTCGTTGCCATTTTCACAGCATCGGCAAAAGGTACGCCAAAGGAAGCTGCCTGCTTCACGCAGCGCCAGAGCGTCGAGGTAGAACCTGCGATTGCACCGTCCATTGTCCGTGCAACGCCGTCCTTGACTTCGATATCCTGTCCGCCGAATTCGTACATTCCATCGCCAAGACCGGTCGCACGCATCGAATCGCTGATGATGACCATGCGGTCGGGACCGAACATTTTATAGAGCATCATCACGACAGCAGGATGCAGATGCAGACCGTCCGTGATCGCCTGCACATAGATATTCTTCTCCAGCGCGGCAGGGATCGGGCCTGGATCTCTGTGGTGAATGCCCGGCATCGCATTGAAGGTATGCGTCAGGCAGTTTGCACCAGCCTCGATTGCCTGGATACAGGTGTCATAATCCGCATCGGTGTGGCCGATGCAGACCAGTGCGCCGCATTCCTTGATGAACTCCATGCTGCCATCAAGCTCCGGCGCGATCGTCACAACACGCATACCCGGCAGCGACTTGAATTCTGCGAGATCCGGATTCCGGATAAACTTACCGTTCTGTGCGCCCTTCTTCTTCGCATTGATGTAAGGGCCTTCCATATGAAAGCCGAGGATGCGAGTACCGGGAACATCGGTTTCGCCCTCTGTCACGCGCCTGATCGCGTCATAGCTCTGCGTCATGGTTGTCGGGAGCCATGAAGTCGTGCCGTTCTTCGCAAGGAATGCGCACATCTCCTCAAATTCTCCGTCCATCGTATCCTTGCCGACGCAGCCGTGTGCGTGCATATCCACCAGACCGGGAATCACGGAAAGACCGGTGCAGTCCTCGCCTTCCCCGCCGGCCGCCGGTGCGATCGCAGTGATCTTGCCGTTTTCGACCGTGATATCAGTCAGATTGCCCTCAAAGAGCAGATTTTTCAGGATCATACGGATACTCCTTTTCATTATGGGATTTTATAATGCATAGTAACAAAGCAGCCGCTCAAAATACCTTTTTGCCCTGATACAGGCCGAGAATATTCTCATACTGTCCGAAGGCATTCAGGATGGTCTTTCCTCTTTTCGTGAGGATTGCCGGACGGAATGTGAGGAGCAAACAGCTCCTTTCAGAATCTCAAATCCGGATCATAAGGGCCCGCAGAATCATTTTCCCGCAGGCAGCGATGCAGCCGCGACCGCCTGGCCAACACGTCTGTCCATCTCATCCGGCAGGATGAACTGCACCTGCTGATACAGTGCAGGGAATTCCTTTTCCAGCACTTCCTTTGCCTTTTCGATGATAAGATCACCGCCGAGGCCGGATGTTACACGGCCAGAAATCTGGAGGTAACGGATGTCGTAAAAATCCGCATAATTTGCGATCGCATATCCGAAATATGTACCGATCGTACGGAAAATATCCTTTGCGCCCTCGTGGCCTTCCTCCAGAACCTTCTGGACAGCCTTGAGCTTCTCCGCGAGCGTCAGGCTCTCATCAAGCTGAATGCCCGCCTTCGGTGCCAGACGAATGACTGCATCCTGCGAGAAATACTTCACGCCGCAGCCGTAATCACCTGACCACTCATCAACCGGCGAATCCGGATTATAGTCCACCGGCACGAAAGCCAGCTCATTGTGCCAGCCAGTGACATGGCCTTCGGTATCGATATAACCGCCCGCCTCAGAGGTGCCCATTGCAATGCCGAGCACACCGTTGACATCCATTGCCATAGATGCCGCCAGTGCCGCGACATCGCCGTCATTCGCAACGGCATACGGCACACCCAGCTCATCCAGCACATCGACATAGACATTCTTGCAGGCATCGCCCTGCGTATCCTTCGGCACCTTGAGGAACAGATGCGAAACCATCGCACGGTTCGCGACCAGAACGCCCGCCGTACTGACACCGACTGCATCAAAGGACGGCATATGCTCTGCCGCTTTGAGGATCGCAGCCTTGATATGCTCGTGGTGATAAGAGATATCCTCTGCAAGCTTCGGCAGCCAGACGATCTCCTCAGACCAGACGGTTTTACCGTCCACGACCGCAGCGACCTTCATATCAGAGCCGCCTGCATCAAATCCGACGCGGCAGCCGCCGAGATTTCTGCCGATCGGCAGCGGGCGGGATTTATTCTCCGGCATATCTGCAAATTCCCGCTCCTCGACAACGAAATCACGCTCATAGGTCGTGCTCCAGAAATCAACATCAAAGGCGCGGAGTCCTTCTTTTGTATATGCATCGCGGATGTATTCGTATACATCGTGGTCACCCGCGAGCATTACCTTCCAGCCGCCTGCGCACCAAAGGATCGTCTTGATGAGGCGCTCTGCATAGCGGCAATTTTCGGCCTTGTCATCACCGAGCATGGTGTCGCGGCGGTAGACGAGCCCGTCCTCACGCTCCACGGCGATCGAGAGCGGTCTTTTCGCTTTTGCGAGAAAATCGCGGTTAAAATATACCGCAGGGATAAAATCAGAGTCGAGGATCGGCTGAATCATACTTTATGTTTCCTTTCATAAATGTTAGGCGGGAGCCGCATCAGATGCGGCATCATGCATTGCGAATGCAGAAGCATTCTAATAATACAACAGAACAAGCGGCGGTCATGAATCAACCGTCGCTTGCCGGTATATTATCCGGAATTATTTGGTGTTCTTGATATTCCAGCGAAGCGGGCAGAAGCGGGCAGCCTTTGTGGTATCGAACATAAAGTTCTTGTCGATCGTATCCACATCGAGATACCTGTAATTGGTCTTCTGTTCCGGGTCGCCGAAAAGCTTGAATTTCAGGCTGCCGCCGAGACTGGACTTCTGAAGCACCGGTCCAAGGCGGTGGTTTGTCTTCATAAAGGAGATGATCTCAGAGGCCATAACGAGCGAGGCATCCGCGACATTATAAACACCGGTATAAGTCAGCGAATCCGCCTGCCGGAGAAAGCCGATGATAAAATCGGGGATGTTGTGCACGCAGCACATATGATAGCCATATTCACCCGTGCGGAACACGAAGATCGTTTTGTCCCTCGGATCCGTGATGCGGGACATCAGATTCTCGGTGAAAGAGAGTGAATAGGTCATCGGCACGCGCATCACACAGCAAATCATGGTCTTGGTATTGCGGACATCGTTTCCGAATGCCATTTCGGAATTCGCTTTCATCTTGCCGTAATTCGAGATGGGCTTAACCGCTTCATCCTCCCGCATTGGCTCACGCGTATCCGGCTGCTTATAGACCTGCGTCGTACTAAGCAGAATGAACTTCTGGACATTCTTCGCGATTGCAAATTTATAAATGAATTTATCACACGCTGCACATTCCTCAAGCTGTGCCCTGTCAACAATCGGTCCAAAATCATTATCGACCGAGCATGCCAGATGCACCACATAGTCAATATCAAATTCGTCAAAGATATTACCGTATTTACCCTGATCCGCCGGTCCAGCCTGTCGGAAGATGTAATTATCCTTGCCGGCATTGTATTCGCTTTCCTGTTTATCCACTGCGATGACCGTATTGCCCTTCTTCAGAAGACCGGAACAAACATAGTTGCCGATCATACCGCAGCCGCCGGTTACAAGAATCGTTGCCATAACACACAGTCCTTTCCCTTGGTGGAATGAGTGCAAGCCCCGCGACTTGACTGCATACTCTACCTACTATACTTCATTCTTATTATAGCACAGCAGCGCCATAATTGCAAGCACGCCCATAAAATTTTACATATCTGATTATCCGCATTCTGATTCAGCCATTCTCATTGTTTATAATAGTCAAACAGAAGTTGAATTTTCGCATCGTTTTCTGCATTTTTTAGGAATTTTCCCGCAAATCTGAAAAAAATCGCTGCAAAACTGCTGCACAGCGATCCTCCAGCAGCCCTTCGGTTACGCGCGGCCGGTGATTATACGGCAGCAGGAACATCTGCTGCACTGAGCTGACAGCGCCGGCCTTTTCGTCGTATGCACCGAACACAACTCTGTCGATCCGCGCATTGATGATCGCCCCGCTGCACATCGGACAGGGTTCCAGCGTCACATAGAGTGTGCAGCCGGAAAGCCGCCATGAGCCGCGTTTTTTTGCAGCCTCCTCGATCGCGAGGATCTCAGCGTGCGCTGTCGGGGAATGGTCTCGTTCTCGGCGGTTCCTGCCGCGTCCGAGGATCTCGCCCGTCTCACGGTCAACGACAACAGCGCCGACGGGTATCTCCCCCTCTGCCGCTGCCTCCTCCGCCAATGTGATCGCAAGCTCCATGCATTCAAAATCATCCGTCATTGCTTTTCTCCTTCATCTGCCGGCCGGCATCAATAGAATATCTGCAGCAGTGCGATCAGCAGTGATGCCGCCGCCCACGGCAGCATCGTTACGGATTGAAGCATCGCCATGATCTTTGCTGTCATCGGCAGCACAGTTTTCCGGTTCTCCAGCGCATAGCGGCTTTGCGTCCCGCGCACATAGAGCGCGGCCGTGAGAACGCCGATCGAGATCAGCAGCAGTGCAAATTCCCAGAGCTGCATAACGCTCATCGAATAGACAAACACCAGGCGCGCATAGGAAAGCACGCTGAAGATCACGCGGATTACGATACATTTGACAATAGAGCCGGCACGCAGGAACAGATATCCCGCAGCAAGTCCGATCAGCAGCTCCGCCAGCCGATCCGGCGTCGCATTCGGCAGGAACGCTGCAATCAGCGCGGTGAACAATACCGCAAACGGATCGCCGAACTGCCGCAGCAACGGAAAAATGCATCCGCGCAGCAGCATCTCCGCCAGCATCGAAATAACCAGAACCTCGAATACGCCGTATGTCAGAATTGCCGCCATATCCTTATATAAGAACAGATCCTGCGCACTCGCGACACCAAGAGAATTCGCCGTTAGGCTGTAGATCCCGGCGATGAGCATTCCGGCGCCCGCCGCCGCCAGCATCTCCAGCACTGCACCATTCGAGACCGGAAAGACGATCCGGCGCGGCAGCTTACAAATACGCAGAAGCAGCAGCGACGGCAGCAGATATTTCAGCACTGCCGTGATGCTCTTGACTGCCACACACGCCCACTGGCTCCCGTCCATTTGCAGTGACAAGAAATCCAGACGGATATCAATATGAAACAACCGCAGCAGCGCAATCAGCACGCTGCCACCGACGACTGCTATCAGCAGGAAAACCAGCAGCACCAGGCCGATGATCTGGCTGCACTGCATCAGCGCATTCCGCTCCGCGCTCGCCGCCGTAACCGGCGCAACAGCGTTGCCGTCCACATAAACATTTTCATTCTGAATACCTGTAAAACGGTAGATGAATGCACCCTTGGTGTGCCGCCGCCAGATCAGATAATCGGAATTATATGTGCGGTTTCGGGATGAATAGGAAAAATCTTCCACGACATCCGTATGTGAACCTTCCAAGTGTGCCCCCCCTTTCCGCTTTATCTTATTATTATATCAAATTCATTTATTCGATTTGTGCAGATTCCGTTAAGGAAATATGAACAATATGTGAATCAAGGAACCAATCGACTTCTTCGGCTGCACTGTCTATGCGTTATCTACAGATTAAACGAATTTCGATTTGTGTATTTGAAACAAATATCCAATCTCATTCATCAAATCCGCAATATAGTTTTAAAAGAGCAATATCATCTATTTACAAATCATTGCCGTTTCTGGTATAATAGAACTAGACTTTTGTCTAAAACTCTGAAATTTTTTGAGGGGGTAATTTTATATGAAAACAAACAAGCTGCTCCGGGTGAGCGGTGCCGCCCTTGCCGCGGGACTCCTGCTTGCGCAGGCTGCTGTGTTCCCGGCAAACGCAGCCGGCTCTCCGACCGCAAAAGAGATCAGCACCTGTGACTATGTGTATACGATCGAAGGCGGTCTGAAAATCGACCAGGGCGAACCTGCTGAATTCACGCTGGAACAAACAGGCGTTCCGTCCACCAAGGCGCTTCGTGAAATCTGGATGGATGTCACAATGGATGTATCCTCCGGTCTGCCTGCAATGCCGGCGCTCGGCTATGACTGCCCGGTATATGTCAACGATGCCGGCGAGGAATCCACCTGGTACGGCGACGGTCTCTGGATGTCTACACCGACCGAGCATACCACCATCATCATCCCGATCCCGGAGGACAAGCCTCTTGCTGCGAGCAAGTTCACTGTTCAGCTCTGGGGTGAGGCCGGCGAATCAGTCAGCACCATGACACTGAATGCACTCGGCTTTATGACGGGTGACGGCGGTCAGGGCATGGGTGCCATGACACGCAAGGGCGATGCAAACAACGATAAGACTGTTGATAAGCAGGATGTTACGGATCTCGCAAAGTTCCTGACAACCGAATCCGATACGCTCCAATCACCGGCAAATGCCAACCTCGACGGCAACAGCCGCCTCAATGCAGCGGATCTGACGCTGCTCAAGAGAGGCATTCTCAACGGCGACTTCAACAAGACCATCGATGGCAGCGAGACCGCATTGGAATTCGCACAGCACATCAAACTCGGCTGGAACCTCGGCAACTCGCTCGATGCACAGGATCCGCTTTATCCGAAGAATTCCGCTGTGGAATATGAAACGAGCTGGGGCAACCCGATCATTTCAAAGGATCTGATCAAGGCTGTCAAGGACGCCGGCTTCAATACCGTCCGCGTTCCGGTTTCGTGGGGCGCAAAAATGGACAACACCACCTATAAGATCAAAGACGAGTGGATGAACCGCGTACAGGAGGTCGTTGATTATGTCATCGACAACGATATGTACTGCATCCTCAATATCCACCACGATAACACCCCGGCAAACTACCCGTACTTCTATCCGGACACCCAGAACTATGAGCATTCTGAGAAGTTCGTGACCGCAGTCTGGTCGCAGGTCTCCGAGCGCTTCGCAGGCTACGATGAGCACCTCATTTTCGAGACGCTCAATGAGCCGCGTCTGGTCGGTAATAATTACGAATGGTGGTTCCCGTCTGTTAACGACACCGTTCAGGATGCATTCAACTGCATCAACAAGCTCAACGCTGCTGCTCTGAAGTCGATCCGTGAAACCGGCGGCAACAACGCAAAGCGCTATGTCCTGATGCCGACTTATGCAGCATCTCCCAATGAGCTGAATGTCAACGGCATGCAGATGCCCAACGATGATCACATCATGGCGGAGATCCACGGATACAGACCGGAGAACTTCGCAATGAACGCAACCGCCAACTGGAGTGAGAGCGGCGGTGCAGGTGAACTGATCGCCTTCATGAATACGCTGAAGAACAAGTTCATCAACAACGGCATTCCGGTCATCATCGACGAATTCGGCGCAGTCAACAACAACAACGAAGACAACCGCGCAGAGTGGGCAAAATATTATGTTTCGCTCGCAGATTCCTACGGCATGGCATGCGTCTGGTGGGATAACAACGCATTCCGAGTCGGCAAGGAAAACTTCGGTCTGATCGAGCGCGGCGGCAACACGGTGAAATATCCGAAGATCGTTGAAGCAATGGTCGAGGCAACCAAGAACCGCGGATAATTCTATGCAAGCCAAACGGCACAGAGCGATCTGTGCCGTTTGTTCTTTGTGTGCTAAAAATTCTTTTGAAACCTCTTGACTTTTCTGTGGCTTTGTGCTATAATAATATAGTCGTCATATGGGCTCGTAGCTCAGCTGGGAGAGCGCCGCGTTCGCAACGCGGAGGTCGAGGGTTCGATCCCCTTCGGGTCCACCAACCGGCAATGCCGGCAGCCGCAGTCGTGTTCTGGAAGAATCCGGGACACGATTTTTTATTTTATCTTTGCTGATGTGAAAGATCGTTGAAAGGGGACGCCGTTTTGTACCGCTATATTGTTTTTGATGTTGAGACACCAAACTATGCCAATAACCGCATAAGCGCAATCGGCATTACCGTAATCGACGGCGAGCGCATCACGGATTCTTTTTTCTCTTATGTCGATCCGGAAACGCATTTTGATGCATTTAATACGCGGCTGACCGGCATCAGCGCACAGACCGTTCAGGGCGCACCGAATTTCGCTGCGCTCTGGCCGCAGATCGAACCGCTCATGAGCAGCGGCATTCTGACCGCACATAACGCAGTCTTTGATCTGGGTGTTCTGAAAAAATGTCTGCGGGATTACAGAATCAGCTGGAAACCATCCGTCAAATACCTTTGCACGGTTCAGGCCGGAAGACGGCTCCTGCCCGGTATGAGCCATAAGCTGAATGTGATCTGCGAGCATTACGGCATCGCTCTCGAACATCATCAGGCGGACAGTGACAGCCGCGCCTGTGCTGCGATCTTGCTGCACTATATGCAGAGCGGCGCAGATGTTAATTCATTTATCCGTACATACAACCTGAACTAAAACGGTCAGGAAAGTTCAAAAGCCGCCGTACAGCCGAAACGCTGCACGGCGGCTTTTGCTCTATTCATTACGCCCGATCCAAGCATCGTTACGGTGAAGGCGTTTTCACAAAGTATACGAATCTCTCTGCCGTACGGAGCAGGAACAGCATTCCGTCCTGCGGCCGAAGCGTCAGCACTGCTTAATCATTCTGCGGAGGAGTCCTCTATCGGCAATTTGGCGGCAACGACAAATGTATTAACCGAAGCTGGTCACTGCCCGACGGTTGACAAACAGAAGCGGATATGATATGATGCTATTAGCAAAGCAATGCCTTACAGGAGGTGAAGAACATGACTCGCTGCCCTTACTGCGGCACAGAATATGAGCAGACACCGGAGCAATGCGCTGTATGCGGGATGCCGCTTGACACCGAGCCGGATCTGATCGCGGCTGCGCTCGAACAGGAACGCCGCGCCGATGCCGCTGAAAAAGCCATACAGAAGCGCTTCTCAGAACGCTGCAGTAACCTCTCCGGCGTAACCGTCACGCAGTCCGATACCGATGCTGCTGCCGCCGAATCTGACAAATATGAGCGTACCAAATCCGGCACAGTCCTGACCATCATCGCTGTCGCAGGGATCATCATTCTGTGCAT
>JAKSPK010000043.1 GCA_024404875.1 Oscillospiraceae bacterium
AAAGTGCCTATTTTACGCACTCTTCGGCACTATACAAAATGCACAAACATAAAACACGCAGAGTATTACACACTATTTCGTGCATCTGCGTGTTTTCCATATACAGATAAAAAATATTTTGTTATAATCCCGGCTCTTTCGCTCTTGACCTCAATGAACACTTTCAATCGGTAAAATATGAGCTTTTGTGCGTTGGTGGGAAGATAGCAGATGCATTGAACTATGTTAAATCGTAATTTAACTTAGTAATACAAATATGAATTTGTGAGTGAGAAAAGATATGATTGAACTTAAATTATATGAGATGCTTAATAAAGAATGCAATGTTAGATTACCTGATGCCGGCGAACAAGACTGGGAATTTTGTGCTGGAGATTATAAACGAACAAATGATTATATTCTCTTTTATAATGAACATACATCAGATATTGGGGATTTTGAAAAAGATTTGCTCATAAATATGATTATTCAGGGCATTGAAGATTATTTGGATTTATCATGCGGAAAAGCAGATGTTGAGCAATTATGGGAAGAAACGAAAAAAATCCTTATAAATGATAAACACAAACGTACAATTATATACTGGTCATGTATCGGAGAAGAACTTAATGATTGTTGGTATATAACACCTAAAATGAAAGAATTATTATCTTTTATATAGATTTCAGTTTGCCGAACTGAGATAAATTCCCCTTTAACGAAGTTACAAATTCCAGTTTGTCGAACTGGCTTAAATTTCCCTTTAACGCACAAAATCCCTCTGCTGGATTTCACTCCAACAGAGGGTTTCGCTCTTTATTCTTACATCTCCACACTCACAGCCACACCTGATTTAAACTCAAAAACAATATGGTCATCAAAAATCGTAACCTTTGCGAGCATATGTCTTGCAAGGAGTTCGTCATATTCGGTGATGCTGTGGTCTGATACTGTCAGATCAATAGCTCTGTGTATGTGCGAGATAGCAGAAACCGCCGTAGATCGCGAGGGAGACAAAGCTCATGAAATTGACACTGCCGCCGCGGATGCTGCTGATCAGCGAAAGAACCGAGAGAACTGCCAGTACGATAGAGAGCTTGCGGCATCTGTCAGGATCGCTCTGAAGACCTGCACGGCCTGCCAGTACGCCGATAATGCCCTGCAGGATCGTCGGAATCAGTGCGAAGGCCGTAAAGAATGTGAAGCCGCCTCGCGTGATCGAATCCGCATTGGATGTTGCTGCACCGACACCGGCAACTGCCAGAATCGCAAGCAGCAGCATGAGACCGCCGAGTACCATAACAACATAACAAAGTGCGCGGAAAACCTTACTGAGATCCATGTTCATGATGTATAACCTCCGATGTGATTTTCTTTATTATACAAAAAGTGTATAGAAAAGTCAATATACCGAATTAAAAACCGGCATTCTGCGCAATTTCTTATCAAAAAACAGAACAAATTTCGCCGCCGCCGAGAACAGTTTCTCCGTTATAGCAGACAGCAGCCTGTCCCGCTGTGATCGCCCGCTGCGGCTTGTCAAATTTCAGCACCGCCGTCTGCCGGTCAGTGAAGGTCAGCAAAGCGGGCTGAGCCGGATGTCGGTAGCGGATTTTCGCCTGACAGCGCACCGGCGTTTCCGGCGGATCTCCGGCGATCCAGTTAAAATGCTCCACAGTGCAGGTATCCGAAAAGAGATCGCTGTTCTCCCCGATTACGACACGATTCTGCGGTACATCAAGTGCACAAACATAGGCAGGCTTTCCGATCGCAATGCCGAGTCCGCGCCGCTGCCCGACCGTATAATGAATAATGCCCTGATGCTGCCCGATGACATTCCCCTGCAAATCAACGAAATCGCCGGGGATGGGCGTTTCGCCGGTATGGGCCTGAATGACGCGCGCATAGTCACCGTCCGGCACGAAACAGATATCCTGTGAATCATGCTTATGCGCATTGATGAAGCCCATCTGCTCTGCGAGTCTGCGAGTCTCCTGCTTGGTTATGCCGCCGAGCGGAAAGCTGATATGCGCAAGCTGCTCCTGCGTCAGCATATACAGCACATAACTCTGATCCTTCGCCGGATCCGCGCCGCGCCGCAGCTCATAGCCTGTGTCCGTCTGAACGATCTGTGCATAGTGGCCGGTGACCAGCTGATCGCAGTCGAGTTCCGCAGCGCGATCGAGCAGCTTCTCAAATTTCAGATAACGATTGCATTCGATACAAGGATTCGGTGTCTTGCCGCATTGATAGCAGCGGATAAATTTGCCGATGACCGTCTCCCGGAATTCCGCCGTAAAGTTGAATACATAATGCGGCATTCCGAGCCGGTGTGCGATTGCCCGCGCATCCTCGGTATCATCCAGTGAGCAGCAGGATTTTTCGGAGGACACATTCGCATCCGCATTTTCAAACAGCCGCATCGTGCAGCCGATGCAGTCATAGCCTGCCTGCTGCATCAGATACGCCGAAACAGCAGAGTCCACGCCGCCGCTCATGGCGATGAGCGCCTTTGCCAATCGAATCAGCTCCTTTTTGTAATCATCAAAGCTCTGCGGCTGCATATTTCCGCGAGCGGAGTGATATGCCTGCGGAATAGACCGCGCAGATGCTCAATTTCATCTGCAGGAAGATCCCTTATGCAACCTGATCGCCCGCCGGATCCAGCATCCGGTTCGGGTAATCTATTGCTATTGTATCATATTTTCTTTTTTTATGCAAGACCTTTTGTCAGCAGAGCTGACTGCCGTTATTCTGCGGCGGTTTTATTCATTCTTCATGATTCGGTCCTCACTCACGCTTCATCAGCTCTTTATCGAAGTGAAAGACTGTTGTTAAGAATCAGCGTACTGTAGATGAAAAGAACATCCTGCTTATCAAATTTGATAAATGAACCGACAGCGGCACTTTGCATATATCGTATATCAGCAATTATGATTTTTGAATAACTGTCCACGAGAAGCGGAGCAAGACTGCTTCCAAAAGAATCTCTGAAAATCACAAGCTCTTTATCTGTTTTTGCGTCTGGATTTTCAATAACAATCAGCGGTTCTGCACCCGAAAGGAATATTTCATACGGATCTTTTCCGTCGGCTTTTTTCATATTATAAACAACAGTTTCCTCAGGCTTTCCTTTACTGTAGCTTGTAACCCTGCAGTTTTCTATGGCATCATTTGAAAGATAGTGTATTTCGTCAGCCTTCAGCGGAAGTGCTATCTGCCCGTAATACACGCCCTCGAATGGCGTATCTAAAACTTTTTCAGTGAAATCACATGTCAGTTCAACGCCCATCTCTGATGTCAGCCGCTTTGCAACATCAACGATCTTTTCCTGCTTCCAGTGCGTATCAGTACGGTAAAAATCATCAAGCTCAAGAAGGTCGGTGATATCAATATACTGCATATAATCTGTACGTTTTCTTGCTTCTTTTATGAAGTCATCATAATCGAGCGCGGGCCGGATTTTTTCGGCAAGAAAGCAGTTTTTATCCGGAATAACCGAAAAATACACATTCAGGTTTTTATCAGCAATGAACGAATCATAAATGAATCTCATGCGTTCCGCGGCATGGTCAAGCATCTGCTCGTTATAGGGATATTCCTCTTTTGATACATATCCGTTTCTGATGTATAATCCATTTGTTTCAAGCTTCTGAAAAAGACCAATTTCAGCCGCGGATTTTATTCCTCTGAATGTATCACGCATAGGGAATGTATCCAGTGCGTAAGATTCAAAGTCTGTCATAAAGCTTCCGTCAAGAAGTGTGCTTTGCGTTAATTCGGGGAAAGCCGCAAGCTCTCGCCGTTCGCTTTCAGAGTAAGTCTTGTCTTTCCCGAGAATATTCCATGCAGAAAATCCGAAAACGAGAGCAGACATCACACTGACAGTTATGATTGATTTGATATTTTGATTCATTGTTCAGCCTCCTCAAAAACGGAAATACATAAATGGATTAAAAGAGCCGTCAACAAGGTAAGCAGTTGATAAAACGGTGATTCCGACTAAAAATACCGGCTCGATTATGTCAAGAACAGCACCGTCCTTGATTTTTGAAATCTTTTCAGCAAGCTTTTTCGGAAGCGGCGTTGCTCCGACCACTGCCAAAATGAGAATAACGACAAAACTTCTGAGATAGTACATCTGGAGCTCACTTGCAAACGGAAGTCCTCTAAATCCGAACATACCTCCAAGACATTTGACTGCGGAGCTTAAATTGCTCGAACCAAAAATGACAAAGCTTACAAGTACTGCGAGAAGAACATATATGTGACCGATTATTTTGGTTTTCTTTAGCGATTTGAGCAGGAAAAACTTCTCAATCATAAGGAATACTGCAAAATAAAGTCCCCAAATGATGAAATTCCATGCCGCACCATGCCAGAAGCCTGTCAGCATCCATACTACAAGTATATTTCTTATGTGACCAAGCTTGGAAACACGGTTTCCGCCGAGCGGGATGTAAACATAATCCCTGAACCACGTTCCGAGTGAGATATGCCATCTCCTCCAGAATTCGGTAATGCTCTGCGAGATATATGGATAACGGAAATTTTCGCATAATTCAAAGCCGAAAATTCTGCCAAGACCGACAGCCATGTCGCTGTAGCCGGAGAAATCAAAGTATATCTGTAATGAGTAAGCGAAAGCATACATCCAGCAGAGAAGCACGGAGTTATCCGTATTGGCAGAATAAGCGTTGCATAGTTCGCCGAGAGCATTCGCGATCAGCACCTTTTTTCCAAGACCGATCACAAACATTCGTATGCCTGACGCTGCTTTTTCAAAAGAGTGGGTTCTCTCTTTTAACTGTGCGGCAACATCGGCGTAACGCACAATAGGACCCGCGATAAGCTGCGGAAACATCGAGACATATGCCGCAAGGTCAATTATACTCCTTTGCGCGTTTACCTCTTTGCGGTAAACATCAACTGTGTAGCTGAGAATCTGGAATGTATAGAAGCTTATTCCGACAGGCAGGGCTATTTTTAGGAATGGGATTGAAAGCCCTGTCGCAGCATTGATATTCTCAATAAAGAAGTCGGCATACTTGAAGTATCCGAGACATCCGATATTTATCAAAACAGATATCCATAATACAACAGCAGCTTTTTTTGTACCGATGAATTTTTCAATCAGCAGTCCTGAGATATAGCCGTTTATAATGCCTATTGCCATAAGAATGACATATTTAGGCTCGCCCCATGCGTAAAACACAAGACTTGAAATCAAAAGCGTCAGGTTTTTCAGTTTTTTCGGAGCAATATAATAAAGAAGTATTACACAAGGCAGGAAATAGTATAAAAATGAAATGCTTGAAAAAAGCATTATATACCTCCTAAAAATACAGAGCTGACGAAACGCCAGCTCGTAATAAATCATTTCTTCTTATTCGTCCAGTGATTTCGGTGACATGAGGAAGAATACATAGTTGTCAACATTTTCACAGGTCATTTCATCAGCTTCAACGCAGACATTCCAGCGGAGATTTGCCGAGCTTTTGAGCGTGTCCATGAATGCACCGGCATCGCTTCCGTCCTCAAGCTGAAAGACATAGCCTACAAAAGGAATCGAACCAATCATCGGAGCGAATGAACATCCCTGAGAGAATCCTTTGATTTCGTTGTTGTCAAATCCATTAAGCAGACCTTCCTGAACCTCCATAGTGACCATAGAATAGTCTGCGATGATGTGATTGGTGACAAGCTGTTCAGCGATCTTGGCCGGAGTAGAAGAAGAGCCGCTTTTCACAATCTCACGGAAATCTGCGAGGAGCACCTCACCGACCGTGCCATCAGCGGTTTCTGTGCTGTCATCGGAATCCCCATTTTCAGTTTCTTCAGATACTTCATCTGAATCATCATTTTCAGCTTCTATTGGTACTTCCGGAAGGGTTTCTTCTACCGTTACTGCCTGCGAGCTTTCTTCCGCTGCAGAGGAAGACGCATCTTTTACGCTCCCGCACGATGTCATAAAAACAGCGAGCAGGGATACAAGTATAATTGAAAGCGATTTTTTCATTTCATCATTCTCCTTAAAAATATATTGTTGTTCTCTAAGCTGCGCCGAATAAGCTGATACATTATTATATCCGCTAAACGGCGGTAGTGCTTTTATTATAGCATATAAAAAAAATAATGTCAACAGCTAGGGCTAATTCAGGAATTTGCAAAAGCCGGCAACAACGAATAACCTTTCGACTCTGCACAATGTTTTTTCTGCTGTTGCTGAACTGAACAGGTCATCCAGTCCGATCCTGCCCCTGGAAAGCGGCTGCCGGCCCGCCGGCGCTTGCATTTTCGGTGGATTTGTGGTATAATAACTTTAGCAGATCCACGAAAGGAGAATCACTATGCCGATGAACCTGACACCGGAAACTCTGCTTACGATTCTGGTGAAATTATTTATCATCGTGCTGATCCTGCCGCTGCATGAATTTGCTCACGCATGGACAGCACATAAGCTCGGCGATGATACCGCTATGTATCAGGGCCGACTGACACTCAATCCGATCGCGCATATTGATCCGATCGGCGCTCTCTGTCTGCTGATCGGCGGCTTCGGCTGGGCAAAGCCGGTTCCGATTGATCCGACCAAGTTTTCCCGCAAGCACTCACTCCGCTTCAGCATGGGGCTCACCGCGCTCGCAGGACCGCTGAGCAATCTGATCGCTTCATTCGTCGGCATGATCGTCTACCGCATCTACCTCGCCAGCAGCTACTATCAGACCAATATGCTTGATGCATTACAGGGTGAAAGCGTCGGAAATGGCTATGAGCTGATTCGCTCAATGCTCTATACCTTCGTTACGATCAACATCGGTCTTGCAGTATTCAATCTGGTGCCGATCCCGCCGCTTGACGGCTCAAAGATCCTCTCCAGTCTCACCAGTGTAAAGGTTGATCGCTGGTTCGCACGAAATCAGCAGGTGATTAGAATCGTCTTTCTGATCGTTTTGGTAACCGGTATCCTTTCCATTCCGCTTATGTATGTGGAAAACGGAATCTTCCGTGGATTATACGCGATCACGAACTGGATCCCCCAGCTTATGGGGCGGGTGGGCTGAGCGATGCCGGAGCTATCGTTTCATTTGCCGGTCTTTGAAGGACCGATGGATCTGCTTTTGCACCTGATCGCAAAGCATAAACTCAATATCCGAGATATTGAGATCGCGATTCTGCTGGAACAATACCTTTTGTATATGCAGCAGTGTGCAGAGCAGGATTATGAGCTGGCCGGCGAATTTCTGACCATGGCGGCAAAGCTGATCTGGATGAAAACAGCCGCGCTTCTGCCGCAGCAGGAAGAAGCCGAGCAGGTCAAAAAAGAACTGGAAGGCGCGCTGATCGAATATTCCCTCTGCAAGATTGCAGCGGAGAATCTGCGCAGGCGCTTTCTCGGCGATGTGCTGTTTGTGCGCAAGCCAATGCAGCTGCCTGTCGATATGACCTATCGCCGGACACATGAACCGGAGCTTCTGCTTGCGGTTTATCAGAACATGGGACTCAAACGGATGCCGCAGGGAAAGAGCGAAGGTGGGCTCGGCGACAAGATTCACGCCGTCGTACAAATGCACCATTCGGTCACGAGCGTGGCCTCAAAGGTTGTCTATCTGCTGCGGCAGTTCTTCACGCATGAGCGCATCCGCATGAATGATCTGTTTGATGGCCTGACACGGAGAACCGACCGCGTTGCACTGTTTCTGGCAATCCTTGAACTGACAAAATCCGGCCGGACATACATCAGCGATGACGGCACGGAGGTTCTGATGAAAGATCGCGATGCACTCCTGACCGGCAAACGCCAGAGAAGGCAGCAGGAGCCGGCCGCTGATCTGTAAAAATGTGAAGGTATCGCAAGCTCTGTGCGGTATTGCTGCAATCATTCCGCATCCCGATCGCACTTCAGCGATCGGGATGCTTTTTGTACCGGATACAAAATGACAATTTCACTGTCTGGGCTGCTGCGGCCAAAATAATCCTTGACAAACCGTATGTTTCATGTTATGATATATGTGAAGGATTATGCGCTGCCGGGCGCAAATCTTCGATATTTTGAGAGGGGGCATTTCATAATGAAATCCAAACGGCTCGCCGCACTGACTGCGGCGGCAGTCCTGACGGCAACTGCCATCCCGTTCTCCGCAGGTACATCTGTTTCTGCGGCTGTGGATGTCAACTATGCCGAGGCACTGCAAAAATCCATGTTCTTCTACGAGGTGCAGCAGTCGGGTGCTTTGCCTGACTGGAATAATGTACCGTGGAGAGCAGACTCGATGGTCGATGAGGACGGCAAGGATACAGACAAGGTGCCGGGCGGCTGGTACGATGCCGGCGACCACTTCAAATTCACTTTGACCAACGCCTATTCTGTCTCCATTATGGCATGGGGCTTTATGGAGTACGAAGATGCGGTCAAAAAGGCAGGTCTGGACGAGCTTTACAAGAACAACATGAAATTCGCAATGGACTATGTCCTCGCCTGCGATCTCGGCGGCGGCGAAATGATCGGTACGATCGGTGATAATGACGACCATGTTGTCTGGTGCTCGCCGGAAGTCTATCTGCGCAAGCATCACCTGAAAACCGGCAACTGGACACGCGATTATGACACGATCAAGAATTCTACGGTTGCTGCACTCTCCGCAGCCGCACTCGCACAGGGCTACATGATCTTCAAGGACGAGAATTATCTCAAGCACGCAAAGGATCTCTTTGAAGGCGCTGATAAGCTCCGCGATTCCAAGGATATCGGCGGAATGTCCGGTATGTATAATACCTCGACATGGCTCGATGACTGTATGTATGCAGCCTGCTGGCTCTACAAAGCCACGGGCGATAAATCCTATCTTGACAAGATCGAAAAAGATTATATTCCGGATTTCCCGAAGGAAAATCAGTCCACCGACTGGAAATACACATGGGGTCTTGCATGGGATGATACCACACAGGCTGCGGCGCTGCTCTATGCGCAGATCACCGGCAAGGAAGAATGGATCAAGCACATCGACAAGCATATCCGCTACTGGATGAAAACCGGTGACAGCGATCTGAAGCCGTTTGAGGGCAATATCACCGCTGACGGCCTTTCACACCTCACCGGATGGGGCTGCCTGCGTCATGCCTGCAATACCGCATGGCTGACCAAGCTCGCGTGTGATACCGTCCTGAAGGACGGCGGCAATGCCGATAAATACAACAAGTGGGCAGATTCGCAGGTCAACTACTGCTTCGGCGACAATGCACTTGACCTCTGCTATGTGCTCGGTATGGGCGAAAAGAATCCGGTCGCAATTCACCACAGAGCCGCTTCCGGTATTCATGATGATCACTGGAACGAGCTCGGCAAGGCGTCCGGCGGTGCAGAGGGCTGGCAGACAGAATATGCACATACCCTCTACGGCGCACTGATCGGCGGCCCGAAGAGCGACGGCTCCTACAATATGGACGAGATCGGCGTTTCCAACTATGAGCAGTCTGAGGTCGCGATCGACTACAATGCAGGCTATACCGCAGTGCTCTGCGCAATGATCGACGAAAACGGCGGCAAGCCGCTCGCAGATTTCCCGCCGACAGAGGAACCGAAATGGGCAGAGTGGGAAGTCGCTGCCGTCATCAACGGCACCGCAGGCACCAGCTACACTGAAATCAAAATGTGGGCGATGAACCACACCGCATGGCCGACCAGAGTCCAGAAAGACATTGAAGTGCGCTACTACTTTGATATCGCTGAGCTGGAAGCAAACGGTCTGAGCATTGACGATGTCAAGGTCGAGGGCAAATCCCAGCAATACAGCGAAGGCAAACAAGGCTATGCAACCGTCACCGGCCCGCATCCTTACAAGGGCACTGTCTATTATGCAAGCATCAAATTTGAGGATGGCCGCGCGATTCAGCCGACCGGTCAGTCCGAACACCGTGATGAGGTTCAGTTCCGCATCTCCATTCCGGATGCCATAAACGGCACATCGACCGCAGGTATCTGGGATACTTCCAACGATCCGTCCTACAAGGGTCTTGAGGATGCAACAGATCTGAAGAAGGCTGATTCGATCAACGAGAATTTTGTCATGTATGCAAACGGCGCACAGGTGTGGGGTACCCAGCCGGACGGCACAAAGGGAGACTCCCGTGCTGATATCGGTGTTAAGCCTTCGGAAAATCCGAAGGAGGAAGGCACAACAACCACTGTAACACCGGAGCCGACACCGGAGGGTTCGTTTCTCTACGGTGACACCGATTGCAGCGGTGAAGTGGATGTTACCGATGTTGTTCTGCTTTGCCGTTATCTGGCTGAGGATGAAGAGGCGGTAATCACTGCGCAGGGCAAGACAAATGCTGACTGCGACGGCAATCCTGGTCTCTCGAACGATGATGGCACTCGCATTCTCCTGTACATCGCAAAGCTCGTCTCTGATGATCAGATGGGAAAAGTTCTCTGATTTGAGAACAGCTTCCATGGCGGAAGCATAACAAAAGAATACAGCGCCCTGCGTCCGGTCATCACTGCCGCCGCAGGGCGCTTCTTTTGCATCAATATTCAACAGTGGCAACAGCCGTTTATAGCATCGCGCAGAAATGCGTTATCCGGCTCGGCGGTGCGCCCAAAGTATTTATCTCAAGGACAGCCACCTTGTCGCATTCCGGCAAGAGCAAAACAACATAGAAAAGGCGCATCCCTCGTATCAGGGATGCGCCCGATGGTTTATTAGTCGTCTTTTTTCTTCTTGCTGTCCGTATCAGCTGCCGCAGTCGAGATGCCGCGCTGACGCGCCGCCTTACGCTCACGCTCAGCAGCCTGCTGTGCTTCAATCTGTGTGATATTCTCATGGATCGCCCATTTCTTAATGCGAATGCGATTGCGCTCTGCACCAGTCTCCAGAACGACCGTATCCTCCTCGACCTTCAGCACGATGCCGACAATGCCGCCTGCCGTGCAGACCTCATCACCGACTGCAACCGCTTCACGCATTGCCTGCGCTTCCTTTTCGCGCTTCTGCTGCGGGCGCAGCAGTACAAAATAGAACAGTACAAGAATCAGAACCAGCGGACCGACCTGAAAGAGCAATGCGGCCGCTGTAGAACCGCCCTCCTGTTGCTGTCCGGATGAAGCAGGGGCGCTTTCCGCAAAAGCATTCACCGTCATGACGGCGCCTGCTGCCAGCATACTCAGCACATATGCCGCTGTCTTTTTGAACTTATGCATTCTTATCACCTTTCCTCGTTTCTTCAGTGCTTCTATTATAGCATAGATTGATTCTTTTTGCAAGCAAATTTCAGTTATCCGTCAGATCAAACGGTTCTTCCTCATTCGTTAACGCAAAATCTATGATTTTGCCGAAAAATCGTGATGGATTCCGTAGGATCCGTTCTCCCAGCTCCTCCGCACTATCCCTCGAAGGCGCCGATATCCGCAGAAAAAACATTTCTCTGCCGTGATCGCTGCATTGCAGACACACACAGCATTCCTGTCCGCAGTCCTCATAATCAATACGCAGCTCACGGAGCGCCTCCTGTCTCGCAACATACCGCAGGGCTGTCAGATGTACACGGTCGCGAAACAGCTTCGGAACAAGCAGCCGGGTTCGTCGGACATTTTCCGTTCCGGCAGGGGTGAGCGTCACGCATTTTCCCTGTTCGGTGTTCTCATAAACAGCGCTGCCATTCTCAATCAATCCGCCAAGCGTATCGTCATACCAAAATGGAAGCATATGTCCGCTGCCGACAAGGATCTCATAAAGCCAGTTTTCCGGCAGGCTGCCGTTAAATCGCAAAAGGATATCGCTCATCAGAATACTTAGCTTCCACTCCTCCAGTGTATACTCAGCCGGGGAGGACATTGGTCGATGCCGCGCTTCATGCGTTGCATCTCGCTCCGATTCATATTCCGGAAAAAACGCGAATTGTCCCTCCAGCTCAGACGGCTGTTCTTGTTCAGCCGTCTCCGTCGGGAGCAGAGATCCTTGAAACAGCTCCGTGCTCACGCGGCACACCCCCAGTCCGGATCAGACAAAATTCGGATAATCCAACAAATGCGATACAAGTGCAATGCACATTGCTGCCTCCACGCTCGGTACGGATTCCGGAACCAGACAGGGGACACCTGCGGACTCATTATGCAGGACCTCGTTGGTCAGCGCGGAATAATCAACTGTTGCCTGCGGCTTCGCAATCGAAGCGGTCGGCTTAATGGCAACATGGAAGCAGATCGGCATGCCGGAGGAAATACCGCCCAGAATGCCTCCGTGATGGTTCGTCTGCGTTTTTACATGACCAAAATCATCAACATAGAATTCATCATTACACTGGCTGCCGGTCATCTTCGCTGTCTGAAATCCCGCTCCGAATTCCAAACCGCGTACACCCGGAATGCCGAAGACGAGCTGCGCGATCGAATTTTCCAGTCCATCGAAGATCGGGGAGCCAATTCCGGCAGGGACATTGACCGCATAGCAAGCAATCGTTCCGCCGAGTGATTCGCCGCCTGCAGCAGCATTCTGGATATCTGCCAGCATCTTCTTTCCCTGCGTTGGATTGTTAACCGGGAACCTGCGGCTGGTTATGCGTAGAATATCATCTTTCGTTACATTGGTCGCTGACAGCGGCTTGTCCTTGATATTGTGAATTGATGTTATCTGTGCGCCGACATAGATTCCGCGGCGCTCCAGCATCTGCTGACAAACTGCACCTGCAAAGCAAAGCGGGATTGTCATACGCTCGGACAAATGTCCTCCGCTGCGAACATCCGCAAAGCCACGGTAGCGCAATGCGCCTGTATAGTCAGCATGGCCGGGGCGTGCAAGATGCGACAATTCCTGAAAGTCAACAGCCTGTCCTCCGCGTGGATTATTCAAAAATGCGCAAAGCGGAGAGCCTGTCGTACGATCGTTTATAAGGCCGGAGAGTACAGACGGGAAGTCCATCTGCTCACGCTGATGCGCAGGATCATCCGGCAGAAAAAGCGAGCGTGTTCTCCGTGTCATAAAGCGCGCTAAAGCGTCAATATCAACATATTCTCCGGGCGGAATATTATCCAGTACAACACCGATCGCTGGACCTTCCGCTTCTCCGAATAGTGAAATGCTGATACGATGATTCCATATTGATGCCATATTTGCCTCCGTAGTCATATTCTAATATTATTATACCACAGAGCGCAAAAAAACACAAGTCCTTTTTTATCAACCGATCAGAATTGTGGATGTATCAACAAGGGATGCACTCACTTTCTTCGCGAACTGCATTTGCAGTATAACATAAAAATAGCAGGGGAGTCTGCGCTCCCCTGCCGGTTTTCAATTATTTTTTGCGTCTGCACACGACCGCAGAAACACCTGCAATCATCAGCGCAGCAAATGCAACTGCAACACCGGAATCACCGGTTTTCGTTGCTTCGGTTTTCTTGCCGGGAGTCGGTGTTGTGCTGTTGCTGCCGCCGTTATTCCGGCTTGCAGTTGTCTGCTCATCGTCTCCTGCATTGTGTTTTGTATCGTCTGTGATTCTTTCAGTGTGACGCTCCGAGACCGTCGTCGTTGTTGTACCGAGGATCTGCGCAGCAGTCGTTGTCGTCGAGCCATCGGGCTGCACCGGAGAAGCAGTTGTTGTTGTTGTTGTGTTCTCCGGAATCGGCGGAACAGCTGTTGTAGTCGAGATCACAGTGCTCGTACTTACGGTCGGAGCCGCTGTCGTCGTCAAGACGATATTCGTTGTCGAAGTCGTCGCAGCAATAACATCCGGAACCTTGATCCAGCCTGCAACCGTTGTGCAGTCAACCAGCGTTCCCTTCCGATTCAGCATTTCGACAACTTCGAGCTTAATCGGATATGTCGAACCCGGCTGAGCATCAGCAGGAACAGTAAATCTGATCGTATAGACCTTTCCGTCGAATTTACAATCTTCGGTACCCATTACGGAGAAACCGAAAATGTTTGCTTCTTTGTTCAGGCTGTGCGTTGCGGCAAGCCCTTCTGCACCCGAACCTTTAACACAGTACGCCTTGATCGAATCTGCCATGACGACCTCCAGAGCGGGATCGTAATACATAGCAATACCACCGCTCGTGTAGCCGTCATTATTCTGTACATATACAGTATAATCAACGGTCTCGCCGGCCGCCGCATAAACCTCATCAGCGACATACATCATTTTCCCGCTGTTCAGTTCCTCTGCGCGATTCTCAAGCTTAACAGTGTCATAAGCGAATACAGTTGCGCTAAGTCCGGCAAAAGCCAGTGTTGCCGCACTGCAAATAATTGCTGCTGTTTTCTTTAAGGTGCCCATTATTGCACTCCTTCTTCTGTATATTGGGCTGTCTGGTATAAAAACGGGCAGGGCAGATTGCTCTGCCCGTTTTTGCCAAGTTGTCAGTTTTCGCCTTCTGTGACTCCTCCGAAGAATGAATCATAGAGGTCGTATCCGACTACATCAGTCCATGTCATCTTATTGTAAGAGACATAGTTATTGGTGTAGTGGACAAGGATGTACTGTGCATCAGCTACATCCAGTCTGGTCGGCTGCTTCACAACCGGATGATTATCAGCATCAACGAGATAGTTGGCACCGGATTCATCCTTTTCTGCCCAGTCAACATCCGCCAGGTAGTAGCGGAGCTGATCGACATCACCCATCTCAGGATCATCGACGAGGTACGCTTCCTTCTGATATGCAACAAGTGTCGCAGTGTAGTAGATCAGCGTATACTGTGCGTCATCGACCTTTACGTGGTTATCAAGCGTGCAGTCACCCTTCACACCAATGAAGATGTTGAAGTCGCCCATGTAGAGCGGTTCACCGCCGTTGATTGCTGCGAAGTCAGGATCAGTCTGCTCAGACGGGTGGAAGTAAGCCTTCATCGGGTACTTGTTTGCGTGCTTTGCAGTCAGCTCCTCTTCAGGCGTGTAATCCGTCTTGCCGAGGGATGCCGCAGTCTCGTTGTCCCAAACCTTCTTCGGGCCGTCTTCCATTTCAAGCGGGTGCGTGTAAGCAGTTGCATCGAGCGTCTTGGTCTCAGCTGCGGTCACGCCTTCCGGAATTGCACCGGTCGTCGGATCGTATGCCGGAGCACCTTCGATCACATTGCCTTCAGCGTCGCAGAACTGGTTCTGGTCGTTGACATAGTACTTTGTGAGGACGATAGATGCTGAGAGGCCCTTCAGTCCGCCGCTCTCCTCGAAGGATCGCGGATCGTGAGACCAGTAGTTCACTCTGGTCGGAGGCTCGAATGTGGTTGCGATCGAGGTGATCGTGTTGACAGTTGCCGGCAGAGCTTCCGTAGTTGTAGTGGTAACCTGCTCCGGTTCTGCCGTAGTTGTGGTTGTACCCTCCTGCGGTGCTTCCGTAGTAGTTGTACCCTCCTGCGGTGCTGCCGTAGTAGTTGTGGTTTCCGGTTCTGCTGCCGTGGTTGTTGTACCAACCTCAGGCTCTGTTGCAGAAGCGGTAGTTGTGCCTTCTTCGATCGGTTCTGCGGTTGTGGTCGTGACATCCTTATCGGTGACAGTGACCTTACCAGGAACAACGGTCGGAATCATGGTCTTGCCTGCTTCATCGGTTGCAGTTGCATTGGAAACCTTGATCGGAATCTCAGTACCAGGCTCTGCATCCTCCGGAATCTTCACGCTGATATCAGCGATCTTGGTACCCGGTTCAACATCAACAGGCTTGCCGTCATTACTTGTCCAAGTGAGAGTCTTCGTCTCAGGATCCCAAGTAAAGACACCGTTCTGTGCATACGGGGAATTCGGATCGATCTTCAGATCTTCGATCGTTGTGCCGTCCGGAACATCGAGTGTGAGCGTGAAGGATGTCGTGCCCTTGTCAAGGCTGACAGTGAGCGGAACATCGACTACCTCGCCCGGCTGTCCGGATGCGCTGCCGATATTGAAGACAACATCGCCAGTCGGTTCCGGCTTGGAGATCGTAACAGAACCGTCAATCTCGGTGTGCTCAAGCAGATTTCTGTCAGTGTCAGAAACCTCGACGCTGCCCTTCACAAATGTGATCGGGAATACATCGCCTTCCTTTGCATCTGCCGGAACATCAACGAGCAGTGTGACCAGCGTTGCGCCAGCCGCTGCGGTCTGATTCTGTCCGTCCGGAGAGCTCCAGATCAGAACATGTTCTTCTGCATTCCATGTGAATGCATTGTTATCATTGGAGTATGCATCGCCGTATTCGATGCCGGAAATCTTGCATCCATCCGGTACATCAAATTCCATAGTCAGACCTGCGGTACCCTCGTCATAGTAGACATAGACCGGAACCTTAACGGTAGTACCTGCCTGACCGGTGACATCGCCGATCTTGTAAACGACATTACCCGGCTTCGGAGGAGCAACTTCCGATGTTGTGGTTGTACC
>JAKSPK010000044.1 GCA_024404875.1 Oscillospiraceae bacterium
GTCTGCGCTCACCGGATGCTGCCGGTCTGCGCTCGCCGGATGCTGCCGGTCTGCGTGCACCGGATGCTGCCGGTCTGCGCTCACCGGATGCTGCCGGTCTGCGCTCGCCGGATGCTGCCGGTCTGCGGCGTGCAGGGCGCTCGGTTGGCTTTTCAGCGGTTTTTTCCGCCGGCTTTTCTGCCGGCTCGGAATCTATTTCACTGAGGATCGCTTCCAGTGCCTCGTCTGCGGCACGGTCTGCATTTTCCTTGTACTTGTCCTGATCCATTTGTTACACCTCCTGTTATTACGATTCCGGTGCAACCAGCCAGCAGGTCGGCATCTTGCGCGGACCGTACAGCGAGGAGCAAACGGTGATGATTTCGTTGTTATAGATCATGTGAGAGGAGCTGCCGCCGTCGAGGTTTGCGCCATTGACAGCGCCGTGCTTCATCAGAATGTCGATGACATCGTCGTAGGTTGCGCCAAGAGAGTTTGCCTGTCTGCCGTCGATGACGAGCAGCAGGACGGTGCCGTCTGCGGTCTGGCCGATTGCGGAGCGCGGGTTGAAGCCGCCGCCCAGTTCTTCGGCCTCATTGACCGGCTTGCCGTTGACGATGAGGACAGGACCGAAGCAGACTGCATCACGGATGCCGAGGTCGATTGCCTGCTGGCCGGTCATTGTTCCGACATGGAGAATGTTGTTGTTGTCGAATCCGATGATATCATAGGAGGTATCCATTGCGCCCCAGCGGAGCTGTCCCTGCGAGACGACCATGCCGAGCGGGGTGCCGCCGTTGCCGACGCCGTTGAGGTCTTCAAAGCCGCCTGCATTGATCGCGGCCATTGCGCCGTATTCGCCAACCATGTCCATGACGCGCTTGCCTGCATATTCCTTGCCGAACTGGCCGGAGACGCCGACATAGACACGGGAGGGATCCTTGATCTTCAGAAGCTTGCCGCGGAAGGTGCTGCCTGAGACATCAATCAGCTCGGTTGCCTGTGATGCGCCCTCGGTGCCGGCCTCTGCTGCCTGCTCCTCTGCGGTCTTGATCTGCACCAGCTCTGCATTCGTGACCTCATCGGTCGTATTGTCACGGAAGGAGCCGAGATAATCCTTGATCTCCTCGTCAGTGTAATACCAGTTGGCGAGGAATCCGATCGCACTGGTCTCCTTGACTGAGCAGACGAAGCGCTTTCTGGCGTATTCGGACGGCCCTTTCGCGATGACGAGCATCAGCAGATAGAGCGCCAGCACTACCAGAATGAGTGTGGTCAGGATCACGATACCGATCCGACCCAGGACCTTGCCGGCTGAGAGCTTGGAACTTGCCTTTGCCATGTTTGTTTCATCCTTTCCCTTTTTTGTTTTGCATACTGCCGTTTTATCAGTACAGTATGGCTATCTTATATTTTACCGCAAAATATGAAAAAAAGCAAGCGTTTTTTTCATTTTCGACAACATTCTCATAGCATATGTTTCCTGTCTTTCTTTTTCGTATAACTTGCTGTTTGTTCTGCAGCGGCATAGCAGAAAAACTGCAGTGGGGGAGGCGGCTTCAATCGCAATCCTTTGCTTTATGGATGATGAACCGGATCGGAAAACAGCCGTATGCCGTCTCCTTGCGCAGGCTTGCCGCTTCATCATTTGCATGTGCACTAAAATATGCATATAAAATTAAATTTATATAAAATATCAGATCTTTTGCATATCTGTATGCCGAAAAAATGCAGGCTGGTATCCTCGGCGGATGATGGCTGCTTCCTCTCCTCATCCAGAATGCATTTCAGAAAGGCGGTCGATATTATCATGAACAGCAGCATTTCCAGAACCGGACGGTTCGCACGCTGGTACCTCGCACTCGGCAATATCCGCGAAGCAGCTCTGCGCGCCGGCTGTCCGCCAGATTCCGCTGCGGAGGATGGGCTGCAAATGCTCCATTCCCCGCAGTGCAGACGCGCACTCGCGAGGCTCGCAAAGCAGCCGCCCCTGCCTGTTAAGGCGCTCGTGATCGCGGGACTGACACGCCTTGCCTTCGGCGATGCCAATGATGCCGCAAGACTCGTCTTTTCCGGCTCATGCGATCCGGATACGCTTTCCGGACTCGATCTCTTTCATGTCACAAATATGAAAATCGACAAGACCGGAAATGTCGAGATCAAGCTCGCCGACCGGCTCAGCGCAATGGTCAGGCTGCTCGAATGCGCCGGTGATGCCGATGCCAATGCTGCCTCTGCGGCGCTGCTCCGTGCGCTGCAGGGCGCGGCGCCCATGCGGGAGGTGGATGCCGATGATGCAGAAGCCGGCGGTCTTCTCTCCTAAACAGCAGACAGCCATTCAGTGGTGGCGTCACCCGCAGACTCGACATTTTGATGCCGTAATCTGTGACGGAGCTGTGCGCTCCGGCAAGACAACTGCCCTCTCGTTCGGTTTCATTCTCTGGGCCTGCTGCTCGTTTCAAAAGCAGGACTTCGCGGTCTGCGGCAAAACGAAAACTGCCCTCCGGCGCAATCTCCTGAATCCGCTCTTTGCTCAGCTCCGGCTTTTGGGGTTTCGGATCTGCGATCAAATATCGAAAGGATATGCTGAGATCGCGTTCTGCGGCCGCAGCAACCGTTTCTATTTCTTCGGCGGAAAGGATGAAGCATCGGCTCCGCTCATTCAGGGCATGACGCTCGCGGGCGTGCTGCTCGATGAGGCTGCGCTTATGCCGCGCTCTTTCGTCGAACAGGCGATCGCAAGATGCTCTGTCCCCGGTTCGAAGATCTGGTTCTCCTGCAATCCCGAAACGCCCTCGCACTGGTTCTACCGCGAATGGATCAAAAAGGCGAAGGAGAAAAATGCGCTCTATCTTCGCTTCACGATGCGGGATAATCCTGCACTGACAAAGGCAGTCCGTCAACGCTATGAACGGCTGTATTCCGGCGGATTCTATGACCGCTATGTGCGCGGTATCTGGACATCCGTGCAGGGACTTGTCTATCCGATGTTTGATCCGAAAAAGCATATCGGTGCGCCGCCGGAAAAGCCGGAACACTATGTTATTTCCTGTGACTACGGGACCGTCAACCCGACATCCCTCGCGCTCTGGGGGCTTTGCCGCGGCACATGGTACCGCATTGCCGAAAGCTATTACGATTCCCGAAAAACCGGCATTACCCGCACCGATGAGGAACACTACGATGCCCTCACAGAGCTGGCCGGCGATCTGCCTGTGGAACAGGTCGTGGTCGATCCTTCGGCGGCCTCATTTCTCGCCTGCATTCGCAGACACGGCAGATTCCGCGCTGTCCCTGCAAACAATGATGTGCTGGGCGGCATCCGGCGCACTGCCGACGCGCTCCGCAGCGGCGAGATCATGATCGGCGAAAGCTGCGAAGATGCACTGCGCGAATTTTCACTCTATGCCTGGGACGAAAAGGCGCAGAGAGATGCGCCCCGCAAAGAGAACGATCACGCGATGGACGATATCCGCTATTTTGCTGCGACTGTGCTTGATGCTGCCGGTGACGATCCGTTCTTTGTCGCTTCCGTGAAGCATTGAGCCTGCACCCTGCGCCGGCGGATTGCGGAAGACTGTGCATCGCTCATCGTTCAAAGATTTCGGATGCACGCTGAAGATCGCTGCATTTTTTCGGTGTCAGCTGTTTGCTTTTTCCTCCTTTCAGATTATTTCCCATTTATCCGACTGATACAACAAAGGGGGTGTTTTTTATGAAAAATCCGTTTCGCAGACGCTCTGCTGTTCCTGCGGCGCCCGTGCTGCTCGGTGCGCCCCGTTCCATGCCGGAACAGCTTCCGCTTCTGCCGCCGCCGCAGCCCTCGGTTCAGGAATATCAGCTTTATGATGCAATGCGCTGCGCCGTTCCTGTCATGGATGCCGCCATCCGCAAGATCGTCCGGCTCTGCGGCGGCTTCCGCTTTCGTGCAGATGATCCGGAGGCGCAGGATATCCTTGACCGCTTCGCCGGTCATGTGCCGGTCAATGCCGCGGGCTGCTCTCTCCAGCTCTTTGCGGATCAGATGCTCGACAGCCTGCTTACCTACGGTAATGCCGTCGGTGAGCTGCGAACCGATCAGGACGGCAATCCAGTCGGGCTGATTACTGCAAATCCCGCTGTGCTGCGGCTCGCGGCACGATCCGACGGCCGCTGCGATTACTTCGTCCGGATGCCCGACGGCTCCGAATCACCGCTCAAGGATCCTTCGCGGCTCTTCTTTGCTGCGCTCGATCCGCCGCCCGGAAGTCTCTGCGGCGTTTCCGTTCTGCGCGGGCTGCCCGCGGTTTCAAAGATTTTGCTTCGCATCTATGAATGCATCGGACAGAATTACGACCGCGCGGGCAATGTGCGCTATGCCGTTACCTATCGCCCCGACAACGGTGCTGCAGGCTTCGCCCGGGAACACGCTGCTGCTATTGCTGAGACATGGCAGGCCGGGATTCGTGCGGCGCAGTGCGGTGAGGTTCAGGACTTCGTGGCTGTCGGTGACATTGATATCAAGGTCATTGGCGCTGAGAATCAGATGTTCGATACCAATGTACCCGTGCGGCAGCTGCTCGAACAGATCATTGCGAAGCTCTCGATCCCGCCCTTCCTGCTCGGCCTGAACTGGTCCTCGACTGAGCGGATGTCCAAGCAGCAGGCTGATATGCTGACTTCGGAGCTCGAATATTTCCGCAGAGTGCTTTCACCTGTTCTCCGGCGCATCGGCGCGGCTGTTCTCCACAGCGCAGGCTTTGCCGATGAGCCCGGACTCGAATGGAATATCATCAATTTGCAGGACGAGACTGAGCTTGCCGACGCAAGGCTCAAAAATGCTCAGGCCGCTGAAATCGAAACGCGGCTCGGACAGCAGGCCGATTCACAGTAACCATTTTATTTGTCAGACGGGGCACCGCCCCGCAGAAAGGAACTGCTATGTACGATTCTGTTAAGCTCGAAAAAGGAATGTATCATCTCGCAAACCGCTCCTTTACGCAGGCGCTCGAAGCTGCCGATCCCTCTGCACAGTACGCCGGTACAGAGCTCGGTTCGCTGGATGCCTATGAGCGTCAGCTCAAGCGTTTCGGCATCCGCGTTTCCGGCGATGACTGCGACTGCGTGGAGAAGTTCTTCACTACGACCGAGAGCGCAGTGCTCTTTCCGGAATTTGTTCGCAGAGCAATCAAAAAGGGTATGGAGGAATCCATTCTGCCGGAGCTGACGGCTGCTTCCTCCGGCGTTCACGCAAGTGCCTGCAAGGGCTTCCGCATCGACGAAACCGACGGCACTTATTCAGCGGTGACGCCGGAGGGCGCGCCCATCAAAAAGACCGTCATCACCGAATCTGATGCGATTCCGCTTGATAAGTACGGCAGACTGATCTCTGCTTCCTATGAGACGATCCGTCAGCAAAGAATTGATGTCTTTGCCGTCATGCTCCGCGCTGTCGGTCACAAGCTTGCGGGCGCGATCGCAGGCAAGGCCCTCGCTGTCATCAAGGCTTCTGTTACGCCCGTGCAGGCGGCTTCATCGTCACTCGCTTTCGGCGATCTCGCCAAACTTTACGCACAGTTCGCCGACTACGACCTCACGACCGTTATCGCTTCGCCGGCAAATGTCGCTGCGATTCTCGCGATGACCGAAATGCACGACCGGACGCTCGATGCGCAGGGACAGGTCAGACTGCCCTTCGGCGCAAAGCTCCTCAAGGATGCATCCCTTGACAATAAAACTGTCATCGGAATTTCCAGGGATTTCGCGCTCGCCTGTATCACCGGCTCTAATCTGCTGCTCGAATCCGACCGCCTGATCGACTGTCAGCTCGACCGCATTGCGGTCTCTGTCCGCATCGGCTTCCAGCCGCTTATGGACGGTGCAGCCGCTGTCATCAGAATCGGAAGCTGATTGCAGGGCATTACGCTTCGGCGGCGGATGTGGGGGCTGTCTCCTCGCATCCGCGCCGGAAGACGATGATCTCTTTGGAATCCTGCTGCGGGCTTTCAACAGCATAATGGGAGGTTTTTATGGAACAGAATCAGAACGAACTGCTCGATCAGCTCAATCAGTTTACCCGCAGATCTCATTCCCTTGATGAGGTCTATATCTTTGACCTCATCCTCTGCGATAATGAGATCGACCGCGACGGCGACTGCTTCTCTGTGCAGGCACTTGCCGAATTGCAGAAGCGCTTCATCGGTGTGACCGGCATCTTTGACCACGACCCGCGGTCAGGCAATCAGACTGCACGCATCTTCCGGACAGGACTGCGCAGAGATCCTGAACGCCGTACAAAGGCCGGTCAGGAATACTGCTGCCTCACCGCAAATGCTTATATGGTGCGTACTGAACGAAACAGCGATCTCATTCGCGAGATAGAAGGCGGAATTAAAAAAGAGGTCTCAATCTCCTGCGCCTGCGGAAAACGCCTCTGTTCCGTCTGCGGAAAAAATCATTTGCAGCAGCCATGTACCCACATCAAGGGGCGCGTTTACGGCGGGACACTCTGCTATACCACGCTCGATGAGGTCAACGATGTCTATGAATGGAGCTTCGTTGCTGTGCCCGCACAGCGGCGCGCCGGTGTTACAAAGACACTCGGCGGACAGGTTGATGCCGAAACGGAGATCCTTCGCAGGGCATACGGCGATGCTCTGCGTACCGTAGATCAGCTCTCGGAGGCGGTGCGGCGCGATGTCGTTCGGCTTTGCTACCGCTGGGGTGACAATGCCTGCGCAAAGGCGCTTGCGGATTCTGCGATGCATATGGATGCTGCTCAGCTCCTTGCGCTGCGGCAGTCCTTGCAGAAGGGGACTGCGCCTGCTGCCGGGAAACCCGTTTTTCCGGCGCATCATGCTGCACCGCAAAACAGCGCGTACCGTGCATTTTCGCTCGGCAGCACGGAAAGATCGGAGAATGCACATGAATGAAGCGAAAATTATGCAGCTCTTTCAGAATCTTTCTCTGACTGAGGATCCGCGCAAATACCGCGATCTCATTGATGCTGCCATGCGGAAGGTCAGAGAGGAACTGCGGCCGGGGGCTGATGAAAATGATTCCCGCCTTTATCACTACGCTGCTGCCTGCGCCAATCTCCGGTTCCGCAGAATGATCGCGGCGGGCAATGTGACGCCGACCTTTGCGGGAACTTCGGCCGACGGACGGCATGCGTCTGATCCCTGTGCGATCGCGGAACAGATCATGTGCTCCTGCCGCGCTGATGCTGCGCCCCTGCTTCGCGATGATGCATTTGTTTTTCTCCGGACGGGAGGGATGCGGTGTGACTGAACGGCTCATTGCGGAGCTGACCAGTGCCTTCGGCAGAGCCGGGTTCTGTGCCTGCCCTGAATATCCGCATATCCTCAGACCGATCCCGCGGTCGGCATTCTTTATTACGGCGGCGGTCTCTGAGCTCCGGTCGGATGAGCCGCTTTCGGACGGCTGCGCTGCTCCGGTTTCAGTTACGCTGCGGCTGCGCTATCTCTGGAGACCGGACTGCGATTCTGTGGCACATATTGCGGATGCCGATGAATGTCTTATGCGGACAGTCGGCGATCTGCAGCTTTGTGTCACCGGGATGCGGCGCGGAGCGGTATCCTATCAGAAAAATATTGACCGCCTCGAATGTGAAACATTGCTCACACTTGGCGGTCTGCTCCGGAGGGAGGATGATGCATGACGGTCGATCTGCAAATGAATCCTCTGACTGCGGCGCTCGGCGATCTGCTGCTGCGCGTCAGCAGATATCAGATTAAAACGGAGGTGCCGCTTCTGCGGCAGACACTCTGCGACGGTTCGCTTCATCAGACAATGCTCTCTGTTCTGCCATGTCAGCTTACGCTTTCCGGTTCGGTGCTGCAATGCGATGCCGCTGCGCTGTCGGCCTTTTTTCATCGTGCAATGCTGCTGCATACGGCGTTTTCATTTGAATTTGCCGGTGTGCAGTATTCCGGTATGCAGATCATTGCGGCGGAATGCAGCGGCGAATTCCGCTGCGCAAAATGGTCGCTGACCTTGATCGGAGGGACTGCTGGATGAATGTGGAATGTGTACTCGCTTTTTCCGATCAGCGCACAATCACGCTGACAAAATGCCTGCGCTTTTCCTTGCTGCGCGACCGCTATCAGGCATTCGCGGCGCTTTCGGCACAGTTCTTCATTGATGACTTCACCGAGCTGCCGGATTCGGCGGCGTTCCGCATCAACGGGCAGCTCGTGTTTTACGGGATCGTGCTGGAATCTGCGTGCATACACGAAAAAAACACACTGACGATCCGCTTCACAAGCCGCAGCTTTACCTCGGCACTCCTGCGCAATCAGCTTGTGCCGGATGTGTATTTTAATGTTACGCTGCAATCGCTCATGGAGACCTATCATCTCCCAAAGATCGAATACGACGACAGAATGGATCCGGTGCGTTATGTCGTTGTCAAGGAAAATACTGCGATGTGGGACACGATCGTTGCGTATAACTATAAGCTCTGCGGCGGGTTTCCCTATATCCGTGTGCCAAATCTGCTCTGCATGATGCCGCAGACCGGAGATGCTGTCACTGTGCTGCCGGCCGACAGGGTGATCGCTGCAAGACAGGGCGGCTCGTGCAGCGAGATGATAAGCCGCATTGATATGGCGAATGCAGCAGGGGAATACGGCTCGTATACATTGGAGAATCCGGAGGCTGTCCGGCGAGGCATTGTCCGCAACCGGCAGATACGGCTCGATAAGCAGTATCTCTATGATCCGCCCGACGCCCTGCGCTTTCGCATTGCACTCGGCAACCGCAGGCTCGACAGCCGGTCATTCCGCTATATCGGCTACTGCGGTGAGGATCTGGAGGATCTCTGCGTAATCGGCAGTCTGAAGGCGAGAGTCAGCAGGATACTCATTACCGGCTCGGAGAAAGGAATCTTCACTGAGGATACATTCTATTTCGATTCGTTCTGCAATCTGCCGGAAGATTCCGATACACCGTCTGAGGCATAGCCTGCGGACCGCATATCTGCCGAAAAAGGGGAGAGACAAGGCGTTCCTGTCTTTCCCCTTTCTTATCTTCTTCACTGGACTTGTGCGGGATATTCGCTTCGCGTCAGTTATTGGTGTGCTCACGCAGAAATACATATACATTCTCTGCCTCCGCAGAAGGGTGTGCCTGAATGATCGCATATCCGCCCGCTGCATGGCAGAAGTCTTTGTAGTAATGCTTCTCCCCGCGGCGGTCCTTGTAATAATGCCCGATCATCGTTCCGCTGTGAAGGTGTCCGTTTGCATCAAAATGCCCGATCTCCTCCAGCGGCACATAGACTGTGATGTTCGTTTGGCTGTTCGCTGTGATGCGAAGTGCTTCCGAATCAATCTCCCAGCCGTAGCCAAACTCTGCCGGATCCGGCGCTTCCGTTTTTTCAATCGTGACCAGACCGTTCTGCTCCGGTGCGATATAACAGGGATAGCCGTCGATTGTTTGCAGTTCGTATGCCTGATAGGTCTCACCGCGGCTGTTTATCTGGCGGATGCTTTCACAACAGATCGGCTGATGCGCTTCGGACGAATTTCCCATTGCTTCGGCTGTCCGGCAGGATATGAACTCGGCCTCAATGCCGCTGTCATCCTGACAGTACTCAGCCAGAAATGCAAAGTCTGATTCTTGTGAAAGATCTGTGTGCAGGCAATAGGCTGTGATGCCTGAATAACAGCTTAGCGCCGCTTCCATCAGATTGCTGCCGTCAAAATAAACCGGGCTGAAGGAGATATTGCGTTCGCGCTTCGCAACTGTGCGCGGCTGCAGGACAATCTTTTCTATGCCGTCAAAATTTGAATGAAGATAATCACAGAATACCTTCTCGATCATTTCGATCTGCCAGGTGTCGGCACCCTCGGCGCTTGTCGTCTCACCGGTGATGAATACCTGAAACGCTCTGCCGTCATATTCCATATCCACAATCACATCGCTGCGCGGCGCGCCGCCGAACATTCCATCTTCCCGGTCAACGCCGGCGCCGGTTACATTTGCGGTAAAGCCGTACTTGTTCCTGATATAATCCTGCGCATTGACCGCGGCCTGCTGTTCCCACAGCGCATTCTGCTGCTTTTGCTCCTTTGTATCGCAGGCGCAGAGAAACAGATACGGCAATGCACCGATCATGAATACGCGCGAAAGGATCGCTTTTCCTGTCAGCATAAGCTGTCACCTCCGTTATGTGCAAAGTATATCACGGCATCGCTGGGATTGCAACAACAAAGCGGTTACAATGCACTTACAAACCATCGGAGCGGACTGAACTGTTCGGGCATAGCAGAAGGCTCTGCCGGTGTGTCAGTTTTTGTCGATGCTGCATATCATAATGCAGGAGGTGACAGCTATGGATGTCTATTTTACAGTGGCTTCTGAGACGCTCGCAGAGAAAACACAGCGTCTGCTCGGCCGCTATCGCTACCCTTTTCATGTCAGTAAAATAACCGGAAAGAACGGATGCTCCTTCCGCTTTCGCGTTTCCGGTAATGCAGACGCCGTGACGAACCTGCTGACAGCGCACGGCATTGCCTTTCAGCCGTCCTGAGAAAGGAGCTGACCGCTGGTGCGGAATCCGGTCTATTTCGATAATGCCGCCACGACCTTCCCAAAGCCGCCGGTGGTTTTGCGCGCTTTTCAGAATGCCGCTCGATTTGCCGGCGGCAATCCCGGACGCGGCGGCCATATCCTTTCACGGCGGGCAGGTGAGACGGTCTATCATGCACGGGAAACTGCTGCCGCGCTGTTCGGGGCAGAACCCGAAAATGTCGTATTTACAATGAACTGCACGCACGCGCTCAATCTCGCAATCCGCGGCACTCTGCGTAAGGGCGATCATGTTATCATCAGCGGGATTGAGCATAATTCCGCTGCGCGGCCAGTTGCTGCTATGGCGGAGGATGGTCTCATCAGCTACAGCGTTGCGCCGGTCAGCACGGATGATGCGGAGACCGTCGCGGCCTTCCGCGCGCGTATCCGGCCGCAGACCAAAGCGATCATCTGCACGCTCGCCGGAAATGTCACCGGGCAGATCATGCCCTATCGTGAGCTCGGTGCGCTCTGCCGCGAAAAAGGACTCATCTTCATTGCGGACGGCGCGCAGGGCTGCGGTATTTTGCCCGTGACCTTGCAGGATGGCATCCATTTGCTCTGTACGGCCGGGCATAAGGGGCTTTATGGTCTCATGGGAACCGGTATGCTGATCTCGGACGGCACTGTCACGCTGCGGCCGCTCATGCAGGGCGGTACCGGTACGCAGTCCGCCTCCTTGCAGCAGCCCACAGATCTGCCGGAGGCGCTTGAAGCGGGGACTGTTAATGTTCCGGGTATTGCTGCGCTTGATGCGGGAATGCAGTGGATTGTGCAGCGCGGGGCTGCGGGCATTGCGGCACATGAAAATGCACTTTGCGATATGCTGACCGAAGGGCTGCGGCGGATTCCCGGTGCGGTTGTTTACCGCGATCCGAATGCAAAATATGTGCCGGTCGTTTCCTTTGCGCTCGCCGATGAAATGCCCGATGATACCGCGGCACGGCTTGCGGAAAAGGGCTTCTGCCTCCGGGCAGGATTGCAGTGTGCGCCGCTTGCACATCAGACGCTCGGTACGCCCGGCGGGACGGTGCGCTTTTCACCTTCGGCGATGAATACGCCGGAGCAGGTGAAATGGCTGCTGTCGGCAGCGGCGGAGCGGGGCAAACGGGTGCACATCACCGCAAAATAAAAAAACACGCCGTGAACGGCGGCTTCTGCTTCATGACTTTGCTCCGCAATATGGGGCAGTCTTTTTTCAGAAGCCGCGTTCAGCGGCGTGCTGTATTTGTTACGAAAGGGTTTTGCGGTTTTGGCTGATGTAGTTCAGCACCTCACGGGAATAGCCGAATACGCAGTTCGGTGCTTTCTGTGAAATATGCTCCATGATCTGCGCCATTGTCTCCTTGCCTGTTTTGCCGAACCGGAACGGATAATTTTGTGCATTGCCGTAGCTGTCCGTCACAACCAGATATACGCCATCCGGGATGCCGTTGGTACGGTGTTCTCTGCGGTAGACAGCCAGTGCTTCCGTCAGCGGGATATAGCTCTCAAAGTCATTCTTCCGCATGATGAATGAATCGCAGACCAGGACGCCCTTTGCTTCATGAATTGGTGTATCGGATTCCTGTGCGATCGTCTGCGCGATGCTGTCCGGTGTGCCGAATTTGCGGAACAGCTCGCAGTGCTCCGGATTTTTGCTCTTTTTTTTCATCACAGAGATAAAATAGAGGGCGAAGTATGCACCGAAGATCGCTGCGCCGATCATCAGAATACCGTGGAAAACCTTGCCGTCTTCCAGAATGAGCATCAGTCCCGCCGCCATCACAGCAGCAGCGGCGAGGAGACCGACGATGCACCAGCCGATGCCGCGGAGGCTCTTTTTAGAGATGGATTTCAGAATGTCAGATCCGGTGATGTTTTGCAGATGCATATATACTGTCAGCCTCGCTTTCTTATTCTGTGCCGAGCGGAACGGTATGCTGCCGCACATATTCGAGATCTTCCGGACGGTGCGATGTCCGGCAGTTCGGTGCGGCGCGTTTGATCTTGTCAATCAGTATGCTCAGCCTGAATATCTGCTTCTGTCCCGCCGAGAACGGATAGCGGAGCCGCTCGCCCCAGCGGTCATGTACGATCAGGTATTCACCGCCGCCGTGCACTTCGCCGTAGGCGGCGAGCGCGTCTTTCAGCAGCAGAAAGGTTTCCGGCGTATTGCGGTCAATCAGATATTCATTTGTCATGCAGAGTGCACGGTTATCGAAAAACACATCGCTGCTGCCTTGCCGGATCAGCTCCGCCGTCTTTTCAGCACCGCCGTATTTCCGGAATACAGCAGCCTGCTCCGGATTCCGTTTCAGCTTTGAAAAAAACAGCTTTCCGCTCTGTACGGCTTTCAGCAGCTCCGGCGCGGTGATCGTTTTCAGCTCCATGCCTCAGTCCTTTTCGTATTTTTCAGCAACACGCTGCAAATAGCTGATAATCGGGAGCTTTTGCGGACAGATTCCCTCGCACTGACCGCAGCCGATGCAGGCGGAGGCTTTGCTGTTGTCAGCAGCCAGCGCATCATATTCCGCCTGTTCACCCTTGTCGTTATACAGCGCGAAATATTTCGGGATCGGCATGGAAATCGGACATCCCTTTGTACAGTAGGAGCAGCCGGTACACGCGATCTCATGCGTGAGAATGTCGCTGACGCGGAAGCAGATCGCTTTTTCTTCTTCTGTCAGCGGAACAAAATTCTGCATATAGCTGATATTGTCGAGGAGCTGCGGCAGATTGCTCATGCCGCTCAGAACCATTTCGACCTCCGGCAGTGATGCCGCAAAGCGGACCGCCCACGATGCCGGCGACATATCCGGGGCGTATTCACGCATCATGGATTCCGCGAGCGGCGGTACAGATGCAAGACGGCCGCCCTTGACCGGCTCCATGACGATGACCTTTTTGCCGTGCCGGACAGCGGTCTCATAGCAGAGGCGGGACTGTACGCTCTCGCTTTCCCAGTCGAGATAGTTGATCTGGAGCTGCACGAATTCGACCTCAGGATGCGCAGTGAGAATCTCATCCAGCAGCGCGGCGGAATCGTGGAACGAAAATCCGATCTTGCGGATCTTCCCCTGCTCTTTCTGCTTTTGTATAAAGCTGAATGCGTCAAGCTGCTCGGCGATCTTGTAGAGATCGGTGTTCAGGCAGTGCAGCAGATAATAGTCGAAATAGGTAAGGCCGGTTTTGCGCAGCTGCTCTTCAAAGATGCGCGGAAGATCAGACTTTTCCTTCAGCGACATTGTCGGCAGTTTGTCGGCTGCGCGGAAGGATTCACGCGGATGCCGATTGACCAGTGCTTCCCGCAGCATTTCTTCGGATTTTCCGTTGTGATACATATAGGCTGTATCAAAATAATCAAAGCCTGCTTCCAGATAGGCATCGACCATTTGGCAGATCTGTTCCCGATCAAAGGAAACAGGGTCGCTACCGTCCAGAAGCGGCAGGCGCATAAATCCAAATCCCAGTTTTTTCATTTTTACTCCTTTTCCGGCAGTGCCGGCTTCTGCTTTTACCGGTCGGCTTCGGTTTTCCAGATGCCGTGCAGCGTGCAGTATGCATAGGCTGCAATGAGCTCGTCATCTTCATCGACAAAAAACTGCGCGGCGGGCTCATCGGCTTCGGTCAGTGCTTGGCGCTCGATTCCGGCTTTCGTCTCCAGCAGAATCCACGCGATGCAGTGCTTTACGGTCATCGGATGCAGCACCTCGCCGACCGTAACCGTGACTGTCTGTCCTTCGCGGGAGATGACCGGCAGATGTTCTTCTCCGGCTGCATCGGCTGTGTTGACGGTGATCTCTTCCTTGTCGTTCAGATCGATCTGCTCGCCGTCCTGAACGGCTATAATCTGGCCGCATTTCTTGCAGTTATAGAATTTCATGTGGCATTCACTCCTATATTCTGGTGTATATGCAGAGGCCGTGCCTCTGATATTCGGATCGCTCAGCAGTCGCGGAAAAATTCGACCTTGCCGCAGCTTTTGCAGTGATAGATGCGGACACCGGCATGATCGGCGATCTTTTGCAGCTGCTTGAGCAGGATATTGGTCGGCGCCCATGCTTCGACCTTGACGCGGATCATCGGAACATTGCAGTGCGGGCAGATGATCTGCCTGCTTTCAGCCTTCGGTGATATTTGCGGCATAATGCGGTTCCTCCCTGTCAGCGTCCGGTTGAGCTCAGCAGCGGGACAAGAAAGAAGCCCAGAACCATGACCGCCATAATGACGATGATGAGGACACGGAGCCACATGGGCTTGCCTGACGATTTTCTCTGCGGTGCGCGTTCTTCAGCGCGGCGCTGCTGCCGGTTGGCACCGTTCGGTTTCTTTGTGCTTGATTTTGATTTTGCCATTTCACTTTGCTCCTTACCGCTGCAGCGGTTTTTTCTTTATTATAGCATATTATGAAAAAAAGTGCAATGGATACGAGAAAATAAAAAACGGATTTCACATCCTGATCTTATATCGGAGCCGGGCACTGTCCGGTTATGGCAAATAATCTGTAATTTCTTTAGTGGATATATGATACTTGTATCTCTGCATGAATCAAGAAAGGGAAGAAACCGGAATGGCTTCTTCCCTCTTTCTTTGTCCGGCCGCTTACTGCGCCGGCAATAGGTCAATCCACGCTGTATCAGTCTTCGAGATCGTGTTCTGCGTGTAGTATTGCAGGATATACTGTGCATCGGCGGAGGTCACATTGCCGTCATCGTCAATGTCGCCGGCTGCGGAACCGTATACGGTCAGGCCGGTCTGCGCGCCGATGATCGAAAGCGTATAGGCGCTGATCGCAAACTGCGCATCCTTGGCCGTCACTGCTTTGTCTTCGTCGATATCGCCGAGCAGAACATGGATGCGGCGTTTGGCTGTGCCGTCCTCCGCGATCTGATAATCATGCTTCGGCTGTTCCGGATCGGTCTTTTCGCCATCCTCCGGATCGGTCTTTTCGCCGTCCTCCGGATCGGTCTTCTCGCCGTCCTCCGGATC
>JAKSPK010000045.1 GCA_024404875.1 Oscillospiraceae bacterium
GGTCGTGGTGGTGGTCACAGCCTTTGCAGTGATGTGAACTGCCTGAACATCACGGATAACATCATAGGAGAGCTCTGCATGGATGCCGCCGTCATTTGTGTTCTCATCAAGGATGATCGTCTTGAGAGAATCAACTGCGACATACTCATAGGTGCTGAGATCTGCCTTATCAATGCCGGTCTCATCGCCGTCAATGATGATGGTGTAGCCGTACTTGTCCTCGACATCCTTTGCAGTCATGCCGGATGCGATCAGCTCAGTGAGCAGCTCATCCTTCTGATCGTCGTCGATCTTAACCTTTGCTGCGAAGGAGTAGCCGTTGACGACTGCATATTCCTCAGAAATTGCACTTTCGACAACGCTCTGAACATCATCCAGTGTGAGAGCATACTCTGCACGGTCAATGGTCTTGTTGAAAGCCTCGGTGTAGGTATCATAGATGCTGTTAACGCGCTCGCTGGCAAACAACTGATCTACGGAAGTCGGAGCGTAATAGTCGAGCTGCTTCGTAATTCTGTTCTTGTTGTCATCAGACAGCTTGGAAGCCGCCAGCTTTGTTTCGAGCTGCGCTCTGTACTCAGCCAGAACCTCATTGAGATCTGTGCCTGTTACGGAGATCTCGTTCACAGCAACTGCAGACTTGTATGCATCTTTTCCAAAGTTAGCGATGTGCTTGATGAACTCATTGCTCCAGTATTCATAATTGGTAACCGCGTGACCTGCGTCAGCCAGCTCCTGAGCCGCTGCCATGGTCGAAAGCACAAAGCTGAGCATCGCAGCAGGAACGTAACCGAGCTGGTCGAAATCACCGACCTGCATCATGCTGCTGTAATCGGTGTAGGTGTTGCCGTTCTGATCAATGAAGCAGACCTGCGTATCGACAGTCTTCTTATCGAAGTTGATCTGACCCTGAAGAACGAAAGAGCCAGAAATCACGATGCCGCTGAAGTCCGGCTCCAGTGCTGTGCCGTCATCTGCTGCAGCTGCATCGGTTCTGTTCAGCGTGTCCATGAAGATTTCGCCGATGATCGGTGCGATATCGCTCATTTCGACCACAGCCTTGAATTTGCCGTCGTCAGTTACAGTGAGAGCAGCATCGCTGAAGCAAGCATCAAGCTTCTTAGCCTGTGCATCAGTGATCTCGCCCAGGTGGAAGGTGACATCCTTCACACGCTTGATGATGCGATCGCGAACCTTTCCGGCATGAACACTTGCAGTCTTCGTGCCCATAGCAATCAGTTCAGTTTCAGCTCTGTCATTCCAGTCAGATGCGATGATCTGGAACGGATCTGCCTCCATGACCGGAACGCTCAGGACATAGTCCTTATCAATCGTGGTCACAGATGCTGCTGCACCGGTCTCAGCAGCGCTGATGTTGACGGTAGCAGCCATTGCAGCGAGCTGGGACAGTGCAAGCACGGAACCGGTAGCTGCTGCAAGCGTGCGCTTGAAAAGTGATTTCATTCAAACCTCTCCTTAATATAATAAGATTATGTACGCGACTTGGTACGCGTCTTTGATCAGCTGACCGCAGCGGGCGCACGGCAGCGGAATGCGTAATTTGCACAATGCCGCATATACATATTGTCATTATATCATTCTTTTTCTTAAATTGCAAGCCTTTTTTCTCGAATTGTAGAGTTTTAACAAAGTGATTTTCTTTGGTTCCCGCCGTTTGGATAAGTTTCACACGGCGCTGCCATATTTCCCCTCATTTTTCCGCCTGTCACGCGAAAAACGGCGATATACGGTATAATCCGGTCTGTCCTTCATTTGATATTGTTATAAAATAATTATATATAAAATTAGCACAAAACATATTGACAAATCGAAAATATTATGCTATAATACAGACAGAAACAAGGAGAACACCGTATAAAAAGGAGGCGTTTCCAATGGGCTGACAAGTCTTCGGCTCGAACGCGAACAGCTGTAATACATTGAGAAAGGATGTGCTTCCGATGCAGAAGTACAGCACCGGCACCTGACGGCCGGATTCATAATTAGCATGATTTACGAAACTGAATAAGGGATGTGTTTCCGATGTACAGGTAAGAAAGACTGCCAGATATTATTTCGCCTGAGAGGATGTGATTCCAATGCAGTTTCACAGGTTACCCGCTGAGTGCCGGTTTGCCAATGACCGATGCGCTTTGCGGCTGATGAATACAACAATTCGTTAGCAGCACTGTCATCCCGTGCAGACAGTGCTGCTTTTTTGTGCCGTATGTGCCCCTGCCCACGAACCCGCAGCAGCGCATCCGGTTCGGCAGATCTATACGCATTCTATTTTTAATTGTATATCTATATTTCCCAGCGTCCGCATATCATGAAATGAATGCGGGCGCTTTGTCATGATGTTGATTCCGCAGTCAATGGCCAATGCTGAAATTGTGCAAATCTCCGAATAATATGAAAAGATTGAGAAAACGCTTGATTTTTTCTCAAAACATGGTACAATAGATTTAGCACTCAGGAAGAAAGAGTGCTAAAAAGCACACGCACAGAGTGCTAATTTCAGCGGGAGTCTTCCTTTGGCGGGCACCCGATCATAGAACAGGAGGAACCTATCATGACAATCAAACCCTTGGCTGACAGAGTTGTCATCCGCATGACGGAGGCAGAGGAAACCACAAAGTGCGGTATTATCCTGACCGCATCCGCTCAGGAAAAGCCGCAGGTCGCAGAGGTCATTGCAGTCGGCCCCGGCGGTATTGTGGACGGCAAGGAAGTCAGTATGTATGTAAAGGTCGGCGATAAGGTGCTGCTCAGCAAATATGCAGGCACCGAGGTCAAGCTGGACGGTCAGGAATATACCATCGTCAAGCAGAACGACATTCTCGCAATCGTTGAAGCATAATCAGAAAGGAGATCATCTATCATGGCAAAGGATCTGAAGTACGGCGAGGAAGCAAGAAAGGCGCTTCAGGCCGGTATCGACAAGCTGGCGGATACCGTCAAGATCACGCTCGGCCCGAAGGGCAGAAATGTTGTCCTCGACAAGAAATTCGGTGCACCGCTCATTACCAATGACGGCGTGACCATCGCAAAGGAGATCGAGCTGGAAGATCCGTTCGAGAACATGGGCGCACAGCTCGTCAAGGAAGTCTCCGTCAAGACGAATGACGCTGCCGGCGACGGTACCACCACCGCAACACTGCTCGCACAGGCGATCGTCCGCGAAGGTATGAAGAATATCGCAGCAGGCGCAAATCCGATGATCCTCAAAAAAGGTCTCGACAAAGCCGTTGATGCTGCTGTTGATACAGTCAAGGCAAATTCCAGAACCGTTGACGGCTCTGAGGATATCGCAAGAGTCGCGACCATTTCCTCTGCGGATGAGACGATCGGCAAGCTGATCGCGGGCGCAATGGAGAAGGTTTCCAAAGACGGTGTCATCACGATTGAGGAATCCAAGACCGCTGAGACCTACAGCGAAGTCGTTGAGGGTATGCAGTTCGACCGCGGCTATGTCAGCCCGTACATGGTCACTGATACCGACAAGATGGAAGCTGTTTATGATGATGCATTCCTGCTCATCACGGATAAGAAGATTTCCAACATTCAGGAGATCCTGCCGCTGCTGGAGCAGATCGTCCAGTCCGGCAAGCGTCTGGTCATCGTTGCTGAAGATGTCGAGGGCGAGGCTCTGACCACGCTGATTCTCAACAATCTCCGCGGCACATTCAAGTGCGCAGCTGTCAAGGCACCGGGCTTCGGCGACCGCCGCAAGGAAATGCTCAAGGATATCGCAACGCTCACCGGCGGCGAGGTCATCACCTCCGAGCTTGGTCTGGAGCTGAAGGATACGCAGCTCACACAGCTCGGCCGTGCGCGTCAGATCGTCATCTCCAAGGAGAACACGATCATCGTGGACGGTGCTGGCGATTCCGCTGCAATTCAGGCACGCGTTGCACAGATCCGTGCCGAAATCGAGAACTCTACCTCTGATTTTGACCGCGAAAAGCTTCAGGAGAGACTCGCAAAGCTGGTCGGCGGCGTAGCTGTCATCAAGGTCGGCGCTCCGACTGAGATCGAGATGAAGGAAAAGAAGCTCCGTGTTGAGGATGCACTCGCAGCAACCAAGGCTGCTGTCGAGGAAGGCATCGTCGCAGGCGGCGGCGTCGCACTGCTCAATGCTGCAGATGCTGTTCAGAAGCTCGTTGATTCGCTTGAGGGTGATGAGAAGACCGGCGCAAAGATCATTCTCCGCGCACTGGAAGAGCCGATCCGTCAGATCGCTGCAAACGCAGGACTCGAAGGCTCCGTCATCATCGAGAACATCAAGCGCGCAGGCAAGGTAGGCTACGGCTTCAATGCTTATTCCGAGGAGTATGTTGACATGATCCCGGCAGGCATCGTAGATCCGACAAAGGTCACGCGTTCCGCTCTGGAGAATGCTGCATCCGTCGCAGCAATGGTGCTGACCACCGAGAGCCTTGTTACTGATATCAAGGAACCGGCTCCGGCTGCACCGGCAATGCCCGCAGGCGGCATGGATTATTAATCCGCAAACCGAATACCAACAGGCCGGAGAGCGCAACGCTTTTCGGCCTGTTTTTTCAGAGTGCTTTTTTCACGCAAGCAGCCAAAAAGACCTGACCGTCTTTTCCGGTCAGGTCTTTTGTCATCCAATATTCAGTTTTTCACAGATGTACGCACTGGCCTGCTCCGGTGTCATATTGAGCGAAAAGCCAAATTCCTCATCCAGCATCCGTGCCGCATCCTTACGCGTATTGTCATCCATTGCCGAAAGGCGCTTGCCCATTGTCTTCAGCTTGTTTTGCTTTCTCAGGATGCAGTGAATCAGCCGCAGCAGTATCTGCGCGTCCCCGGCAGCAAGGATCTTTCTGTACTCCGCACCGCGTTGCTTCCGGTCGTCGATCCACGCCATTTCTTCATCCTGTGCAGCTTCGTTGAGCATATTGTCAATCTCCTCGCGTGTCCGCAGCGGCTGCATCTTAGCGCAGAGTGTTTCGTTGTCAAGCGGAACGGAGATCTCCATACCGCTGCTGCGGATCGGCCGCAGTATATAACACATTCGGAATGGCTGTGAGCCTGGATACGCGATCTCCTCGATGCGTTCGATCAGACAAACACCGCTTCCGCCGTAACGGACGTGCATTCCGGCTTCATATGTCTGCTTCATACGATGCGCCCCTTTCTTTTTCTGTATTCCGCTGCGCCTTAACAGTATTCTGATACTATTAGTATAGCACAATTTTATAAAAAATGCAATGGGCTTATTGTACAAAAATTCAAGTGATCCCCCTTTTTTCAGCGAATGCAAGGGCTTTCAGGCTACACCACTGGCAGGGACAGAAGAGTACAACATTCACTCTGCACAATTCATCGTCCCAAGCCGTCAGACAGAATTGAATCAGTGGTTCTCTCAGATTTTTAGCGCCGCAGGCAGTTGCCGGCTCCGATATGGGATCAGGATAGGAAATTCGGCATTATAATTCACCGTATCCATTGCACTTTTTGAAAGAATATGCTATAATAAGAAAAAAAGCATTTCAGATAAAAGGAAGATACTATGAGAATTCGCTTCAAAAAATGGGCAAGACCAGAGCTTGCCGCCGCGCCGTTTTGCATGGATGATGCCTTTGCCTGTGCAGGAGCATGGCGCTCTCATTTTACAAAGCCCGAACAGCCGTTTTTTGTAGAACTGGGCTGTGGAAAGGGCGGCTGGGTCTCGCAGGCTGCGGTGCTGCATCCCGAAAACAATTATCTCGCGCTCGATATGAAATCCGAGATGCTTGGCGTCGCCAAGCGCAAAACCGAGGCAGCCTTCGCGAAGGCAAGCCGTGAACCGGAAAACATCCTTCTCTCAATTCTTAATATTGAGCGCTTCTCCGAGGTGCTCCTCCCCGCAGACGGTGTTGACCGCATCTATATCAATTTCTGCAATCCGTGGCCGAAGGAAGGCCACAAGAAGCGCCGCCTGACACATCCGCGTCAGCTCCGGCAATATGCTGCGGTTCTGCGCGGTGAACTGCATTTCAAGACAGATGACCGCGATCTCTTTGAGGAATCGCTGGAATATTTCACTGACTCCGGCTGGACGATTCTTCATCACACGTTCGATCTCCATGCCGATGAGCCTGCAGACAATATCCGCACCGAGCATGAAAATATGTTCACCGAAATGGGCAAAAAAATCAATTTCCTGATTGCAAAGCCACCTGCCGATGCATTCGGAAAACCTGTGCCGAACCTTCGCGCGCCGGAAACCGTAAAGCTCCTGCGCGGACTCGAAAAGCAGCATGGCCTCGGCATTCTCACCGATGAGGAATTTGAAAAGCGAAAGCAGACCGTTCTGCATCATGCAGAGGAGGTGCAGCATGACACGGGAGTGGAAATGGAAAAGTAAATCCGGCAAGGCATTTATCAATGCCGGATACGGAAGAATGGACGCTGTCGGCGCAGAAAAGCCGAGCGAGGCAATTCCCTTGCAGGAGGGCATCCGACTGCTCTTTTCAAAGGGTGTTGACCGGATCTGGCTTATCGCGCTGGCGGCAGGCGTGCTTCGTCTGCTGACACGCAAAAAACGCAGTCATCGCCGGAAGATCAATCGCAATGTCGCTGCAATCCGCAGGCTGTTCTGATACACGGCCTGTCGGCATCTTGCGGCAAAGCCGGCTGCATTCCGGTTTATTTCAATCGCCGCTGTACAATCATAAAAAGGAGGATACCTCATGGATTCGATTCTGATCCGCCGTGTCCGCGCTGTTGACCGACAGCAGGATGCCGTCTGCGATATTCTGCTCCGTGACGGTAAGATCGCGGAAATTGCGCCGCATCTCGATGCGGATGCAGACCGTGAAATCGACGGCACAGGACTTGCCTGTCTGCCAGGACTGTTCGATATGCATGTTCATTTCCGGGATCCCGGCCAGACGCATAAAGAGGATGTCAATACCGGCGCTGCGGCAGCACTGGCGGGCGGTGTTACCGGTGTACTCTGTATGCCGAATACAACGCCGCCGATGGATAACCCTGAAACAGTCCGCGAATTCCTCGACCGTGCCGCCAAAACCGGCGTCGAGATCCACCAGGCCGGCACTCTGACCGTCGGACTCAAGGGCGAACAGCTCGCGGATTACGAAGCACTGAAGGCCGCAGGCGTAACCGCACTTTCCGATGATGGCAGACCTGTTCCGACCGCAGAAATGATGGAACAAGCACTCGCCAAGGCCAAAGCCGCCGGGCTGCCAGTCGTCTCACACTGTGAAGATCTCGCGATCATCAACGGCGGGATCATCAACAAAGGTGCCGTCTCTGAAAAGCTCGGTGTCAAAGGCATGGACAGAGCTTCCGAAGATTCCGTGACATACCGCGATCTGCAAGCCGCGATCCGCACCGGCGCGCAGCTCCATATCTGTCATGTGTCCACACGCGGAAGCGTCGACCATGTCCGGCAGGCAAAGGCGCAGGGCGGCGATGTGACCTGTGAGACCGCACCGCATTACTTCCTGCTGACCGATGAGCGATTGCTGAATCGCGATGCCGATTACCGCATGAATCCGCCGCTGCGCACGCCGGACGATGTCGCCGCAATCAAAGAGGGCATTCTCGACGGTACAATCGACTGCATCATCACTGACCACGCGCCGCATACTGCCGCAGAAAAAGCGGACTTTGAAAAAGCCCCGAACGGTGTTGTCGGACTGGAAACCTCGCTCGCAGCAACACTGACCGCATTTTATCACACCGGACTGCTTTCCTTGCAGGATATTGTCCGGCTTATGTGTGACAATCCGCGCAGGATCCTGCATCTGCCCGCGTGCGCGCTCAAAGCCGGTGCGCCTGCCGATCTGATCCTCGTTGACCTTGACCGGGAATGGAAAGTCGATCCTGACAAACTGCATTCCCGCTCGCACAACACAGTATTCAAAGGCATGACATTCCGCGGATGTGTGCAGATGACTGTCACAGACGGCATCATCCGCTATGATCGGAAGAATGAAAACTGAAAGGATGGAACCAATGCCAGCCAGGAAGAAAATTCCGGCGCCGGGCGTATTCCCGCCGCCTTTTGAACCAACGCCGAAAAAGCGCAAAAAGACGCAGTCCCCGACCGAAAAGCTGAAGCGCAAGATTGCAAAGGTCACAGGCATCCCGACCACCTCCGCCGGACGGAAAAAGAAAGCGGAACGTATGGTCTGCGATTTCCTCATGGACAAGATCGACCAGTTCAGCAAGAAATAATCCCCGCGGCAAGCGCCGCGAAAATTCCAGTAAAGGAGCAAACCGAACATGAAAGAACTTTTGACGCTTCTCAAGCAGAATGCGCGTCTCTCCAATGCGGAACTCGCCGCAATGCTCGGCAGAGATGAAGCAACCGTCACAAAACAGATCACCGAGCTGGAAGAATCCGGCATTATCCGCGGTTACAGTGTCATCATTGATGAAGAGCTTGCCGACCGCGATGAGGTCTCGGCCTATATCGAACTGAAAATCACGCCCCAGCCGGACTGCGGTTTCGATGAGCTTGCCCGGATGATCTCCGGCTTTGATGAGGTCGAATCGGTCACGCTGATGTCCGGCGGCTATGATCTCGGCATCACGCTGACCGGCAGCGGCCTGCGTGATATCGCCAATTTTGTTTCGCAGCGGCTCGCAACGCTCGAAGGCGTTCTCTCGACCAGAACGCATTTCGTTCTGAAGCGCTATAAGGAAAAGGGCATTCTCATTCAGGATGAGCCGGGTGATGAAAGAGGTGTCTACCTGTGAACTATGAATCCATCCTCTCGGAACGCGCACAGGCGATCGCACCCTCTCCGATCCGCAGATTCTTTGATCTTGCGGAGACGATGGACAATGTGATCTCGCTCGGCGTCGGCGAACCGGATTTCCGCACGCCTTGGACAATCCGGCAGGCGGCGATCTCGACGCTCGAACGGCAGGCGATCTTCTACGGCGCAAATTCCGGTCTGCTCCAGCTGCGCGAGGAAATATCACATTTCATGGAGCGAAAGTATAAACTCAAATACAATCCTGATAACGAACTGCTCGTCACGGTCGGCGGCTCGGAGGCGGTCGATCTGACCTTCCGCACGCTGCTCAATCCCGGCGATGAAGTGCTGATTACAGAGCCGTGCTTCGTCTGCTATGCACCGCTCGTCTCAATGGCAGACGGCATTCCTGTCTCCCTGCCCACGCAGGAGAAGAACGAATTTCGTTTGACTGCCGAGGAGCTGAAAGCAAAGATCACTCCGAAAACCAAGCTGCTGATGCTCTCCTATCCGAATAATCCAACCGGCGCGATCATGCGCAGAGCGGATTATGAGGCAATCGCAGAGGTGCTGCGCGGCACGGATATCATTGTGCTTTCCGATGAGATCTATTCCGAAATGACCTACGGCACAAAGCACGTTTCCATTGCGGAGCTGGACGGTATGCGCGAGCGGACGGTCGTTGTCAACGGTTTTTCCAAGACCTTTGCCATGACCGGCTGGCGGCTTGGCTGGATGGCAGCGCCGCCGGAAATTATCGCGCAGGCGCGGAAAATCCACCAATATGCAATCATGTGTGCGCCAATGGTCAGCCAGCGTGCCGCGATCGAAGCACTGCGGCACTGTGATGCGGACTGCGCGCATATGATCGAAGAATACGATCACCGCCGCCGCTTCCTGCTTGAACGCTTTGCACAGATGGGACTGCGCTGCTTCCCGGCGCAGGGCGCATTTTATCTGTTTCCGTCAATCGAATCCTCCGGCATGACAAGCGAAGAATTCTGCGAGAAGCTCTTGCAGGAGGAGCATGTTGCTGTCGTACCGGGCTCTGCATTCGGCGAAAGCGGAAAGAATAATATCCGCATTTCTTATGCATATTCCCTCAAGCATCTGACCGAAGCGACAGTGCGCATGGAGCGCTTCCTCGACAGACACCGCAAATAAAACAGGATCGCCGCAGAACTGCAAATGCTCTGCGGCGATTTTTTTATACTCGTAAGACTGAAGGATACGGCTTAGAACCTTTTGGCAGAAATTACCACTGACTGTGTCAAAGCGTCGTATGGAACAGCCGTGCTGCATTCTCCGCTGTAATGCGGCAGATCTCCGGCATAGAAACGCCCTTTTCCCGCGCCATGACTGCGGCAGTCTCTGGCAGCATCGTGCTGTCGCAGCGCTGTCCGCGGAACGGCACCGGAGCCATGTACGGACAGTCCGTTTCGATCAGAAGACGGTCAAGCGGAATGCTGCGCAGTGCTTCCAGCGGCCGCCGTGCATTTTTGAATGTCAAAACACCGGTAAAGCCAATGTGCAGTCCCAGCCGAAGCACCTCCTGTGCCGTTTCCGCCGAACCGGGGAAGCAGTGCATCACCCCATTCAGCGGCGCATATTCACACAGAATTGCAAGCATATCACCGATCGCATCGCGGCAGTGCAGAATGACCGGCAGTGAAAGCTCCTGCGCAAGCGCAAGCTGCTCGCGAAAAATACGGATCTGCGCAGACTTATCGTATCCTTCAAAATGATAATCCAGACCAATTTCACCAATCGCCTTTACCGACGGATGAGCGGCCATATCCCGCAGCGTGTCAAGATAGTCCGCCGGCGGAAGAGGAGATTCCGGATGCACGCCGACCGCTGTGACCAGAAGCGCCGGATACTGCTCCGCAAGCGCAATACCGGCGGCCGAATCTGTTATTGTCGTACCGCAGACCATGCAGCGCCGGACGCCTTTTTCGGGAAACGACTGCAGCAGCGCATCCCGATCCTGATCGAACGCTGCATCGGTGTAATGCGAATGGCTATCAAATATGCACAAAGCATCATTCATTATTCTTGCCTCCTTTGATCGGTTCACAGGTTGTTCATGAAATCTTAAGAAATTATGCAAGCAATTAAAAGGGCGGTGTGATATACTATAGCTGTAAACATGATAAATAATACCTCTCTACTTCTTCCCAAAACACGGCTGACTGATCATCAGCCGTGTTTTCCGTTTATCCGTATAACAACATAACGAAAAAGCACAGTCCGTATTGCAGGGCTGTGCTTTTTGGTATTCATAGAGCAGATTAGACGAGCAGCTTGTGCATATCCGCACGAAGCTTTTCTTCGAGTGCTGCTGCTTCCTCCATCGTCTTGCAGACGGTCGTATAATAAGCCTTGATCTTCGGCTCAGTGCCGGAGGGGCGCACGATTACGCTTGCATGATCCGGCAGCATAAACGAGACAACATCTGACTTCGGCAGATCGATCGGTGTAACAGCGCCGGTCTCCAGATCGGTGCATTCACTCGTGAGGTAATCCGCAGAGCCGATAATCTTCAGTCCGCCGATCGTCTGCGGCGCATTTGTCCGCAGAGACACCATAAGATCCTTCATCTTCATCATGCCGGAGACGCCCTCAAAAGCGAAGCTCTCCTGGCTGTGCTTGAATACGCCGTACTGAGCATAGAGGTTCTCACGTGCCTGCATCATCGAAACACCCTTTGTGCGGTAGTATGCCGCCATTTCAACGATCAGCATGGATGCGACAACAGCATCCTTGTCGCGGACATAAGATCCCGCGAGATAGCCGTAGCTCTCCTCAAAGCCGAAGATATAGCGATTTTCTTCGCCCTTTTCCTCCAGCATACCGATCTGCTCACCGATGAATTTGAAGCCCGTCAGCACATCGATCAGCTCCACGCCGTATTCCTCAGCGATCGGCTTGACAAGATCGGTCGTGACGATTGTCTTAACTGCGATCGGATTCTTCGGCATCGTACCGAGCTTCGTGCGCTCTTCGCAAATATATTTCAGCAGCATCGCACCGACCTCATTGCCGGAGAACAGTGCATAGCCGCCCTTGCCGTCCGGCACAGCAATGCCTACACGGTCGCAGTCCGGATCCGTTGCGAGCAGCAGATCGGGCTTCACCTGATCGCAAAGGCGCAGGCCGTATTCCAGTGCCTCACGAATCTCCGGATTCGGATACGGGCAGGTCGTAAAGTTGCCGTCCGGCAGCTCCTGCTCAGGGACAACAGTCACATCGCTGATGCCGATCCGCTTCAGGATCTCGCGCACCGGCTTGTTACCCGTACCGTTAAGGGGAGTATAAACGATCTTCAGACCACTGGTCGGACAAATATCAGTATGGATTCCCTGCGCCAGCACATCCGCAAAGTATTCCTCGATTACATCCTGCTGAATATAGGAAATCATACCGGAGCTGACCGCCTCGTCATAATCGCAGATCTTCACATCGCGGAACAGATCAACCGCATTGATCTTGCCGATCACGGTATTTGCGACATCGAGCGTAATCTGGCAGCCGTCAGCACCGTAGACCTTGTAGCCGTTGTACTTGGCGGGATTGTGGCTTGCCGTAATCATGATACCAGCAGAGCAGCCGAGTCTGCGGACAGCAAAGGAAGCCATCGGCGTCGGCATCAGCTCTTTATAGATATGTACACGGATTCCGTTTGCAGCAAGAACTGCCGCAGCAGTATGCGCAAATGTATCCGATTTGATGCGGCTGTCATAAGAGATCGCAATACTCGGATTCTCAAAAGACTCCTTGACATAATTCGCAAGGCCCTGTGTCGCACGGCGAACCGTATAGACATTCATTCTGCCCGTACCGGCACCCAGAACGCCGCGCAGTCCGCCGGTGCCGAATTCGAGGTCCTTGTAAAAGCGTTCACGAATTGCATCATCATCACCGCGGATTGCTTCAAGCTCCGCCGTCAGGTCTGCATCCTCCGTCGCATTTTCACACCAGAGCGCATAGAGCGCGTTTTCTTTTGTCATGTCGGATCGCATGATTCATTCATTCCTTTCCTCTGCGCGGCCGCAGCCGCAATGCAACAACAATTTCGCACACACTTGTATTATAACATATTTTTTCGGTTTTGCAAAGAGGGCAGAATACCAAATTTTCGTTGTTTCACAATGTCATTTTGGTATCAATCCATAAAACGCAGCAATGCTGATCCAAAAAGGCGGCTGCGGGAGCCATGCTCTGCACATTTCTCCCGCTGCACTGTGTTATGCCTCCATTTGTTTTCCCAGGAACTGCGCTGCCGCAGAAATCAATGAGCGCTGCAGATCGGTCGGAATGCTCTTGGGCGCCGGCTCTGCGGCATCCAGAAATGCGACCGCGCCGGTAACATCGCCCGATGTCAGGATCGGCAGACAGGCAAATGCCGTTCGCGTCAGATCTGCCACTGGCCGCAGATGCGCGGAATCCTGCGCATTTGCATAGAAGCTTCCGCGGGCTTCCATCAATTCTTCCAGCTCCTGTGAAACGCGCCGCTCCTGAAACTCCCGTTTCTGCGTTCCTGTCACGGCGACAACATGGTCGCGGTCGAAAACCAATACTGCGCAGCCCGCAAGCCGCTGCATGATCTCCGCCACCTGTACTGCATTCTCGCTCATCTCACCGAGCGCGGAATATTTTCGGAAGATCACCTCGCCCTCCGGACTCGTGTAGATTTCGAGGGGGTCGCCGTCACTGAAAACATTGACACTGAGAATTTTGCCGGTGCTTGTCGTTACAACGGCAAACTGTGACGATTCTTCTGTAATCCCAGTGTCATCGAGAAAATTTGCGACTGTCTCCTCGCAATTGCGCTCCGGCATCGTGCCGGTTTTCAGCAGCATATCAATGTCCGGCCGCAGCTTGATGTCGATGTGGTCTTCATAAACCGTGATGCGCTCAATGATAAAATCGACATCGGCTTTCGTCAGGCTGTCCTTGCTGAGAATCGTGTCAAACACTTCCATGACCGTTTTCGCGGTGCGGTTGACATTGACGATCATGTTATGCTTATCGGCGGCAAGCTGAATCTGATTGCGCAGCCCCTCAATGCGGAGCGTCAGCTCGTCGATCTGCTCCGTGTAGATTTCTTCGAGCATATCCTCGCGCTCCGGGTGTTTCGCAATATCGCGGACATGCTGCCGAGCAAGCATCTTGATCTCGGCGCGGGTATCTTCCATCTGCTGATTCAATGCCTCGACAACTGACTTGCTCGATGATGTTTCATGTTGTTCGCGGTCAATGGATTCCTGCAACTTTTCAAGCATTGATTCGGAGTTGTCACGCACTTTCTGGATGAACTGTTTGAGCAGACCGTCGAGCATATCACAGCGGGTATGGTGCGAGCCGCATCCCTTGCTGCCGCGCTTGTGATAGGTGCCGCAGCGGTATGCCGGTGCAAGGTCGGCGCGGCTCATGGAGAACATCGGACTGCCGCAGTCGCCGCAGAACAGATAGCCCGAATACACATTGTCGTACTTCTTCACGCCGCGGTAGTTGGAGCGCGTGCGCTGTGCGATCTGCTCCTGCACGCCCGCAAACAGCTTGTAATCGACAATCGGCGTGTGATTGTCCTCAAACACAAGGTGATCGGTCTCTTGCAGCTTCATGTCATTGCCGTTGATCTTTTTTCGGCGGTATTTGCCCTGCCGCAGCGTACCGATATAGAAGTCATTGTGCAAAATCTCACTGATCGTGACAAGGCTCCATTCCCGCTTACCACGCAAGGTGCATTCATCGCCCTGTGCCTCGCGGCGTTCCTTTTCCGCCATGCGCGGCGTGGGGATGTGCTGATCGGTCAGGTAGTTGGCGATGCGCTTATAGCCCCAACCCTCGCTGTATAGCCGGAAAATCTCGCGCACGACTTCTGCAGCGGGTTCATCCACTTCAAACTGCATTGTCTTGCTATTCGTCATGATGTAGCCGTAGGGAACCGCGCAGATCCAGCGTCCTTCCTCCTGCCGCCGCTTCACAACCGAACGCACCTTCTTCGAGGTATCCGTGACCGGCATCTCATTGATGAGGAACCGGAACTGTATCGCCGTCCAGTCGTCAAAGGTCGGGTAGTCAATACTGTCTCCGATTGAAATGATGCGCATTCCGACATCCCGTAGGTCTTCCAGCTCGACTAAGCCTTTGCTGTTGCGACGCGAAAAGCGCGAGAAATCCTTGATAATGAGGATGTCATACTCGTGCCGCATCATCTTCCGACGCA
>JAKSPK010000046.1 GCA_024404875.1 Oscillospiraceae bacterium
CTGTCGTTTCCTCAGTCACGGTTTCCGCAGTCTCAGCAGCTTCCGCAGCCGCTTCTGCGAACAGTCTGTCAACCGTCTCCGCAATATCCGGAATCTCAACCGCTTCTGCAGTTTCCTCGTTCTCGGTTTCCGCAGTCTCGGCAGCTTCCGCAGCCGCTTCTTCGAACAATTTGTCAACCGTCTCCGCAATATCCGGAATCTCAACCGCTTCTGCGGTTTCCTCGTTCTCGGTTTCCGCAGTCTCAGCAGCTTCCGCAGCCGCTTCTTCGAACAGTCTGTCAACCGTCTCCGCAATATCCGGAATCTCAACCGCTTCTGCAGGTTCCTCGTTCTCGGTTTCCGCAGTCTCGGCAGCTTCCGCAGCCGCTTCTGCGAACAGTTTATCAACTGCTTCGGAGATCTGCAGATCCGACGGAATCTCAAAGCTCGGATCATCCTCGCTCCACATGATCTTCGCACGCGGACATTCACGGAGAATTTCTCCGGTACGATCCGCAAACATCTTCGGAATCACGATCTCCTCAAGATCCTGACAGCTGACAAATGCACGGGCACCGAGAAATTCCAGTGTCGGCGGCAATACAACCCGTTTCAATCCGGAGCATTCAACAAATGTCTCCGGATAAACCGCACGCAGACCGTTCTGACAGATGATCTCCTCAATCGTCTTCGTGCGAATGAATGCCTTGGTGCCAATCATCTTCACTGTTTCGGGAATCACGAATCGCCGCAGCGCTGTTTTTCCAATGATGCCATGATACATAAATGATGCGATTACAAGATACCCTTGCGGTACAGTCATTGTTCCGTCCGTCACATCCAACTCAGCGGCATCGCCGGAGGTCAGAATCCACGGACAGTCTGCCACCATTTGACGAATGCGGACAGGCCGTGCATTGCCGAAATAAACGAGAATCGAAGGCTCCCACATAAACAGGACTGCCGCTGCATCACGGTCAAATTCCTCCGGAAGGAATACGTCTCGCAGCTTCTCGCAATTATAAAATGCCGCATAGTCAAATTCTGTCAGCGCCTTCGGAACAGTCAGCGTCATCAAGCGCTGATTCTGACCAAATGCATAGCTGCAAAGCCGCACCACACCAAGCGGAATCTCAAACTTTGTCTGATTCGACATTTCAGAAAGCGCAAGCGGTGCAATGACCGGATGCATACGCATCTCTTTCAGGCGTTCATTGAAATTCTCACACGCTCTGCTGATATCCAGCGTAAACATTCTCTGCTCCGGAGCAATCTGGAACGACGGCACGACAACCGACATAATTTCAGGTGTCGGCTGATCAGCATACCGGTTATACTCGCCCTCTGTCCAATCAACATTGATCTTAACAGGACCGTCGAAAATCGCCGGAAGCTGTTCTTCAAAGCGCCGCGGAATTGTCAGCGTGGCAAGATTTGTACACCCAGTCAGCGCAAAATCGCCAATCTCCTGAACCGACTCCGGAATTCGCAGAGATACGAGCGTATTACAGTTTGAAAACGCGTTTTCAGGCAGAGAACGCAGATGTTTCGGAAGACGGATCTGCTCGAAATTGCACGGAGCTGCAAATGCATACGGTCCAATGTAGCTGACAGTATCCGGCAACATCAGGCGGAACGGGCCGAGGCAGCCGGTAAATGCATTCATCTCCACGATTTGCAGGCCGTCCTGAATGACGATATGCCGAACCGATTCCAGCCCTGCAAATGCGTTTGCCGTAATGCGGCGCAGGCTGCGCGGCAGGAAGATCGTCTGGAGCGTATGCTCCGGTTCATCTGCACGAATATTCAGCTCTTTCGCAAAATTCGGCGCGATCGTCGTATAGCCTTCCGGGATCTCCAGCACATGATTCCGGACGGTCAGCTTCTTCGCCTTTGCCGGTGTCAGAATCTGATCAAACTGATCCATCAGCTCCGCAACTGATACAACGCGCGGTCTGGAAAGAATCTTCTTCTTCGGCCAATGAAGCTTAATCTCCGGACGGTACAGGAACAGTTCGACGGCTTTCCCATCCGGGAATTCGGCCGGGAGATAGACATCGGTCATGCGCGTACAGCCGGCAAATGCATCAGGTTCAATCTCAGTCAGTGTAGACGGAATCTCGATTGCCATGAGACGCGGACAATCCCAGAATGCCTGCCGTTCGACACGGCGTACACCCTCCGGAATCTCAAAGCGTTCACCCGCTTCCGCACCGCGGAACGCCCGATACGCGATCACTTTATAATTCTTCAAGGCAGCGCTGCGCTCTACAGGACCAGGCATCGGCTTGGAGATAAGATGTGTAAATACAGCCTCCTGCTCCGGATACTCGCCATCATGCGGCTCCGTGAAAGGCAGACTGCTGTCGAATCTGCCATAGACAGCTGCAGACTCCTGCAGCGACACTGCCGGCTTCAGCGCAGATGCAGTCTCCGTCTCTGCGGCTGGCAGTTCTGCTGTCTGCATTCCAGAAACTGTTGCAGATGTTTTCATTTCTGCCGCCGTATCCTGTACTGAAGTCTCCGGAACAGCAATATCCTGTGCCGGTGCATTCGCCTGTTCCTGCGCTGCCGAAAGCGCTTCGACCTTCTGGCGAATCTCCGTGACCTCCTCGGCAAGTCCGGTCAAACCGCTGACGGAAGCGACCGTTTCCGAAAGCTCCTCGACCTTCTCCTGCAATTCAGGGATCGCTTCGATCTGTGCTTTTGCTTCATTCAGCGTCTCAACAGTTTCAGTCGCCTGATTGAGCGCTTCGATCTGCTCTTGTGCATCATGGATTGCGCTGACGGTCTCCTGCAATTCGCCGACCTTATCAACCGACTCCTTCAGTGCCGAAAGCTCCTCCACCTTCGCCTGCACATCGCCGATCGCCTCGACCTTTTCCTGCAAGCCGGAGATTGCTTCAACCTTCGCCTGCATATCACTGATCGCCTCGACCTTTTCCTGCAAGCCGGAGATTGCTTCGACCTTCGCCTGCACATCGCCGATTGCCTCGACCTTTTCCTGCATCGCCTCAAGCCGGCTGATCGTTTCCTGCGCAGCGGCAAATTCATCAAGCTGCTTCTGCATCGTTTCCAATACGGCAGCAGATTCCTGAAGTTTCGTCGCCGCACTGTTGTCCGTCTTCATGCCTTCCAGATTCTTCTGCATTTTCTCCAGCTCTGCAGGCGTCATGCCGGCAGCCGGAAGCACAGCGCCGTTCTTTGTCAGACCCGCAATCTGTGCCTGCATCGAAAGGATCGCCTGCTCGATCTTCATCACATCTGCTGCATCGGCAGTATGCTGCTTATTCGCGAATGCTGCCTGGATCGGCACATTGGACGGCAGATTGAATTCAAACGCCGGGACTTCGTTAATTTCTTCCTCGTCAACACGGTGATCCTCCGGATCCGGAAGCTCGCTGTCGTCCCAGACAGGCCGCTCCGAGCCTTTATCCACCCAGGTGATCGTAGGATTTGTCAAATCGCCGAAGATTCGCTTCGTCTGCTGCTGATCGTGTATAATCCGCGGCATATACAGCGTTGTCAACAGCGGACAGTTTCCGAGGGAAGACTGTGTCAGGGATTCGCAGGCAGGCGGGATATAAAGCCGCTGAAGCGAGAGGCATTCCCAGAATGCGCTGTTGCCGATCGACTTGACCGACTCCGGCAGGATCATGCCGCGCAGTGCGGTACAGCCCGAGAATGCGCCGGCACCGATCTTTGTGATCTTCTTGCCGAAGCGAACTGTTCGCAGCGAAGTACATCCGCTAAACATTTCGTCGGAGACTTCTTCCAGATCAGGCGGCAGAGTGATCGTTTCGAGATTCGGCAGATTCATGAAAGCACTCACGCCGATCTTTTTGAGCGATGCGGGCAGCGTGATCTTTTTCAGGCCCTTGCATCCTGCAAATGCACCGCTGTCAATATACTCCACGCCTTCTTCAATCACAAGCTCTTCAGCCGTTGAAATAAATGAGAATGCATTCGGCGAAATCGTCTTAATCGTTTTCGGAATTACAAGCCGCTTAACATTTTTATTTGCAACACCGCGCATTGCGTGTGTCAGAATCACCTTAAAATTCGGCGGAATAATCAGCGTCCAGTCATCATCGACTTTCAGTGTTGAGCCGGAAACGAGTGTCAGAATGCCGCCGACTTCATCCATGATGTGCTGAACAGTCTTGGTCTTTGAAGCGAACAAAACCTTTTTTCCGATATTCAGCTTCTTACCGAAATTGATCGTCGCCTCCGGGCACTGGAAGAACAACTCCATTGCAAGCGGTTCAGAGAAATCTTCCGGCACATTGATTGATTCCAGCGCGTTCAGATCATAGAAGCACCAGCGGTCAAACTGTCTGAGAGATGACGGAAGCGTCAGGCTTTTCAGATTGCTGGTATTTTTGAAACTGCGAACATAAAACGCATAGGATGAGATTCGCGTGATGCCCTCCGGTATCACAAGATCCTCGAGCTGAGAAAAGCCCGCAAGTGCGCCGCTTGCGATCGCGGTAAAATCTGACGGTATCTTCAGACTCCGCGTGTTGGAACGTATCAAACTCTTGGCATCCTCTCTGGTGAAAATGCGTTCTGCCATGTAGTTGCCTCCTTTATTCGGAATAATGTGTATACAAATCAAATTTCATATCAATTAGATTCATTATAACATTTTTTTATTCAGAATGCAAGAGGTTTTTGTGATTTTTTACGCTGATTTTTGAAATATAGAAAAAGCACACAGCAGTTTGCCGTGTGCTTTTATCCATTTGTTAAATCAGATTGCGAGATGAGCAATAAATCTCAGAATTCTTGTAATATCAGCCGTATCCTTCTTGCCGTCACCGTTTGTATCAGCGCGGCTCAGGCCGACTGCTGAGAGCACCGCCTCACGATCCTCTGCGATAAACCGCGCAAGCAGAACCGCATCGCCGACATCTATCTCGTTGTCTTCGTTTATATCCAGCGCTCTTGCTGCCATAGAAATGCCTTCTGCAACGGTCACGCTCTCTGCCAATGTGATCTGACTGCCGGTGGGAACAAAGCCGTCTATCTTTAATGAATAGGTGCTGCCGATCGTCAGCGCAGGATCGGAGATCAGGATGTAATCAAACTTCTTGTTCGGATTTCTGGAGAAAACTGCTTCCTCCGCACCTTCTGCAAACAGCTCTACGCGCTGATCCTTGACCTGTTCCTCGGCCAATGACGCAAGCAAAACAGGCTGTGTATTATCGGCAACGATCATCTGTGCGTCAGTCGAAGTTGCAAACACGGTTCCGCCGCTGATTGTCACTGCATTTCCAGCCGCTGCGCTTGCATTCGTCAGGCCGCGGTCACCATTTGCCTTGAGTGTTCCGCCGCTGATTTCAACGGCGGTTTCGCCCTGCACAGCATCATTGGATGCTCTGATCTCCGTATCACCGCCGGAAATCAGCACATTGCCCTTGGTGGACTTTACTCCGTCGCCGCCGGAATTGATATCAAGCTTTCCGCCCTTGATCTCAACAGATGTCTTGCCGCGGATCGCATCGCCGGCACCGGTCGTTTTGCCGTCACCGTCATTGGTTTTGATCGTAATATCGCCGCCGGCAATCTTTACATCATTATTGCAGTGCAGTGCGTGCTGATAGACAGCATTGACGGTCAAGCGCCCGTCCCCTGCTTCGCCGCCTTTGATCGTAATATCGTCCTTTGCATAAATGACCGCATTCGTATCGGCAGCATATGCGCCGCCGTCGGAAAGGATATTCTCCGTTCCGTCAGCGAGGTTGATCGAGGTGTTCTCCGCGTTGATGACATATACAGGCGGAGCTGTCACGCCCTTGATATCCACGCCGTTGAAAAAGATCTTGACCGTGCCGGGATCGGCGACCTCATCCGCGACATTCACAATGATCTGTCCGTCGTTCAGTTTGCCGGAAAACGCATAGGACCCGGAAGCAGTGATCGTAATCTTCGAACCGTCAATCGTCACATTCTCGCCTGTCGCTTCAGCGGAAGTCTCATTCAGTGTGATTGTTGCTGTCATCGCGTCTGCCGCAGATACCTCAGCTGCGGGCATGAATGCAGTCATCACGCTCAAACTGAGCAGCAAAGCTAGTGTTCTTCTGATTTGTTTCATCATCAATCATCCTTTCGTTTGGCTGAATCTTGATTTCCCCTGTAATCAGTTTAGCATAAAACAGCATAATTGTCAATCGAGAAATGCAAAAAACTCCAAAAATTTCGTATCTTTTCGAGATAATATTTGCAAAAATTACAGATTTGCTTACAATCACACAGGGGCAAAGGCATTTCAGAGTCCAAAAAGACAGCAACATTTCTGCTGCTGTCTTTGATCTGTATGCAATTTGTTTCAGTTTGCCGGTGCAATGATCTCGTCCCATCCGGTCTGCTGATTGGCAACATAATTCGCAACATAATACATCAGAATATACTGCGGATCCTCTGCAGTAATCTGCATATCCCCATTGACATCCGCGCCCCGCAGATAAGGATACTTCGTCTTGCTTTCGATATCAGTTCCTGCAACAATCGCTGCATATACTGTTACAACAGACTGTGCATCAACATTCGAAACTTTACCGGAACCATCCACATCACCCCGCAGAACATCCGGAGAGTCAGATAGCTTCTGCATTTTTTTAGCCGTTGCTGCCGGAATGTATTTGCATTCCGCCAGTGTCAGATTATCAAGCATATCGCCGAACATCTTCGTCTTTGCTGCATTTCCGCCGATCGCATCGAGGATGGAAGCCGCGATTGCAGCATGACCGAGTGCAGTCGGGTGTATATCCTTTTGCAGGACTCTGTCGAACAGCCAGCCGCCGCCCGCAAATGCCTCCATGATATCCGCAACTTTTGTATGCTGCGGATCGGCAGCAGCAACGGACTTTATCGCATCATTGAGCTGCCTCTCATTATTTGAAACATAGTTCAGCAGATCCCGGAAGTTCTGCTTGTCGATCTCGCTGAATTTATGCGCATCCAGATATGACTCCGGTACCTCAAACGGGTTATAGAGTGTCTGCATCACAACGACAGCATTCGGGTTCAGGGCACGAATCTTGGATGCGATATCCGCATAGCTCGCTTTCGCGGTATTGCGCGGAGTGCGGAGCGTTCTCGTCAGGCCGGCAATGATCGTCTGGATATCGCCTTCCTTTGCAACGCGGCGCACAGTATCCATCATTTCTTCGCCTTCCCTCCGGAATTCCCCCAAATAGCTCTTTGCAGGCTGCATCAGATCATTTGATCCGATACTGATGCAGATATAATCCGCTCCGGAGATCGCCGCTGCATTCGCAGTGTTATCAAGCACGGCAAGAAGATCCGCTGTTGTTGCGCCGCTCTGCGCGAGATTCGTCACGGTACCGCTGAGACTCGCCGCAAGATAGTCATAATAACCGGATTCGCCTGCTGCAAGCCCGTTTCCGGCAGAGATGCTGTCGCCGAGAATAAGAATATTCTTTTCAGCGGCAGACACACACATGGAAGCCGGAACGGAAGCGGCTGTCAGCACCGCGGCAGAGAATGCTGCGAGCAGTTTTTTTGAAAAATGATGCATTTTTGAACCTTTCTCCGGATAACCGGAATCCCGCCCGCAGCTTCGTGCGGACAATAATAAAACTGTACCCGTGCAGGTGCACTGCACGAGTACAGTTTATCAGATTTCATCGGTTTTGTCAATGCCTATGCACCGGAAAATATAGTCAGCACAGGAATTTACTGCATTATTACTGAATTACCGCAATTCCGTACAAAACAAATGTACCGTTATCCGCACTGGAGATCTCAACATTGAGTGTTTCGGAATTCGGCTGATAGTATCCGACATCACCGTCCTGACCGCCCCATGTCCACTGGAGATTGGATGTGACCTTATTGGTCTTGCCGTTGACATTGACATTGACAGTACCCATTCCGCTCGAATTGGACTTAAACAGCAGCAGGATACCCTTGCCCTCAACTGTAAACTTCAGCGGATTGTTGCCGTTCTTGCTGTAGTTAAAGCTGCCGTCGCCGCCTCTGGTCCATGAGCCGGCGCTGAAATTCGGGAGCGTCGTGATATCGACCAGATGATTGTTCGCATATTCCGCGCCAAAAACCTGAGTGGACGGGATTTCATAGCCGTCGCTTGCATTCTCGCTGCGGAGCGCCTGACGATAGTAATAGCCGATGCAGTCTGCCATGATCTGATGACCGCCGTTGCCGGGATGCAGATTATCGCCGCTTCCGAATTGGGAATTATAGTCGATATTGCCGTTCCGGATCGCACCCTTTGCACTGATGACCGGAAGATCATAGTTCTGGGCAACCTTCACCATCCAGTCTTCATTGCCTGAAAGATCACCCTTACACATCGTAATGATCGCTACGGCCGGTTCATTCTCCTGCATCAGGCACTTCTTTACGAGAGATTCATAGGATTTCTGGAATCGGTCTCCGCCCTGATCGTTGACTGCAAACTCGATAAAGATGATATCGCAGTTCTTCGCAAAAATATCATTGTCCACACGCATATTGCCGACAACGGAAGAAGTACCCGCTTTTCCGGCATTGACAAAGTTGACATTACTGCCGGTGCCAAAGGTATTCTTGAAATAGTTGCCGGAGAGATTTACAAAGCACTTGTCCGGAGAGGTCGAGGAGCCGCCTTCGGTAATCGAACCGCCGATATAACCGATCGTAACCGGCTCACCGGCCTGTGCCTTTGCAATCTTCTGACGGACACGGTAGGTGTTGCCGATCCGGAGCAGACCGCCCTGCAATGCTTTGAGATTGCTTGCGGTTTCCTGATAGTTGTCCCAGTCACCGTTGATGTTGATTTCCGGCGCCGGAGGCGGGAAAAGGATCGCATTTTTCATCAGGGAAAGATCTGTTGCATTGATGAGCTTGTCGTCATTCATATCTGCACCGGCTTCAATTGATTTTTCCTCGGTAATGAGATATTTCGCAAGATACACGACATCCGAAACATCTGTGCTAAGGTCACCGTTTGCATCGCCTTTTTTGATAACCGACGGCGAACCTTTGACTACGACCGAATCCACATAAAAATCGGTATTTGATTCGGTTGTCTCAACATAGATTGACAGATCAGTCGCGCCGTCCGGGACAGTAAAGCTTGGATTGGAGAGCACCGCCCATTCGCCGTTCGCTGCATCGACCAATGCAATATCGGCATATTTCGTTGTGCCGCCGCTGCTGTACTGCATGGAAAATTTCATGCTGACAGTTTCGCCGCTCTCCTGCAAAACTGCCGCCGAGACCTCATAGGTCTGTCCGGCCGTCATCAGCGAGGATGCATCTCTGGTTGCCCCCTGCCATGCTGCGGTTCTGCCGCTGACGAACAGGCTGCATTCGCCCGTATAGAAGCGGTCAGATGTCCACTGCACAGCCGAACCGCCTCTGCCGGTAAAGCTGTCATTGGTCGTCTCAAACTCCGCTGTCAGCAGAACGGCAGCAGACGCCGGCATGACCGGCGCTGCGCCGAGCGAGACGGATGCGGTCAGGCCTCCGGCCAGAAGCGCTGACAGATGTTTTAAGGTTTTTCTTTGTTTCATAAAAATCCTCCCAATCATTTTTTCTCTGTATAGAATCTGAAGATCACTCCATTTTGAACGCTAAATCTCCGAAATTCTAAAAATCAGTATAGCGTATCTTGTGCAGTTTGTCAAGTGCATATTGTGCTGATTTACTGTACAATTCTCAGATTCTTGCAGCACTGTTCCGATTATGATATAATATTATAGTATATCCCGCTATTTTGTTGAATCATAAAAATATATCAGCTCCTGCACGGATCCTGCCTTCCGGATTGTGTTATGAGTGAAAGGGTACCCGAATACCGCAGAAAGTGAGGTCTTGCTATGAATCAGCAGCAGTACCGCAATGCCGTACAGCAGATCCGCTGGTCTCCGCAGAAACGCGCCGAGGTTGAGGAACTGCTCCGGCAGAAAACATCGGCTTCTGCAATGGAGATCAGCGCTCCGCAGAAAGCCCGCAGCCGCACAAAAATCCATCACAATAAGCATCGTGTTACGGAGGGTGAGCTTATGGCATCGAAGCATTTCAGAAGAATCATGTGGATCGGACTGGCAGCATCCGTTCTTTCAACCGGCGGCGTGATCGCTGGAATCGCTGCCTACGCAAAAATGCATCCGCATATCCGGAATATCACATGGGAAAACGGTATCTCGCTGAATCTGACTGATCAGATCAGCATGGATGTTTTCCACGACTGGACAACCAATCCCGATTCGGTCATCACGCCGACAGAGAACGGCTGGTTCTACCGCAGAACAATTGAATTTCCCTCCGATGAGTACGACTGGTTCCCGTCGAATAATATCAACGCGCTGTTCTACACCGACCGTGAGACCGGCAAGTCTGTCCCGGTCTGTGCACGGCCAAACTGTGTTCACGACGGCAGCGAATACTGTACCGCATCGACCAAGACCTATGCTAATTCTTTCATGACCTATTATGACGGCAGTCTCTACACCGTCACGACGAAATATCTGCATCCGGAAAAGCGCCATACCCAGTTTCAGGCGGATGACGGGGATCCCTTAATGACCGTCGATGAATGCAGGCAGGTGCTTCTGCGCTATTCTGCGGACGGTACCGAGATCACAGAGCTTGCCCAATTCGGAAACGGCATCGGCACAGGCTGGTGTACCGTCCACCGCGGCTATGTCTGGTGCATCGTGCAGCGGCAGGAGCAGGGCGAGGAGATCGAAAACCCGATCACGCACAGTACATCTTCATTCAAGAGCGGCGGCTGGCAGCTCTGGGGCTATGAGCTTTCGACCGGCCGTTCTGCGGTCATCTTCGACGGTATGGGCAAGCCGGACACCAATCATGTCAACAAAGCGCCGGATGCACTTTACGGCATCGGCGATTATCTGTATTTCTACCGCACTCATGACGACTGGTCCGGCCCGCAGGGACTCTGCCGCATCTCGCTCGTAACCGGTGAGGTCACAGACAGCGAGGAGGAAGTCGTCATTCCCGGCAATCACTTCGTCGCGCTCTCGCATTCGCACGCGATCAGTGTGAAGGACCGCAAGGAAAACAACGCGACCTATCAAGATTACATGCTGATTGATCTGAAAACCGGCGAACAGAAGCTCCTGCTCTCAGCAGAGGTTTACGGAGACGATCCGAAAAAAGCAGAGCGCTTCTATCATATCGTAACGATGGATGACCGTTATATCTATGCATTCAATACCTGGAACAGTGTGCCGGAGGAAGGCGTGCCGCGGTCGATCATGATACTGGATTATGACGGCAATCCCGTCAGACAGATCGACACAGATTATATCTGCCGCAGCTATGTCGAAAGTCGGAAAACAAAGGATAAATCCTACAAATCCTACACGGAATATGAATCGCTTTTCTATAGTGAATACTTCACACCAGATTACACGGACGGCGTCAATCTCTATGCCTCATATGTCATCTACGGCGATCAGGAGCTTCTGGAAAAAGAGGGCAAGACAGCGCAGAATGCAGAATATTACTGCCCGATCGAATCGCTTTTGAATGACGATCATCCCGAATGGAAACGGGCATTTACTTATGAGGAGGCGACAGACGATGCAAACTGAAAATATCGCGCTTTATGCGTTCCGAAAATACGGCGATACGGCATTGCAGGCTGCCTTCTGCTGTCTCGGCAATCAGGAGGATGCGGAGGATGTCGCGCAGGAAGTCTTCTTTGAGCTGCACAAAAAGCCCCGCTCATTCAATGATGACGAGCATCTGAAAGCCTATATCCTCCGCGCCGTCATCAACCGCTGCAATAATCTGCGCAGAAAGCTCAAACGCCGCATCCGCATCAGTCTGGAGGATGTACGGGAATCTGAGCTTATCGAAAAGACCGATTCGATGCAGAATATCATCGCGCTCATCAAGGCACTCCCGCCGCCCTATAATGCAGTCGTCTATCTGCATGACTGCGCGGGTTATTCCGCTCGTGAGATCGCCGAAATGCTCGGCCGGAAAGAGAATACCGTCAGCTCTCAGCTCCGGCGCGGCCGCGAAAAGCTGCGCATGGACATCGAGGATGCGGGGGTGCTGCTATGAAGCCGCAGGATTACCGTCGCTCCATCGGGCAAATCCGCTGGTCTGCGGAAAAGCGCCGCAGCATCGAAGAACAACTCGCACAGCCCGCATCCGGCAGACAGCGGAAACCGACCCCTGCATGGGAAGCAGAAAGGAAGACCTATATGAAAGAAAGCAGAAAATACACCAGACGAATGCTGCTCATCCTTGCAGCAGCACTGCTCGCGATCGGTGGAACGGCTGCTGCGGTCGCGTGGAATTACCAGAAAGAACACAGCGGCGACAATTCACAAAATTCGCGCATCGACAAGCAGGAGAATCTCGAGAACTTCTCTCCGAAGCTCACTGACCAGGCCGACAAGCCTTATGCGGACAGCATTGCGCAGAACGACAGCGGCTACTATTATCTCACCGGCTTCGACTGGACGACACAGGAGGAAATGGAGGATCTGCGCATCAATCAGTTTACCTATTACACAGAGCGGGCGCTGAAATATTACGATGCGAACAGCGGACATTCGATCTATGTCTGCGCAAAGCCGAACTGCCTGCACGACCGCAACGAGTTCTGTACTGCGACCACGAAGAATTATTCGATCATCTCCGAACCGGTCTGGCTGGACGGTTATGTCTGGGCGATCGCACTCAGCAATATCGAGCTTCTGAAAAATCCGGAGGGCTGCACATCATTCCCGACCGTTCTGCTTCGCTATGCGCCGGACGGCACAGAGGTCACAGAGGCCGCACAGATCTATTTTGCAGATACGCAGTATCTTCTGAATGCCGAGCTGACTGCACACCGCGGACAGCTCTGGATCGAATGCGGTTACCAGCACTATGTCACAGCGGAGGATTCCAATCTTCACAGCAGCAGCACGGAAATGCGCGGCGGCATGGGATTCTGGTGCTATGAGCCGAAGGCACGCAGGCTGACACAGCTTTGCAGCTCCGGCGAGCTGCAAAAGGATTACGCAATGAACGGAGATTTCTACTGCGACCTTGAGCTGCGCGGACAGGGCGACTACATCTATTTCCACAAGTTCAGCCAAGACTGGCGCGACCCGTTCAAGGGCACGGGC
>JAKSPK010000047.1 GCA_024404875.1 Oscillospiraceae bacterium
TTTTCGCCGTCCTCCGGATCGGTTTTGTCATCATCCGTGAGCGCTTCAAATGTGTAGTTTTTCGATTCTGCGAATGTCTGCGCAGTCGAATCCGCATAGCCGCGGATCACTGTATCATGTGAAGTATAGGTATTCGCAAACAGATAATCTTCGTCTGCAAGCGAACATTCCGGATTGCGCACTGTGACCGATTTCAGTGCTTCACAATACGAAAATGCACACGATTCAACTGACGCGACCGACTTCGGCAGATCAACCTCCGTCAGCGAACTGCAGCGGAGGAATGCATAGGAGCCGATCGCTGTCGCCTTATCCGGGATCCCGACCGTTTTCAGCGACGAGCAGCCGTTGAACATATTGCTCGGCACGGCATTCAGTGATGCAGGCAGCTTTACGCTTTCCAGCGCGGTGCAGTTGATGAATGCATCCGGAGACATTGTCTCAACGGCATCCGGGAGCGTAACGGTTTTCAATGCAGAGCAGCCGCCGAATACACGCATACCCGTCTGTGTGAGAGATTCCGGCAGATCGACCGTTTTCAGCGAGGTGCAGCCGGAAAAGGTGTAGTTGCCGATCGCTGTGACGCCTTCTGGAATGCTGATGGATTCCAGCGCGGAGCAGTTCTGGAATGTGCAGGACTGCACAGCCGTGATGCTCTTCGGCAGCGTGACCGACTGCAGTGCGGCACAGCCTGCGAATGCATATATGCCGATCTGTGAGATGCCTTCCGGAATATTGACGGTCGTCAGGCTTTCGCAGCCTTCAAAGGATTTCGCCGGGATCAGGTAGATCTTCTCGGACAGGCGAACGGTTTTCAGCGATTTACAGCCGGAGAACATTCCGATGCAGAGATAACGGATACTGTCGGGCATGATTACCTCCGTCAGCGCCGTGCAGCCTGCGAATGAGCCGTCAAGAATATGTGTGACGGGGAGACCTTCCACGCTGTCCGGAATCTCCATTCTGCCCATCGCTGTTTCACTGCATCGGCTGACGCCGGCATGGTCAGCGAAGATGCTGAATGTCAGATTGCCGACCGTGATGTTTCTGATCGGCTCCTCCTCCGCAGCACTGCAAATCATGCGGCCGGAGATGTTCGGCAGAAGCGTCTGTGCAGTGGCGGAAAAGGCAAGCACTGCGGCCAGAATAACTGCGGTTCTTTTTTTGTTCATTTTCGTATCCTTTCGTTGTTCAGCAAAAAACGACAGAATTATTATAGCACAAAGTGATGCTGATTCGCAAGGAGTTCCGCAGACTTTGGGAAAGTGCATAAAAATAACAAAATGCACTTGTCAAATCATGGGTATCGCGCCGTGAGGCAGGTGGTTCCTTGTGCCGATGATGAAAGACAGCACTGCATAAAGCCAACTTGACGGCTTTGTGCAGTGCTGCCCTGAAATATTACGAAAATGAATGAAAGCACAATGCTCTTCCGGAACAGACATCAGGTGCGGTCAGTTCTGCTGTCCCCACTTCATGGATATATCAAAGGCTTTGACGCTGTGTGTCAGGGCGCCGATCGAAATGATATCGACACCGGTCTCCGCAGCGCCGCGCAGCGTTTCATGCGTGATGCCGCCAGATGCCTCCAGCAGCGCTCTGCCTGCCGTGATGCGGACTGCTTCACGCATCGTGTCGTTGTCCATATTATCCAGCATGATGATATCCGCTTTCGCTTCGAGCGCCTCGCGCAGCTCATCCAGCGTGCGAACTTCGACTTCGATCCGTACCATATGGCCGATATGCGACCGGAGCTGCTTGATCGCCGGCAGGATGCCGCCGCACGCATCAATGTGATTATCCTTCAGCATGGCGCCGTCCGAAAGATTAAAACGGTGATTCTTTCCGCCGCCGCAGCGTACTGCATATTTCTGCATCGCACGGATTCCCGGCAGACATTTGCGCGTATCAGCGATCGACGCATTCGTTCCTGCAACGATATCCACGCATCTGCGGGTTTCTGTCGCAATGCCGGAAAGATGCTGCAAAAGATTCAGCGCTGTCCGCTCGCCCTTGAGCAGCGTTCGTGTGCTGCCGTGCATGACTGCCAGAATATCGCCGAATTTGACGATGTCACCGTCCTTCGCTTTTGCTGTGAAGGTTACGCCTTCACCCACCAGCGCAAAGACGCGCGCTGCGATTTCCATGCCGCAGAGCACGCCGTCGGCCTTTGCCATGAGATAGGCATCGGATTCATGCTCCTCGCTAAGCAGATAATCGCTTGTTATATCAAGGCCGGTGATGTCCTCCTGCAAGGCGCGCAGGATCACCTCATCAACATATGAACGCAAAAGTTCCATTATAATTGCTCCTCCAAAATCAGATAGGCACAGGTCGCCTGTGACTTCGCTTCAAGAAAATCCAGATCCATTTTCCAATCCTCGCAGGCGATGAGCTGGATCAGCTCCGTGACGCGGTCATAGGCTTCACGCATATGCTCGGTATTCGGGATCACGAAATAGTTTTCCTGCAAAATCCGGCGCAGTTCTGTGCGGATGCCGTGCGGGATCGGCTCGGCCGCCTTCACCGGCTTGAATTCGCCGTGCTCAAAGCGCGGGGAGATATCGGCAGCTTCCTTCGCAATCTCTTCTGCGGCGCGGCGCGAGAAGACGAGCGCTTCCAGCAGGCTGTTGCTTGCGAGGCGGTTGTTGCCGTGGACGCCGGTATGAGCGCATTCGCCGCAGGCATAGAGCCGGTCGATGCGTGTCTGTGCATTTACGCCGACATCAATGCCGCCCATGAGATAATGCTGGCAGGGGTAGATCGGGACAGGCTCCTTCGTCAGGTCATAGCCCTGCTCCAGAAGCTTCTGATAGATCTTCGGGAATCTTGCACGCACCGTTTCCGGTTTCTCATGCGAGATATCCAGCCAGAAATCCTGTGAACCGGTGCGCTGGCTTTCAAGAATGATCGCGTGCGAGACAACATCACGCGGCGCAAGCTCCAGACGGTCGTCATAACGGTGCATGAAGCGTTCCATATTGCAGTTGCGCAGATAAGCGCCCTCTCCGCGGACGGCCTCGGAGATCAGAAAGCATTCGCGGGTATGCTTATTGTTGAATGCAGTCGGGTGGAACTGGATCAGGCTGAGATTCTTGATGCGCGCACCCAGCTCATAGGCGATGCGGATGCCGTCGCCGGTTGCGATCGCTGAATTCGTTGTGTATTCATAAACACGGCCGATGCCGCCGGTTGCTAAAATGAGAAAATGACAGTCTACGGAGGAAAGTGCGCCGTCGCGCAGCAGCTCGACCGAAAAGCCGGTTTCGGTCTTCATCGCGCGGCTCATGACCGTGAAGTCGGAGATCGTCACATTCGGAAGGTTCTGTACCTGTGCGAGCAGACCGCGAAGAATCTCTGCGCCGGTCGAATCGCGGTAATGGAAGATGCGTCTGCGGCAGTGGCCGCCCTCCAGCGTGCGGTCATAGTCGCCGTCCTCGCTTTTGTCGAACTCTACGCCGTATTCGACGAGCTGTTCGATATCCCGTGCAGCCTCGGAAACAAGGATTTGCAGGGTTTTCGGGTTATTGGTAAATGCGCCGGCGATGCGGGTGTCATTGGCGTGCAGCTCAATGTTGTCGCCGGGGGAATTCCAGACACCGGCAATTCCGCCCTGTGCGAGCGCGGAATTGCAGAGCGTTGCTTCACGCTTGGCCAGCAGAAGAATGCGCAGATTCGACGGCAGGTGCAGTGCGGCATAGCAGCCTGCGGCACCGGCTCCGGCAATGACTACATCATAGTTTTGTTCAAGACTCACCATAACAGCGGCTCCTTTTTCACAATGATATACCTATTATAGCACATTCTTTCAAAAAGTGCAATGGATATAAAAAAACAATAACCACAGATTTTACGGCATGATCTCTTCAGCACTGCATCATACGCCAATCATTCTCTGTTCATAGGATGATCGCTTTGCTTCCGTAACAGACAGGAGCCGGCCGCACACATTGAAGATTGGCCGCATATACTGTACCACAGGCGCATATACGCCTGCAATCCAGAACAGAAATGAGTGAGGATTCATGATGATTGATGCCAGCCTCGGCAGAGCCTCCTGCTGCGGATTCCCTGGCTGTATGCCGCCGTTCCCACCGCCGTTTCCGCCTCCGTGTCCGCCGCCGTTTCCGCCGCAGCCGGATCCCCCGCAGCCTGCGACGACAATTCCGACTGCACCATCGGAACCGGGCGGAATTCAGCTCCGCATCGCGGCTGCACAAACCACGCTCGCAAACGGCGCTGTGATCCCGTTCACGTCGGCTGTCCGGCAGCTCGGCAGCGGTCTGCGCTTTGATCAGGGCACCGGCGCAGTCTCCGTTATGGAGTCCGGCGTCTATGCATTCAACTGGCAGATGCTTGTGCAGATTCCGACAGACGATTCTGCCGCGCCGGTCATCGCGCTGCAATCGCTGGACGGTCAGACCGTTCTCGGCTATTCCGGCATCCCTGCCGCTGCTGCTGTGAACGGCGCGCTGCTCTCCGGAACGGCTGTCGCTTTCCTGCCGGCCGGTACTATGTGGGTGCTGGTGAATGCAAGCGGTGCTCCGATGGATATCCTGACAGCCGGTTCAGCACCTGCTGTCTTTGCGGGCTCCATGTCGGTCACAGAGATCTCCGGCCGCTGACGATCGCCTGTCTGCAAAAAAATCCCGACCGCTTCCGGCCGGGATTTTTTGTGTGATGATACAGACACTGAACAGATTGATGGCAGGCGGAGGTGCTGTGTGCAGTTCTCCTTTCCGCTGAACAGCAGGAGCTTCTTCGCGAGGGAACTCTGGAGAAATGCGGCCGGCTGCAAGGGGTAACAGATCATAAAAAGTGTCTGCATGATCTGCTGCCCTTCGGTTATTCGGGTTTATGGTATTCTGTTTCGGCATTGATATTCCAGATGCCGGATTGATCCGTACTGCCGGCCTTGATTGCCTCAGCCGCACGGATCGCGGTCAGCATGGAATGATCCATATTGCAAGAGCGGTGCTGGCCGTTTCTGCCGACACAGAACAGGTTTTCATAGCCGTTCAGGAATTCGATGACCTGACCGAATTCGCTGTATGTATCGAAATATGCAGGGTATGCCTTGCGGATTTTTTCACGGTGCGCGTCCAGACAGACGCCTTTCTGGATTATGCCCATTTTCCGCAGCTCACGCACGGCATATGCGATGCATTCCTCATCGGTCATATTCCAGAAGAAATCGCCCTCATCGCAGAAGTATTGCAATCCGATCCAGATCGTATCTTCCGGCTTCTGTACCATATAAGGCGACCAGTTGTTGAAGATCTGGAAGCGGCCGAGCTTTACGCTCTTATCCTGTACATAGATCCAACAGTCCGGGATGATATTGGCAAGCGTGCGTCTGTCGGTCTGATTTTTTAATTCGAGCTTTTTCACCAGCAGGCCGATTGTGACGAAATCACGGTAGGGGAGGCCGGCGGCAATGCGGCTGACGGTTTCATCGGCGCTGTCCATGCCGGCGACCAGTTCCTTGACCGGCATGGATGAGATGAAGATATCGCCGCAGATCTCGGTCTCACTCTCCGGTGTCTGACATACAACACCGGTGATTCTGCCGTCATCGGTTCGGATTTTCTGAACTTTGCAGCCGAAGCGGATCTCTCCGCCCATTTCCTGCACCTTTTCACCGACCAGCTCCCAAAGCTGACCGGGGCCGTATTTCGGATACCAGAACCGCTCGGTCTGTGAGGTCTCTGCATTGGATTTGTTCTTTTTTCTGAACAGCTTCCGGAGCATTTCTTTGAGGAGCGCGGGGAGGGAAAGTCCCTTTACGCGCTGTGCGTCCCGGTTTACTGGGATCTCGCACGGATGCTGTCCCCAGAGCTTTTCGGTATAGCCCTCAAAGAACATGGAATACATTACTCTGCCGAAACGGTTGATATAGTAGTTTTCGAGAGTGTCCTCCGGCAGCTTTTTGAAGACGGATTTCAGATAGCTGAAGCCTGCACGCAGCGCTGTCACAAATCCCATATTTCTGAAAGTGCTGAGATTGATTGTGACCGGATAGTCGAAGAGGCTTTTGTTGTAATAGATGCGGGATACTTTGTCGCGCACCAGCATGACGGCATCCTCTTTCTGCGGATCGGGGCCGTTTTCCGAAAGCGGCTTTTCGCGGCCGAGCACCTTGTCGTCATAGGCGGGCTTGCCCTGCACCGGCATGAGAGCGCTCCACCATTTCATGATCCGCTCATCTTCCGAGAAAAAACGGTGCCCGCCGATGTCCATGCGGTTGCCGTGATAGCGGACGGTCTGCGAGATGCCGCCAAGCATGGTGCTTTCCTCCAGAATTGTGACACGGTACTCTTTACTGCCGTCTCGGAGCAGCTCATAAGCAGCAGTCAGACCGGCGGGGCCGCCGCCGATGATGATAATATTTTTCATATTTTCAGCCTTTCCGGATAAGGGATCCAGCATTCTGATGCATATCGTTTTTATGCAGTTTCAGTGCATTTTCATTATAGCACACAGTTCGCTCATTTGTCAACCGCCGGCAGTTCCGGCAGCGTGTTTCCATTGGAATGGGGGAATGTGCGAGGCCGTGCTCAGGGCAGCACTGCGCAATGTCCGCTTGACAAGGTCGCTAAAAATCTGTGCATATCCGGAAGGAAATTTGCTGTCCGGCAGACGGCGATTTCCCTTGAAAAAAACTCCGCTCTGTGGTATAATAGTATGTCCGGCAATAATATCCCAAAAGGAGGAATCGGTCATGCTCATGAATCTGCACACGCATACACACCATTCTCCGGATGCCAATGATACTGTCGCGGAGCGCATCGCAGAAGCGAACCGTCTCGGCCTTCGCTTTATGGCCGTCACGGATCATGTCGAGATCAACCGTTTCTTTCCGGCGGAATACTACGGGGAAACAGAGACAGAGGAATGCTTTTATGACGGCGGCGGCGTCTTTGAACGCTCGGCTGCTGAGGTTTGCGCACTGCAGCCCCAAAGCGGCAATGTTCGTCTGCTCTGCGGCGCGGAGATCGGTCAGATCCCGCAGGACCCTGAACGCTCTGCGCAGATCTACAATGATCCGCGCACGGACCTTGTGATCGGCTCGGTGCATGAGCTGCCGGGCAGACCGGATTTTTATTTTCTGCATTATGAAGAGGAGAACATTCCGGCGCTGGTGACGGCCTATTTCGAGGAGGTTTACCGCCTTGCGCAGACTGACTGCTGGGATGTACTTGGTCATCTGACTTACGGATTGCGCTATCTGCCGGATCGGCGTGCCTATGATCTGACGCCGCATATGGAGCTGATTGATGAGATCCTCCGGACGGTAATCGTAAAGGATAAGGCAATCGAGCTGAACGGCTCCGGCCTGCGCAAGCCGCAGCCCTATATTGATCCCGATCTGATGCTTGTGCGGCGTTATTACGAGCTGGGCGGCAGAAATCTGACGATCAGCACCGATGCGCATAATATGGAATATCTCGGCTACGGGCTGTATCTGCTGGAGGATATGGCGCGGACTGCCGGCTTCACGGAGCTGACATGGTTCGAGAAGCATGAGCAGCGGAAAATCAGACTCTGAATCGCGATGCGCGCATGGCGGATGGTCTGTGCTGCATATTGCTTGCATCAGGGATGTATCTGCAAAAACATAAGAAGGAAGCTGAGTCTTTGAGTATTTTTGATCTTTTCAGGCAAATTGAATCACAGCAGCCGGCTGTAACGGGCCCGCCGGAATTTATCATCGCAGGGCTTGGCAATATCGGCGAAAAATATCACAATACGCGCCACAATGCAGGTTTCATGATGATCGAAGCCTTTGCCGAAAAATGCGGCGCGAAATTTGGAAAACATCAGTTCAAATCGAATACCGCTATGGCCGAAAGCAACGGCAGGCGCGTGCTGCTCATGAAGCCCGATACTTTCATGAATCTCAGCGGGCAGGCCGTCACAGAGGCGATGCAGTTCTACCAGATTCCGCCGGAGCGCGTCATCGTGATCTACGATGACATCAATCTGAATGTCGGCGAACTTCGCATCCGGCAGAAGGGCAGCGACGGCGGCCACAACGGCATGAAGAATATCATCTATCTGTCTGGTGCGGATACCTTCCCGCGCATCCGCGTCGGCATCGGCAAAAAGCCGCATCCGGATTACGATCTTGCGGCCTGGGTGCTGTCGGCATTTTCGCCGGATGAGCTGAAAACACTCGCGGAGACCGCAAAGACCGTCTGCGATGCGCTGCCGCTGATGCTGGACGGCCGGACGGATCTTGCCATGAATCGCTATAATAATACCGGAAAGCAGAAAAAACAAAAGCAGCAGGTACCGGAAAAAAAGCCTGAGGAGGGGACATCATGATGCTGACAGAACGGTGTGCCGCCCTGATGTTCGTCTGCCTCGCAGGATGCTCGGTGCTCTGCGGCTGCGAATACGGTGCATCCGGTGCGGAAAATTCCGGCGCAGGACTCTGGCTCGGCATTGAACCGGCAAAAGAAGATGAATTCGGCAAGGTTACCTATGCTGACGGCATCTATCTTTCGCAGATCGTTCAGGAGCCGGTGCCGGATGCGTATGCGGATGATACAAAGGCGGACCGCAGCGGCGTGACGGATGACGGGCTGCGCTATACGCTCTATCAGCGGCACGCGGAGATTACCGGCCATGAGGACAGCTTTGCGCTGGAGGAGCTTGAAATCCCGGCGGAGCTCGACGGACTGCCGGTTACGCGGATTGCGGATGTCACGCTGACCGAGGGGAGCGTGTTTGATCTCGATCGGAACGGCGCTTTTTACGGCTGCTATACGCTGCGGAGCGTGACAGTGCCGGATACTGTACGCGATATTGGACAGTATGCATTCTACGGCTGCAAAAATCTGCAGGAGGTCACTTTGCCCGAATCAGTCATGGAGATCGGATCGCACGCCTTTTCGGTGTGCTCCTCGCTGAAGGAGCTGACGGTTCCCTCCGGCATCGACAAGATCGGCGAGAGCGCATTCTCCCTGACACCGTGGTATGACGATCTGCTCTATCACCGGGATCTTGTGATCTTCAACGGCAGACTTTACGATGCCGGCCGCCGCTGCACCGGCCATATCACCGTGCCGGATTATGTAGTCTCGGTCGCGGACTATGCGTTTTATTCCTGCGAGGGACTGGAGACTGTCATTCTGCCGGAGAGCGTGCAGTCGGTCGGAGAATACGCCTTCTGCGACTGCCCGGATCTTTATGCAGTGCTGTTCCTCAATCCGGAATGTGAGATTCCGGCGGAGGTCACGACGCTCAGCAATAAGCAGAATAACAGCAGCAAAGACTTTTTCAAGGGCATTATCTACGGCGAGGAGAATTCAACAGCGCAGCGGTTTGCGCGGAAAATGAATTTCAGCTTTGAAAGCACGGCGAATTTCTTCGCACGGATGGAAGCATGGAAATCAACATAAAAACACAGGGGGATGTCCGCACGGATGTCCCCTGAATGTGTCGGAGCAAATTGGGAAGGGAGCTTGTCCAGATGCGATTTTTTACGGAAGCTGCGGAAAAACTGCCGGCTGTCAGAGAACTGCGGACGGCGATGCGGAAAGGGATCACACCGATCTCGCTGACCGGCGCATCGAATATCCACCGGGCAGATATTCTGCTGGCTGCCTCGCAGGATGCGCCGATCCTCGCTGTCACGGCGGATGAGGCATCTGCGCGGCAGCTCTGTGAGGATATCAATTTCATGGCGGGGGATCGTGCGGCATATCCCTATCCATCAAAGGAAATGAATTTCATTGATGCTGCGGGTATTTCGCGTGAGTACGAGCACCTGCGGCTTTCGGCGCTCTATGCGCTCTGCGTGGGCAAATGCCGTGTGCTGGCGGCCTCTGCGGAGGCTGTCATGCAGTATACGCTGCCGAAAACTGCGCTGAGTGCCCGTACGCTGCATCTTGAAACCGGCGGGAGCTGCGAACAGGATGTGCTGCGCGACCGGCTGACTGCAATGGGCTATCTGTGCTGCGATCAGGTCGATGCACCGGGGCAGTTTTCCGTGCACGGCGCGATCTTCGATATCTTTACACCGCAGAATCCGCTGCCGCTGCGTATGGAATTCTGGGGCGACGAGATTGACAGCATGGCTTGGTTCGAGCCGGAAACGCAGCGCCGCACCGATACCGTCGCGGAGGCGGATATCATCCCGGCGGCCGAGGCACTGCCGGATGCCGGACTGCCGGAGAAAATTCGCACACTTGCGAAGGCTGTGCGCGGCCGGCAGGCCGCGAAGCTGAAAGAGAATATGAATGCCGATGCCGATAAGCTCGACAGCGGCGTTTCCCTGCTGAATATCGATCTCTATTTTCCGCTGATTTATGATGCGCCTGCTGCGATTTTCGATTATTTCACCGGCGGAATTGCGCTCTGTGAGACCGGCGCATTGCTGGATGCGTGGCAGGGCTTGCAGGCACGATATACGGAGGATCTCAAGGCGATGCTGGAGGACGGCGTGATGTGCCGGCAGCTTTCGGAATACTTTTTAAGTGCAAATGCGGTGCTGGAAAAGACGAAGGAGCATCCGCTCGTCTGCATGAATGCATTTCTCAGCAGTACGAGCAGTTTTCAGTTCCAGAAGATGCTCTCCGTCGAAGCAACGCAGAATGCGCCGTGGGGTGGCAGTACGCGCATTCTCACGGATGATCTGACCGAACTTTGCAGGCGCGGCTATTGCGTCACGGTTTGCGGCGGAACGGAGAAAACACTCCCGATCCTGCGGGACGATCTGAAGCAAAGCGGCATCGACTGCTCCATTGCGGATGCAGACAGCAAGCCGGAGCCGGGCAAGGTTCTGCTGATGCGCAGCGGACTTTCTGCGGGCTTTGAATATCCGGCTGTCAAATATGCCTGCATTGCGCAGGGCAAGGCGCAGAGCACGGTGCTGCGGAAGCGCCGTTTCAAAAAGGGGCAGGAGATCCGTGCACTCTCCGAAATCTCCGAGGGCGATTATGTTGTCCATGCATCGCACGGCATCGGCCGCTTTAAGGGCATCCGCAAGCTCGAAATGGAGGGCCTTGCAAAGGATTATATCACAATCGAATATATGGGCGGCGATGAACTGTATGTTCCCGTGACACAGCTCGATCAGGTCTCGCGCTATATCGGAGGCAAGGATGATGCTGCCGTGAAAATGAATAAGCTCGGCTCGCAGGAATGGCAGAAAACACGCAGCAATGTCAAAAAGGCTGTCAAGGATATGGCAGCGCAGCTCATCCGGCTCTATGCGGCGCGGCAGCAGGCTGCGGGCTTCGCATTTGATACCGATGATGAGATGCAGCGGGAATTTGAGGGACGCTTCCCCTATGTCGAGACGAACGATCAGCTCCGCAGCACGGAGGAGATCAAAAAGGATATGGAAGCTGCCCGCCCGATGGACAGACTGCTCTGCGGGGATGTCGGCTTCGGCAAAACAGAGGTCGCACTGCGGGCCGCGATGAAATGCATCCTTTCCGGCAAGCAGTGTGTCATTCTTGCTCCGACAACTGTTCTCGCAAATCAGCATTATGAGACTGCAATCCGGCGCTTTGAATCGGTGCCGGTCAATATCGAGCTGATCTCCCGCTTCCGGACCAAAAAGCAGCAGTCGAAGATCCTTGAGGACACCGCAAACGGCAAGATTGATCTGTTGATCGGTACACACCGGCTGCTTTCAAAGGATGTCCGCTTTGCGGCGCTTGGACTCGCGATCATTGATGAGGAGCAGCGATTCGGCGTGGCGCATAAGGAACGCTTCAAGGAGGCGTTTCACGGTGTCGATATGCTGACGCTTTCCGCGACACCGATTCCGCGCACATTGAATATGGCGCTTTCCGGTATCCGCGATATGAGCGTGATCGAGGAGCCGCCGCAGGACAGATATCCGGTTCAGAGCTTCGTGCTGGAATACAATGCCGGACTGATCGTGCAGGCGATTCTGCGTGAACTGAAGCGCGGCGGGCAGGTATACTATATTCATAACCGCGTCGAGACGATTCGTCAGTGCGCAGCGAAAATACAGGATATGATCCCCGATGTGCGCATCGGCTTTGCGCACGGCAAAATGACCGAGCAGGAGATCAGTGAGATCTGGAACCAACTGGTCGAGCATGAGATCGACATTCTCGTTTGTACTACTATAATAGAGACAGGTGTCGATGTGCCGAATGTCAATACGCTGATCGTTGAGCAGTCCGACCGATTCGGTCTGTCACAGCTTTATCAGCTCCGCGGCAGAGTCGGTCGCTCGAACCGCCGTGCCTATGCGTATTTCACCTATCAGCCGAACCGCTCGCTGACGGATGTTGCGGAAAAGCGGCTTGCTGCCATGCGCGAATTTACGCAGTTCGGCAGCGGCTTCCGCATTGCGATGCGCGATCTGGAGATCCGCGGCGCGGGCAGCATCCTCGGCGGTCAGCAGCATGGCCAGATGGAGCAGGTCGGTTATGAAATGTATCTGCGGATGCTCAATGAAGCGATTGCGGAGGAAAAGGGTGAGCCGGTCAAGGCGCCCGCCTGCACGGTCGATATTCAGGTCGAAGCACATATTCCGGAGGACTATATCACAAGCATGACCTCGCGGCTGGAGATTTACCGCCGGATCGCACTCGTTGAGATACCGGAGGATAAATCTGACCTCGTAGATGAGCTGATCGACCGCTTCGGCGACCCGCCGAAAAGCCTGCTGAATCTGATCGACGCTGCGCTTTTGCGCAATATGGCCGGCCGGCTCGGCATTACGGAGATCTCGCAGAAACGCGGCGCACTGTTCTTCTTCATTACGCATCCGAACGCGAAGCAGCTGCAGAAGCTGATGCAGGAATACTATGACCGCATCGCGTTCAATGACAAGAAGCCGCCCTATTATGCGGCTGTACGCCTGAAAAAGGGTGAACTTTCCGTCGACCTGATGCGGAGAGTCATTCAAATTTTCTTTGAGAATATCGGAAGCCCTGCATAAATAAACCTTTATACAGCATCGTTTTGTGCATTGTGCGAAAATTTGATGCTAAAAAAGCGCTTATGTTTGGCGGCCAAACGATTGACTTTTGCACTTCAAAAATGCTATAATGAGCTTATAAATTTGATGATTCTGTGAAAGTGCACAGG
>JAKSPK010000048.1 GCA_024404875.1 Oscillospiraceae bacterium
CACACGCGAAAAATCAAAGTACGTATCTACGTCGATTTTCACGAAAAAAAGAGGGCTCAAATCCCTCTTTCTCCGCCAGAAAGAAAACCGCGTATTTGCTTAAAAGCATCGCAAATACACGGCTTATGTATTTGTGAAATTGCAGTTCAAACTGCGCGTGTGACAAATTTTTTTCAAAGAATCACACGAAAGCCCTGCGGTCTGCTCTGATCGCAGGGCTTTTGGTGGCTACGCCTGATCGAACGGTCATCATTCAGCTTTTGTTTGTCTGTCTCATTCTGGGACGATCATAGCCGGAGCGATTTGGCGAGAAAAAACAGTGGATATTTCTAATAGAAGCCAATTATTAAGATGAGGATGTAAAAATTGGCGCTTTATTCTTTTCGTATCCATTGCACTTTTCTCCATAATATGTTATACTATCCTGTATGAAGCAAGCAAAAATGCTATTCCCTGACAGTCTGCTGCATGGAATCAAGCGCTATTCCTGCACAGCATCCGACCGTTCAGGTGGCAGAGCAGACCGTCCATGATGTTTGCTATGGGCTAACAATCGGACAAGTCAAAGCCCAGTGGCTGGCATTTTATGTGGAAGCCGACAGATGAAACTGTAAATATGCTGTGGTGAGATAAATGACACTTATTGACAATATACTCAAACGGAGAAGTATCCGCAGATATACCGATGAAACAATCTCCGAAGAAAAACTGAATAAAATACTGCAGGCAGGACTGCTTGCACCAACGAGCCGAAACTTAAAGCCTTTGTTCTTGTTCCGACTGGTGCAGTCTGGAATGTTCAGAATATCCTGACGCACGTTGTTGTACCGGTTGTTGGGATACTGGACTTTTTTGTGACGGGCATCAGCAGCAGTATCAAAAAGCGCAATAATCTTTGGGTCATCGTCCCGCCGATATTGTAAGCGATCTATGCAGGAATCGGGTATGTCTGCAACTGGCAGTTCGCAAAAGGGTACAATTATCCCTATTTCTTTCTGAACTGGGGGAGTCCGGCAGGTGCATTTGGCTTTTCGAATGATCTGCCGTATATGGGAAGTGCGTGGTGGATACTGGCACTGTTCTGTGCGCTTCTGATCGTGGGGATGCTGTATCTGCTGATACTGGACGGGCTGAAAAAGTTGTTTCATACAGAGAACAAATAAATTATTTCAGCAGGAGCTCGGCCACATGTTTGCAGACAGATATTTCTCCAGGTTCGGCAACACCCGGCAAGCTTCTGGTGTGTTTACGCAGACCGTTCGCCAGAGATCAACAAGGCAGGAAGTATGATGCTTCCTGCCTTGTTTCAATTTCTGGTGCATTATCCATTCAAAAACGAAATAAGGTATTTGCAAAGGTATATGGTGCTATGCGGAGGTGACCAGAACGACGCACAATGAATGGGGGATTACGATGCTGTTCCCTGAGCGGAGCGGACTGTCTCTTCGATTTCGAGCTTGCCGTTCCGGACACAGAGACGGCGCGCTCCTTTTGCATTCCGAATAAGACTGTCTGCAAGCAGGGGCTCTGCATAGCGTGTCACAGCCGTTCGGATCGCTCTGGCACCGCCGTGCGCAGTATCCGCATTCTGCATCAGCATTGCGGCTGCTTCCGCTGTCCATGTGAGCTGTGCGCCGCAGACCGCAGCGCGTTCCGCGAGATCGCGCAGCTGCAATTCTGCGATCTGTGTGAGATCTCCGGCGGAGAGTCTGCGGAATACGATTGCAGCATCAAGCCGATGCAGAAGTTCCGGCTTCATAGAGCGTTTCAGAACAGCCATGAGCTGCTCCCTTTGTTCTGCCTCTGCATCTGCGGTATTGCTGAAACCTATCACGCCTGTTTGCAGTGTTTCTGCACCTAGGTTTGATGTCAGGATCAGCATGGTTTCTGAAAAATCCGCTGTATTGCCGGAGCCGTCTGTCAGCTTTCCGTCTTCCATGATTTGAAGCAGCAGCGACAGGACATCCGGATGTGCCTTTTCCATTTCGTCAAATAATATCAGACTGTACGGTGCCCGGCGTACCTGCTCGACGAGCGAGCCGCCGTCATCATAGCCAACATATCCGGGCGGCGCACCGATCAGCCGTGCGGCTGAATGCTTTTCCATATACTCGCTCATGTCCATGCGGATGAGACTGCCGGAAAACATCTCATCGGCAATGCATTTTGCGAGTGCAGTCTTGCCGATGCCGGTCGCACCGAGAAACAGAAATGCGCCAATCGGCCTTCCGCTTCTGCGCAGTCCGGAACGGCTGCGGCGAATCGCCTGCGAGACTGCTGTGACTGCTTCATCCTGTCCAATGATGCTGTGTCGAAGTGTTTCCTCCAGATGCAGCAGTCGCTCCGATTCCGATGCATTCAGAGATTCTGCCGGAATACCGGTCTTGATGGCGACCGTATGCGCAATGTCAGCTTTATGAATCTCGGCAGAATTCCAATGTGAAGCATCTGCGGTCAGCCGTTTTGCTGCGCAGGCTTCGTCAATCAGATCAAGCGCTTTATCCGGCAGCGCACGGTCATGCAAATATCGAACGGAATAATCAACAGCTGCATGGATTGCGTCCGTGCCGATCTCGACATGATGAAAATCTTCATAGCGGTGCCGCAGTCCACAGAGAATCTCCGTTGCATCGGAAGCTGTTGGCTCGGCGACATTGATAGGCTGAAATCGACGAGCAAGCGCAGCATCCTTTTCGATCTGTTTACGGTATTCTGTGACAGTCGTTGCGCCGATGATCTGTAATTCTCCGCGTGCGAGCCGCGGCTTCAGGATATTTGCCGCGTCGATTGCGCCCTCTGCCGCGCCGGTTCCGGCGATCATATGCAGCTCGTCAATAAAGAGAAGGATCTCCGGATGACTGACCGCTTCATCCATACAGGCTTTTAGCCGTTCCTCGAAATCGCCGCGGTATTTTGCACCGGCGAGCATTGCTGTCAGGTCGACAGAGAGAATGACACGACCGCGCATAGAATCCGGTACATCTCCTTGCAAAATACGCTGCGCAATGCCCTCAACGATCGCGGTTTTTCCGACACCGGCCTGACCGATCAGCACCGGATTATTTTTATTGCGGCGCAGGAGGATCTGCATAGTCCGTCTGATTTCTGATTCCCTTCCGATCAGCGGATCAAAATGCTCTGCCGCTGTCGGATCGGTAAGATGATGCGAATACTGCGCCAGCATCGGACAGACTTTTCGGTCGAACTGCGGCGAACAGCCTTCGTCAATATCCTCTGTCTGCTTCTGTTCGCAGGCATTTCGCAGCGTATGCAGCGAGACACCCATTCCGCGCAGGAGCATTGCCGCTCCGCACTGCTCATCCTCCAGCACAGCGCGCAGCAATACTTCCGAACTGATGATCGTGCCTGCCGGACGCATTGTTTCTGTTTTTTGAAGGATCCGCCGCAGCGCCGGAGTAACTGCAGATTCTGCCAGTACTGATGGTTCTGAACTGCCGATCTCACTTTGGACAGCCTGCTGAAAACGATGCAGCGGAACACGATGTGTCCGGAGCAGTGCCGCACCGACATTGCTGCCGTCACTCAGCATTGAAAGGATCAGATGCTCAGTTCCGATAAAGCTGTGTCCGAGCGATTCAGCCTGTGTGCGGGCATGTGCGATGATCTGCCGCGCTTTTTTTGTATATGCATCCTTCTGCAAAAGAAATCCCTCCAATAGAATTGCCTGATCGCGGCGGATGCCGCGTTGTGAACAGTAATAGTATATGCAGCGGTGTTTGTCTCAAATCAATCTCCGCAGATTTTTCAGTCACATATTTTCCGTATCGGCATATCATGAGACTAGGAAGCGGATTCAACCGCTTCCGCAAACAGTGCACCGCGATCCGGACGCGATGCTCCGACGCCTTTACATTCAGATAAGGAGTGCTGATTATGTGCGGAAATGACTGCAACAACTTCTGGCTTATTATCCTGATCCTTCTGTTCTTCATGTGCTGCGGCAACGGCTGCGGCAATAATAACTGCGGCTGCAACAACAACTGCGGCTGCTGAGACAGAATTCGCCCGTCTGCGGGCCATGATGACGGTCAGCCTTCCTCTTTAGGGGAGGGCTGATCTGTTTTTGAGATGCGGAAGCAGCTGAGCTTTACGGAGAGCCATTTTCCGACAGCCCGCGCTGCATCGAGACATTTAAGGCGTACCTCATATTCTTCCGGATGCAGCACCATGTTTTCGGCATCGGCATCGAGTGCCAGTGTCGGCTCCGATGCTGCCGGAATGCAGATTGCCGGATACATCACGCACCACCAGTTCTGCCCAGCAGCCTCGCCGATTTCGACGCGCAATGCCTGGTAGCTCCCTGCGGGGAGTGTCATGCTCCCGTATTGCCGCGCCTGGAAATCGGTCTGCTCCAGCGTGACGCGGACCTCATCGCTGCATCCCGCGGCGCGGAGTGTCTGTTCGGCTGTTTCCCGGATCACCTGAAGCTGTGCGCTGAGCGCTTCACAGCCAGCAGTGAAATCCGAATTCGCAGGGATCCAATTTTCAGCTCCGGCAATTAGTGCATCGCGGACAAGCAGCTTTTCAGTTTGATCAGCAGTTGAATCGCTGTTTGCAAGGATGTGCAGCCGGATAACGCTGTGCTCCAGCTTATGAAGTGTGATGCCTGCATCGGCGATATTGGCAGCAGAAAATGCAAGCAGAAGCGTAAATAGAATGCGGATCGTTTTGAGCATTTCAGTTCCTCCCGTAAACCTGTGATGTCAACAGTATGGGAATTATTGTCAGTATTATACAAAAGAATCGAGAAAAATTCTCCGCTCCGCACAGGACATTCCTTCGATTGTTTGATAATTCATTCACAATGCCTATTGCTTTTTTTTGTGAAATCGTGTATAATTAGGTAGGTAATTGTGTGCTTGCATATATTTACCGGAATTAGCCGGAGCTTCCGGCTCAATCGTAATATAGGAGGAATTATCAATGCTGGTATCCGCAACCGAAATGCTGAACAAGGCAAGAGACGGCAAATATGCTGTCGGCCAGTTCAACATCAACAATCTCGAATGGACAAAGGCTGTTCTGCTGACTGCGCAGAAACTGAATTCTCCGGTCATTCTCGGCGTCTCTGAGGGCGCAGGCAAGTACATGACCGGCTTCAAGACCGTTGCTGCAATGGTCAAGGCTATGGACGAGAGCCTCGGCATCACCGTCCCGGTCGCTCTGCACCTCGACCACGGTTCGTATGACGGCTGCTACAAGTGCATCAAGGCAGGCTTCACCTCTATCATGTTTGATGGCTCTCACTTCCCGATCGATGAGAATGTTGCGAAGACAACAGAGCTCGTAAATGTCGCTCATGCGCTTGGCTTGTCGATTGAGGCTGAAGTTGGCGCAATCGGCGGCGAGGAAGACGGCGTTGTCGGCAAGGGTGAGTGCGCTGATCCGCAGGAGTGCAAGATGATCGCTGATCTCGGCGTTGATTTCCTTGCAGCAGGCATCGGCAACATCCACGGTGTTTATCCGGCAAACTGGGAAGGCCTGAGCTTTGAGACGCTCGATTCGATCAATAAGACTGTCGGCGATATGCCGCTTGTTCTCCACGGCGGTACTGGCATTCCGGATGACCAGATCAAGAAGGCAATCTCGCTTGGCGTTGCAAAGATCAATGTCAATACCGAGTGCCAGCTCGTCTTTGCTGAGGCAACCCGCAGCTACATCGAGGCAGGCAAGGATCAGCAGGGCAAGGGCTTTGATCCGCGTAAACTGCTCGCTCCGGGCTTTGATGCAATCTGCGCAAAGGTCGAGGAGAAGATGCGCCTGTTCGGTTCTGTTGACAAGGCATAATTTTCGGTCCGTATGCTTTAGTTAAGCGCATCCCGTTTAGGCTGATACGCATATAGAAGCATATAGCAACCTATATATCAAGATCTATAGAAGCAAGCATGGGCTCGTCTTTCGGTGAGTCTATGCTTGCTTTTTTGTTTCCGTTACTCGGCCGAAGAAATCCATCGACATTTCGATTACTTGCCATTATTCCGACCGTCATGGGTATAATTGACTTTTTCTATTCTTTGTGCTATAATCTAAACAATACGAAACTGCTGCCGTGCTGGATGAGGGAAACATTTGTTCACACATCGTTAGGTCATAGAAGATGTGTGCGCAGATGCTTTATTTTTTGGGGGGATCTGAATGATAAAAGACATAAAAGGGTATTTTTCAAAGTTTGAGATCGTGCTCTGGAGTATTTCGACTCTGCTCGTTCTGACTTCGTTTATTCTATTTGACAGAAGCAACTATCTGACCTTGTGTGCCTCCCTGATCGGCGTAACATACTTGATATTCAATTCAAAAGGAAATCCTGTCGGTCAGGTGCTTGTTATCATATTCAGTTTGATCTACGGTGTTATTTCCTATAGATTCGCTTACTATGGCGAAATGATAACTTATCTCGGAATGACAATGCCTATGGCAGTATTGGCTCTGGTTTCATGGCTGCGTAATCCCTTTAACGGTAACAAAGCAGAAGTCCGGATAAATAGCATAAATAAAACGGAAACAGCATTCATGTCTGGTTTGGCAGTGATCGTATCGATAGCTTTATATTTTATATTGCAGGCATTTCATACTGCCAATATTATTCCAAGCACACTATCGGTTACAACGAGTTTTCTCGCTGTCTACCTAACATTCAGACGAAGCCCGTTCTACGCCATAGCATATTCCGCAAATGATATTGTTCTGATCGTCCTATGGACGATGGCAAGCCGGACAGACACACGCTATATCTCGATGGTCGTATGCTTCATAGTATTTCTTGTCAATGATATATACAGCTTTTATAGTTGGCAGAATATAAAAAAGCATCAGGCAACTTGAATTATGCAACTATGCAAAACATCATCGTTTTTTTCTTCACCATCGTATTTTCAAGAGTGATCATCGTTCAGGCAGTCCGTAGAGAATTAGTTTGATTGGTTTTCCGATACTTGTAATTGCATTTGCCTGCGGGTATTCTCTTGTAACAGTTTGCGTAAAACTTTTTGGGGTGGATTTTTCAACAAGATTGGCTGTTCTCTGTCCTGCATTTGGCTTGCAATTTTTTGAGATCTGTGGTATAATAACATAATATGGTTGTATGTACAACATAGAAAGGATCATTTGAATGGCAAAAAAACAGCAGGAGTACGGCAATGAGAGCATTACCATGCTCAAAGGCCCTGATAAAGTCCGGAAGCGTCCCGCAGTTATTTTCGGCTCGGACGGTCTGGATGGCTGTGCGCATTCGGTCTTCGAAGTTATTACCAACTCGATCGACGAAGCGCGCGCAGGCTACGGCAAAAAGATCATTATCACACGCTATCTTGATCGTTCCGTCGAGGTCGAGGACTTCGGCCGAGGCTGTCCGGTAGACTGGAATCCCGCCGAGGAGCGATTCAACTGGGAGCTTGTCTACTGTGAGCTTTATGCCGGCGGCAAATACGATGCAGATGGCGATTCCTATGCGTATTCGCTTGGCCTGAACGGTCTCGGTCTTTGTGCAACGCAGTTCGCTTCGGAATATATGGATGTTACCGTTATCCGCGACGGGCAGGAATATACCTTACACTTTGAAAAGGGCGAGAATATCGGCGGTCTGCAAAAGGTCTCTGCAACGCGCAGGCAGACCGGCACCAAGACACGCTGGAAGCCAGATCTCGAAGTATTTGCGGATATTGCCGTTACGGACGAATGGTTTCGTGATGTTCTGAAACGGCAGGCGGTCGTCAACTCGAATTTGCTTTTCGTGTATCGAAACGAGGTTACGCCCGGTAAATTCGAGACAACTGAATTCATCTATGAAAACGGAATCACGGACTATGTGCAGGAGATCGTTGGGGATAAACCGATGACATCCGTACAGTTCTGGTCAGCCGACCGCAAGGGACGCGACCGTGTTGACCGCGATGAATACAAGGTCAAGCTGAACATCGCATTTGCTTTTTCAAATCAGGTTCAGCGACTCGAGTACTATCATAATTCCAGCTATCTGGAGCACGGCGGCTCTCCGGATAAGGCAGTGCAGCGTGCATTCCAGACGCAAATTGATGCATTTCTCAAGAATAATAACCGCTATCAGAAGAATGAGGGCAAGATCAGCTTTCAGGATGTACAGGACTGTCTCGTCCTTGTATCCTCATCATTTTCGACAGTTGCTTCTTATGAGAACCAAACGAAAAAGGCGATCACGAATCAGTTTATCTATGAGGCAATGGTCGATTTTCTCAAGCATCAGCTGGAGGTCTATTTCACTGAGAATCCAGACGATGCCGCACGAATTGCTGAACAGGTGCTTATCAACAAGCGCAGCCGTGAGAATGCTGAGCGAACCCGTCTGAATATCAAGAAAAAGCTCTCCGGTAACCTTGATCTTTCCAATATGGTACCTAAGTTCGTGGATTGCCGCTCGAAGGATACCGACAGACGCGAGCTGTATATTGTGGAAGGTGATTCTGCTCTCGGTTCGGTCAAAATGGCGCGTGATGCCGAGTTTCAGGCTGTGATTCCGGTACGCGGAAAGATCCTCAACTGCCTGAAGGCGGACTATGTGCGCATTTTCAAATCGGAGATCATCACAGATCTGCTGAAAGTGCTTGGCTGCGGCGTTGAGGTTACGACCAAGGCGAACAAGGAACTGCAATCGTTCAGTCTCAGCAATTTGCGCTGGAATAAGATCGTCATCTGTACGGATGCCGACGAGGACGGATTCCATATCCGTACGCTGATCCTGACAATGATTTATCGGCTTGCACCGACGCTGATCCGCGAGGGCTATGTCTATATCGCAGAGTCTCCGCTGTTTGAGATCACGACAAAAGATCGCACCTATTTTGCATATGACGAAAAGGAACGCGTCAAGATCCTTTCTATGATAGAGGGACAGAAATTCACCTTGCAGCGTTCAAAAGGTCTCGGTGAGAACGAAGCCGAAATGATGGCTCTGACCACCATGAATCCTGAGACGCGACGCATCATCCGCATTACACCGGAGGAAGCCGAAGCGACATTTGATATGTTTGACATGCTGCTTGGTGACAATCTCGCCGCCCGCAAGGATTATATCGCGGTTCACGGCGGCGATTATCTTGATCTTGCGGATATTTCATAAGAGGTGAGAATATGTCTTTATTGAATATGAAATTCACCGAACAGGCGATGATGGAGCAGCTCGGAGCGCTTTTACTTCCGGGCGAACAGATCAGTGCGGCGGTGTATGCAGCGTTCCGTGAACCGGGACTGTTCCGCAGTATGGTTCAGGCTGGTTTTTTCGGTCTGACCGATCAGGATCGAATAATCAGTGTGCGGCATACGCTGGGCGGCAGTGTTCCGTTTGCGGCTTATATCGGCCTTCTGAAAAAGCTGCGGGTGAAGAAAGGACTGCTTGGTTCACGCAACATAGAAATAGATGACGGTCATTTGCATCTGATGATCGCGGCCACACCGAAGGTCGGGACCGGCGTTGATTTGCCGAATCAGCAAGCAAATTTACAGATGATTATTTCTGCTCTCGAACCGCGGCAGTTCGGCTAAACATTCAGCATCCGGAAAGACATGAACCCTGAGAAAGGTTGATACGAAGAAACATGGCACGAAAGAAAAGGGAAATCGCTCCGAAAGCGGCGAATCCTTCCAATGCATATATTGAAGGCGCAGGACTGACGGTCGAAGAGAGCATTACTGAAACGCTCCGCAAAAACTTCATGCCCTACGCGATGAGCGCGATTGTTTCACGCGCACTGCCGGAGATAGACGGCTTCAAGCCCTCGCACCGAAAGCTGCTTTATACGATGTATAAAATGGGGCTGCTATCCGGAGCGAGAACAAAGTCCGCAAATGTCGTCGGTCAGACGATGCGTCTGAATCCGCATGGCGATGCCGCGATCTATGAGACAATGGTACGTCTTGCACGCGGCAATGAATCACTGCTGCATCCCTATGTAGACAGCAAGGGCAACTTCGGCAAGGTCTATTCCCGTGATATGGCCTATGCTGCACCGCGTTACACCGAAGTGCGGCTGGAACCGATCGCGAATGAACTCTTTGCAGATATAGACAAGGAAACGGTCGACTTCGTTCCGAATTATGACAACACGATGCAAGAGCCGACGCTCTTTCCGGCAACATTCCCGTCGGTTCTGGTCAATGCAAATGTCGGCATTGCGGTCTCTATGGCGAGCAATGTTTGCCCGTTCAATCTCGCCGAGGTTTGCGAGACAACGATTGCATTGATCCGCGATCCGGCACATGATCTGCTCTCGACGCTAAAGGGCCCGGATTTTCCGACTGGCGCATTCATGCTCTATGATGAAGAGGAAATGCATCGAGTCTATGATACCGGACGGGGCAGTATCAAGCTGCGTGCCAAGTGGAATTATGACAAATTCGCAAACTGCATCGAGGTCACGCAAATCCCGTATTCCACGACAGTCGAAGCGATCATGGAAAAGATTGTCGATCTGGTCAAGCAGAAGAAAATCACTGAGATCTCGTATCTGCGTGATGAGACAGATATCAACGGATTGAAACTCGCAATCGATTTAAAGCGAGGCACTGATCCGGAACGGCTGATGCAGAAGCTATTCCGCATGACGCCTTTACAGGATTCGGTTTCGTGCAATTTCAATATCCTGATCGCCGGAATGCCGCGTGTCATGGGTGTGCGAGAAATACTGAATGAGTGGATCGCATTCCGTACGGAGTGCATCCGCCGCAGAGTGTATTTCGATCTGCATAAAAAACAAGACAAGCTGCATCTGCTCGAAGGTCTCGAAAAGATACTGCTGGATATTGACAAGGCAATCAGAATCGTCCGCGAAACGGAGGAGGAATCCGAGGTTGTCTCGAACCTCATGATCGGATTCGGCATTGACGAGATCCAGGCAGAATATGTTGCAGAGATCAAGCTGCGGCATCTCAACCGAGAATACATTCTCAAGCGGACTCAGGAGATCGAACAGCTCCGGAAGGATATTGCGGAAATGGAGGACATTCTCAAGGATGTAAAAAAAATCCGCAAAATCATGATTGATGAGTTGAAAAAGGTCGGACAGAAATACGGTCAGCCGCGCAAGACATTGTTCTATGATACATCCGATGAACCTGAGGCAGCCGCTGAAGATGAAACACCGGATTATCCGGTGCATCTGTTCCTGTCAGCTGAGGGTTACTTCAAGAAGATCACGCCGCAAAGCCTGCGTATGAGCAGTGAGCAGAAGCTCAAGGAAGGCGATGTCGTGACGCAGCAGAAGAATGCAAATAACCGCACGGAGCTGCTCTTCTTCTCCGACTCTGCACAGGTCTATAAGTCACGCGCTGCAGCATTTGACGATACGAAGGCGAGTGTGTTGGGTGACTTCGTTCCAGTCAAGCTTGGCTTTGATGATGGTGAGCGCGTGAAATATATGATCGCAACCGAGGATTACAGCGGATTCGTGCTTTTCTGCTTCGCAAACGGTAAGGTTGCCAAGGTGCCGCTTAGTGCTTATGCGACCAAAACGAACCGCAAAAAGCTTGCAAATGCATATTCGCCAAAGAGCCCGATCGTCGATATTCTCTTTATCGAGGAGGACTGCGATGTGCTGCTGCGCTCGACCAATAATCGGGCAGTCGTGTTCAATACCGCAATGCTCCTGCCAAAAACAACACGTGATTCAATCGGTGTACAGGTCATGACACTGAAATCGAAATCTTCTGCGCTGGAAAGTGCAGCCATACTGAATGAATCGCAGACGGAGCAGCTTAAAAAATATATTGTCAAAAATATTCCGGCAGCCGGCGGCATAGCCAGAGATCTGGAGATCACCGGACAGATGACGCTGTGAGGGTCGTAGAAGGGGAGGATATTACATGATACGCAGAGCAATGCAGCGTGATATTCCGGGGCTGATGCAGCTGCTTTTACAGGTTGATATGGTGCATCATAATGCACGCCCCGATCTGTTCAAAGGCCCCGCGACAAAATACAGTGAAACAGAGCTTTCAGAAATCCTTCGGGATGATGAGAAACCGGTTTTTGTGTATACCGATGAAGCGGATGAGGCAGTGCTCGGTCATGCTTTCTGCGTGATGCAGGAGCATATCGGTGAGCGAGTTCCGACAGATATCAAAACGCTTTATATCGACGATATTTGTGTGGATGAAAATGCCAGACGGCAGGGCATTGCATCATTGCTCTTTGAGACAGTGAAGGAATATGCACGGCAGTGCGGATGCTATAACGTAACACTGAATGTCTGGGCGGGCAATCCGGGCGCACAGGCATTCTATGAAAAAT
>JAKSPK010000049.1 GCA_024404875.1 Oscillospiraceae bacterium
CCGCATCGCTGTCGTACGCTGCATCATCGTCATATGCCGCATCATTGTCGTACTCTGCGTCATCGTCGTATTCCGCTGCAGCGTGCGCCTTCGGCGGCTCCGCGCTTTCTTTGCCGGCAGACTTCTCCGCCGCCGCCCGACGCGCCCGCGATTCAGCGCGCAGCTCTTCGAGCAGTGCATCGGTATCGGTATGCGCGGCACTGCGTTCCGTCCCAGAGGGACTGATCTCATCAAGCCAGCCGAATTTTCCGGTCGTATTGGAAACAGGCTGCGGTGCAGTCTGTTTATGGAGCGGCGTTTTCGGCGGTTCCGGTGCGGCCTGCTCCAAAATGGTGCTGGCGGTCTCGGCTGCCTGTGCCTTTATGCTTTCATCCATTGCGGCAGCCTCGCGCCGGATCGCTCTGGCCTGTGCAATCGCAGTACGGCGGTCGAGTTTCGGCTCGTCCTGCGGCGTATCCGCAGCCGGTTCTCTGATCTCATCCGGCAGATCGGTATTGGGCATTGCAAGTGCTCCTTTCCTGCTCTCTTTCAGGGCCGCTCAGATCGGTTCATAGGTGTACTGCACCTCGACGATCTCGCCCTGTACATCTGATTTCTGATAGGTCATTCTGCCTTCGCTGTCATATTGCATGGTTTTTGTAAGTGTATGTTCGGTACCGTTTGACATGATTTGTTTGATGATCTCCGAAGTCATATTGCTGTTTTCGTCAAAGGAACGGGTTGTGATCACGCTGGCGGGATCCATGTTTTCATTGAGCGCAGTTTTCTCCTCACGGACACAGTTTCCTGCATCGTCATAGGTGAAGGTTATCTCATAGTTCGCGGTTGTACCGGCAGCACTCATTTCGCGCTGCTTCACAATCCGTCCGGCGTTATCCAGTTCCATATCGGAATAATCATCAGTGAGGGGCATCATATTAAATACGGTATCCTGCTCAGTATATGTCGTCACCTTCCGCAGGAGATTGCCGTATTGATCGTAGGAATACTCGATGCGGTGCGGGTGAAAATCGCTCGCATAGAAATCCTCGGTGACAAGCCTGCCGTTCGCATCATAAGAATAATTGATATAGTCGTTGGTGATTGTATTCTCATGCTTCCAGATCATCCTGCCGGCATTGTCATATTTGTATTCGGCATTGGTCAGGGGCATATAATTGCCGTCACTGAGTGAGACCAGAACCAGCACCGGATCACCGTGATCATTGAGATAATCCTTGGCAATCTCAACGGTCTCGCCGCCGCTGATTGTCACGCCGGTTCGCAGTGTGACAGCTTCGGCAGGTATTTCGCTGTTTTTTTCCTCATGGAGAAGCACCGGATCGGCGGAGGATTCGTCAGCAGAAGACGCATCGTCTCTCGTCACGGCTTCAGTCTGCGGTGCGGTCTCTGTATCCGTTTGCAGTGGTTCATCCGGTATGATGCTGCTTTCATTGCTGCATCCGGTCATGAGCAGCGCTGCCGAACAGAGCAGCAGTATGATTCTGTGTTTCATTGCTGTCGCCCTTCTCTCAGAAACGGAAATAGAGGAACGGGTTGTTTGTCGCATCGACAAGCAGGATGCTGCTGACGATCAGCAGCGCGGCATTCGCACAGATCTGGAAGGTATCGACGATCCGTACCGAACCCGCATGGTTCTTTCTGAGTGTCTGCAAGCCGTCGTAAATCGGGAAGCAGCAGATCAGCGCTGCAATCAGCAGGAACAGATTGTTCCGGATCGAAAGCGTGAGCACATTGTCATAGAGCGCATTGCCGTTCAGCCCGACCAGATTGCGGAAGAAGCTGCCGAGCCGTCCGAGATCCTCGAAATAGAAAATGCCGAAGCCGATGATAATGATAATCTTGCTGTAAATATGCCGGATCACCAGCGGGATCTTTTTGATCGTTTTCTTGCCGACAAGCTGCTCGATCAGGATGAACACGCCAAAGTAAAGTCCCCAGATGATAAAATTCCAGCTTGCGCCGTGCCAGAGACCGGTGCAGAACCAGACAAGGAACAGTCCGCCGTATTTTCTGCGCTTGCCGAAGATCGGCACATAGAGCAGATAGTCGCGGAAGAATGTGCCGAGCGAGATATGCCAGCGCTGCCAGAATTCCGAGATATCCTTACAGAGGAACGGGTGGCGGAAGTTCTCATCGAAGTGGAAGCCGAACATTCTGCCCATACCGATCGCCATATCCGAATAGCCGGAGAAGTCGAAATAAATCTGCATTGCGTAAACGATAACCGCATACCATGTCGCAGCGACGGTCAGTTTGCTGTTTTCGGTTGCGAAGAACTGATCGACAATCGTGGAGAGGTGGTTTGCGAGGATGACCTTTTTGCCGAGGCCGATCATCAGACGCGTGAAGCCCTCGCTGAGATCGAGCAAGGTCGTTTTGCGGTTTTTGATCTCGTCGGCAATGGTCGCATAGCGGACGATTGGGCCGGCGATGAGCTGCGGAAACATGGAAACATAGAGCAGCAGGTGCAGCGGATTTTTCTGAACCTCAATTTTCTCCCAGTAAAGGTCGATGATATAGGAAAGAATCTGGAAGGTATAGAAGCTGATGCCGATCGGAAGTGTCAGATTCGGAAACGGGAGATTCACGCCGGGAATGAGGTTGAGGTTCTCCACGATAAAATTGCTGTATTTGAATACGCCAAGCAATCCGATATTGAACAGCAGGCTGAGAATCATGACAGCCTTCGCGCCGCCTTCCTTTCCGCGCTTCTGGAATCCTCCGATTCCGAGGCCGAAAAGATAATTCATCAGCACGCTGAGGAGCAGCAGGATGATATAGATCGGCTCGCCCCATGCATAGAACAGCAGGGAGAAGACCGTCAGTGTGACATTCTTGACGGTCAGAGACGGCGAAAGCCCGTAGCATAGCAGGCATACGGGCAGAAAGAAATATAGGAAATACAGGCTTGAAAATACCATAATAAAACGCTCCTGCTTTTGTTCTCCGGTACAGTATTCCTGAGATCAGATCAGCGGCACCGGGTATATCTTTCTGTCGGTTCATCCGACCAAATTGAGAATTAGGTATATTTTCTTTATTATACCACAAAACGCGCATTCATGCAAGCGGTTTTCGTGTGATTTTTCGGTGCGGCATCAGCAGGATTTTTGGGCATAACATAGATAAACCGAACTCTATCCCGCTGCTGCGAAAAATGGTGCCCGCTTCGCGGATGTTATTTTGAAGGGTGAAAGCAGCTCTGCGGAATCGGCACGGCCAGCCTTTCCAGGTGAATTCAAAAAACGGGAGTCCCTTCGTGCGGGACTCCCGTTGTCTGATCCGGTTATGCGGCGTTCTGCAGTTCTTCGGATTCGCTGTTTTCGGTCATGGCAATTTTTCTGGTGACGCCGTCACCGTAGATTGTTTTCCAGTCATCCTTCATGGAGACAGGGATCCAGCCGTTTTCCACGCTGAGCTGACGCACCGCTTCTGCTTTTTCGAGATTGCCGTCCTCGCGCTCCAGGTCATCACAGCAGAGCATGAAAGCAAGGCTCTTATAGGGATTGCCGGTAATCGTGTACGCAAGCATACTGGAATCACCGGTGCTGTTGCCGAATGCAAGAACCGGCTGCTGACCGATCTCCTTCATAATAGCCTGCACCTTGTTCATCTTCAGGTTCTTGATGATGAAATCGCCGCCAAGCACGACCTTGTCATCCTTTGTAAATGTATAGTTCAAGCCATCCTCATCGCCCTGATTCGAGGCTGCAAGTCTCTCATCAGAGCCGATGATCCTTGCAGGCGGAATATCGGAGAGCGGGGAATCCTTGAGCAGTCCGCGGACGATAAAGCGGTCGGTTCCGCTGTTGATATAGACGGAAAAGTCGTTCACCTGAAGATAGTCAATGATCTCCAGCATCGGCAGAAAAAAGCCGTCGCCGCGTGTCATGCCGTTATAATGGTTCATCTCGGTCTTCTTAAACTCCGCAATATAGCTGAAGAATTCCTCCGTTGTCATGCCTGCAAAGGCCGACGCGATTGCCTGACCGTGTTCGAGCGGAAGCTCCTTGAAGGATTCGCCGTTCTGCTCAGCACGCAGGATCTTGTCAGCAGTCGCACGCTCAAATTCACTTGCCGTGTAGTTCGGATCCTGCGTGACGCGGTGGACGAGCAGACAGTAGTCAAAATAATCCGGATCGGTCTCGCAGAACACTGTGCCGTCGAAATCGAATACCGCGATGCGCTGATCGACCGGAATGTAATCCGCGCTGCTTTCGTCAGTGATCGAATCCATATAGGAGATAAGCTGTTTTTTCGCCTCCGCACTATCTGTCCAGAGCGAAAGCGCCTCATTGACAGAGCCAGATGTTTTCTTTTCGCTTTCGCTGCCCGGACGCAGCCAGAAGATCAGAGAAAAAAGAACGCAGACCGCAAGCAGCAGGCAGATCGCTGCCAGTGCAGTCCGTTTCCATACGGTAACATTATTCATAATCATTTCTCCTTTTGGAAGTTCTCCGCGGATCCTTTCCGTTCCATCTACGCAGATTCATTATATTCTATCACATAAATGCACGATTTGTCAACAACCTATTTGCGATCGGGAGAATGGGCAGTCAAGACCTTTCAGCGATAACAGCCCAAGTGTGCGGGGCGAAGAAAGCCGGCAGATCAAACACGCAGAAAAGCAAACGAAAACCTCGCCGCTTTCTATAGAGATAAAAAGAGAGAAGCGCCCTGCGGGGCAGCTTCCCTCTTTGTATTTTGCGTATATCAGTCTTCCTGTACTGCACCGGCATCGGAGTCTGCGCTGTCATCGACCGGAATGTCGATCGGGGAAGCATCTGCCTTTCTGCGCTTCGCTTCCTCCTCTGCACGGCGGCTCTCGACTGTCAGCTCACCCTTCATAATCTGAAGGAACTCCTGCTCATTGACCTTTTCATATTCCAGCAGGAACTGTGCAAGACTTTCGAGCTGTCCGCGGTTCTCGCTGAGGATCGCAAGTGCACGCTCATAGCCTTCTTCGACAAGCTTCCGCACCTCTGCGTCAATCTTTGCCGCGATTTCGTCAGAATAATCCCGCACATGACCGTAGTCTCTGCCAAGGAATACCTCGTCATTGTCAGAGCCATAAGCAACCGGTCCGAGCGCCTCGGAAAGTCCCCAGCGCGTGACCATATTCTTCGCGAGCTTTGTTGCACGCTCAATGTCATTCGACGCACCCGTGCAGATGTCGTCAAGCGCAGTCGCTTCACCAGCTCTGCCGCCCATCAGCATGACGATGTTTTCCAGCAGCTTCGTGCGGCTCATGTGGTTATCCTCGGTATCCGGACGCGTCCATGTCATACCGGCAGCCATGCCGCGGGAAATGACGCTGACCTGCTGAACACGATCCTGCGTTGACAAGTGATGCGCCGCGACTGCGTGACCGGCTTCATGATACGCTGTAATCCGCTTGTCACGCGCAGTCGGAATATGCGAACGCTTCTCCGGACCAGCAATGACTTTCATGGTCGCTTCGTCGATATCCGCAGCAGTGATCGCCTGACGGTTCGCACGCGCCGCAAGAATCGCAGCCTCATTCAGCAGATTTTCAAGGTCTGCACCGGTGAAGCCCTGCGTATCCTTCGCAAGATCGTGGAAATCGACATCGGGCCCGATCGGTTTTTTTCCCTTGTGAACTTTGAGGATTTCCTCTCTGCCCTTGACATCGGGATAATTGACCGTGATCTGACGGTCGAATCTGCCCGGACGCAGCAGCGCCGGATCCAGAATATCACGGCGGTTCGTCGCAGCAATAACAATGACACTTTCGTTTTCCTCGAAGCCGTCCATCTCGACAAGGAGCTGGTTAAGCGTCTGTTCGCGCTCATCGTGACCGCCGCCGAGACCGGAGCCTCTGTGACGGCCGACCGCATCAATTTCATCAATGAAAACGATCGAAGGCGAATGCTTTTTTGCCTGCTCAAACAGGTCACGCACACGGCTCGCGCCGACACCGACGAACATTTCCACGAAGTCAGAGCCGGAGATCGGGAAGAACGAGACGCCTGCTTCACCTGCAACGGCTCTTGCAAGCAGCGTCTTACCGGTTCCGGGAGGACCGAGCAGCAGCACGCCGCGCGGGATTCTCGCGCCGATATCCTCGAATTTCTTCGGATTCTTAAGGAAATCGACCAACTCGGCCATTTCAGCCTTTTCCTCGTCCGCACCGGCAACATCCGCAAAGGTCGCCTTTTTCGCGGAGCCGCTCGCGGCCTTGATATTCGCCTTGCCGAAGGAATTGATCTTTCCTCCGCCGTTTGCCTGCCGGAACATGACCACGAACAATACGATCGCCATGATCATCAGCACAGCCGTCGGAACGACCGTCAGCAGCCACGAATTATCCGTGACCTTGAAATAGTCCTGCGTGAGCTGCGCCTTCGGGTTCTTCTCGTTGTATTCCTTCCGGTAATTCTCTGTATCCTGAAGGAACAGCGAAACATTCGGAACCTCGTAGGTATGCTCCTTTTCTTCGCCGCTGAGCTTGTATTTCAGCTCACCGGAGCCAAGATCCAGCGTATACTCCGTCACCTTGTACTCATCGAAGTACGCCATGACATCGGAATACTGCAGCGTATGCTTGCTGGTCGTCAGCTGAGGCATCAGCATCCAGATCGCGATAATAAAGATCAGCGCGATGATGACATAGGTCATTAAGCCTCGGTTTTTGCCCAAGTGTCATTCACTCCTTTTTGTTTGTGATTTCTGCACTGACATGAAGTGTCAGATAACGCCTGGTGGAATCATCCGGCTTCACACGCGCCGCAATGCCGACCTGCTCGCACCAGATGCAGCCAAGATCGTCATAGAGCGCATAAAGCTTCGGGCGGAGCGGCTTCGGTACGGCAGCCTGCACGCATTTTTTCAGCAGCGTGCTGTGTTCCCGTGCCGGAAGCGTAATTCTGTCCGCCGGACTGCGCAGCCGAAAACAGGGTTTCCCTATTATTCTATCAAAATCCAAGGTTGATTTTGTGTCTGCTCTGTGAACATTTTGTGATACTGTCCGAGAATCATTCAGCACAGCGGTGCAGCTTCTTCCGGGGAACATCCGGTTGATACCGGTCTGCATCGGCAGCGGATTGATCAATGTGCGCTCCTCCTGCATATACAGAATACCCCGTTCGGTGTGGGCGTAAACATCGCCGGAAAGAAGCTGTGTGCCGACGCCTGCCAGTACGATCCGGTCAATCGCCAGAAGCTGCTGATATGCAGGATCAATATGCACAGATTTCGGCGTATCTTCGAGCATCTGCATATAGACACGCATCCGGATCGGCTTCGGATAGTCAGCCAGTCCGGAAACGCCGCCTGTCACCGAATCGCGGCCGATTTGCAGCGCAGCAGCTGCCTGTTCAGAAAGCAGGGCTTCATCCTCCGCGAGCAGCATCGCCGTCCGTGCGATATGCTGCACGGCAGCGGGATTCTCTCGCTGCAGCAGCGGCATGATTTCCTGCCGAAGACGATTCCGACTGCATTCATCAGTAAAATTCGTGCTGTCTTCCACATAGCACTGTCCGCGATCGCGGAGAAACCCGAGAATATCCGCTTTTTCCGCATCAAGCAATGGCCGCCGGATCCTTCCGCTAACCGGCAGAATTCCGCGCATGCCGCGCAGACCGCTGCCGCGCAGCAGATGAAACAGCACTGTCTCAGCCTGATCGCCCGCATGATGCGCGGTAACAATCACGCCCTCCGCCGCTGCCTGCTCCAGTGCCTGATACCGCAGTCTGCGCGCAGCAGTTTCCAGTGAAAGATGATATGCCGCTGCATAAGCCGGCACATCGACATAGACCGTCAGCAGCGGAATGTCCTGCTGTTTACAGATCTCCGCACAGAATGCAGCATCGCGGTCGGCCTCTGCGCCGCGTATCCCGTGATGCACATGAACTGCACGCAGATCAATGTCCAGTGTTTCCCGCAGATCATGCAGACAGAGCAGCAGTGCCGTGCTGTCCGCGCCGCCTGAAAAGGCAGCCGTACAGATGCAGTGCTCCGGCCGTCCCGCGCTTTGCAGAACGATCTCATGCAGGCGACACATCATGCCGGCGGTGCCTCACGGTTTTCCGGTGAAGAGAACCGTGTATACTGCGCATCCCAGATCAGCTTGATCGTACCGGTCTCGCCGTGACGGTTTTTGGCAACGATGCATTCGGTAATATTCGGAGTCTGCGATTTCTCGCGGTTGTAGTAGTAGTCATTATAAAGGAACATGATGATATCGGCATCCTGCTCAATCGAGCCGGATTCACGGAGGTCCGACATCATCGGACGCTTGTCAGTACGGCTCTCAACGCCGCGGTTCAGCTGCGAGAGCAGCAGCACCGGAACATTCAGTTCCTTCGCCATCAGCTTGAGATTTCGCGTGATATCCGAAATGACCAGCACACGGTTGTCGGATTTCAGCGGTGCATCCATGAGCTGCAGATAGTCGATGACGACCATGCCGATATTCTTCACGCGCCTGAGCTGCGCCTTCATCTGCGGAACGGTAATGCCAGTCGCCTCGGAGAGCATGATGTTCATGCCGCCGAGCACATCCGAGCTCTGCGCGATGCGCGACCAGTCTTCATGCGAAAGATGACCGGTGCGAAGCTTGTGGGAATCGACAAGCGCTTCCGTTGAAATCATACGGGACGCGAGCTGCTCCATGCTCATTTCCAGAGAATAGATCGCGACCGTTCTGCCGGAGTGTCTTGCGATATTCGTCGCCAGATTCAGCGCAAATGAGGTCTTGCCCATACCTGGGCGCGCCGCCAGAATGACGAGGTCGGAATTGGTCATACCGCCCGTCACGGAGTCCAGCTCCGGATAGCCGGTCTTCGCACCGAGGAATCGCTCACGGTCGGGGCCGGAGATATCCTCCAGATGCTTAAAGGTCGAAACGACGACATCCTGAATCGGAATCAGGCCGCGGACATCACGCCCCTGCCGGATATCATAAATCCGCTGTTCTGCGGAATCCAGAAGTGTCTGTGCAGACTGTGTCCCCGCCGCGATATCACGCAGCAGTTCCTGTGCAACGGTCGCGAGCGAACGCGCACAGTATCGCTCTGCAACGATATTGCAGTAGCTGACGATATTTTCGGCGGAAGGAACGCTCTCCATGAGATCGCGGACATAATTTCTGCCCTCATTCTCGTTCTCAAAGACCCCAAGCCGCACGGCTTCATGCACCACAACGACCGGATCCAGCTCACGATTCCCGCTGCCATCCGAAAACAGCGAAACCATGACGCGGAAAAGCTCCTTGTGCTGCTCCAGATGGAAATACTCCGGCCGGATGATATCCAGCGCAACGGAGATCATTTCCGGATCAATCAGAACAGCGCCGAGGATCGCCTGCTCCGCTTCATCACTGTGCGGGAGCGACTGCGCAGAAAGGCCGTCATCTCCCCAGGCGGAGTAATCGCCGCGATCAGCCATTTTCCGACACCACAGAGACTGTGAATTTCGCGGAGATGCCGCTGTAGAATTTTGCCTCTGCGCTGTAATCGCCCTCGTTCTTCATTTCGCCGTTGACGGTGATCTTTCGCTTATCCAGCTCAAAGCCGAACTGCTCCTTCAGCACATCGGCGACATTGCCGGGTGTGACCGCGCCGAAAAGCCGGCCGCCCTGTCCCGCCTTTGCGCGGATGATAACCTTTTTGCCTTCGAGCTTTGCAGCATACTCCTTCGCTTCTGCAACGGCCACATCGACCTTATGCTGCGCCGAAGCCTTCTGTCCTTCGAGCTTATTGAGATTGGCGTTGGTCGCCTCTGCGGCAAGCCCCTTTCCGATCAGGAAATTGCGTGCAAAGCCGTCCGAGACATTCTTGATCTCACCCTTTTTGCCCGTACCCTTGACATCCTGTAAAAGAATTACTTTCATTTCAAAATTCTTCCTTTCTGTTATGACTCTTCTTCCTCTGCCGGCATATTCTGCTCGGCATCATAAGCATCCAGCTCCTTCAGCAGCAGCTCGCAGAGTTGTGCGATCGAGCAGTCCGAACGCTGTGCCGCCGCCATGATCTGATGACCGCCGCCGCCAAGCCGTTCCATAATGACCTGCACATTGATCTTTCCGAGCGAACGCGCGGAAACGCAGGCCTGATCCTGTCCCGGATACAGCACGAACGATGCATCCACATTCTCCACGCCGAGCAGCTCATCCGCCGCCTGCGACGCGATCACACGGATCTCCGGGATCAGCTCTGTCTGTACGGCGATTGCATATCTGCCGTGCAGTCCTGCTTCGGAGACCAGCCGTGAGCGATGCTGATATGCCGTCAGCGACTCTGCAAAGAGCGTTTTGACCGCGATCGGATCCGCGCCGCGCTCTCGCAGGAATGCTGCGACTTCAAATGTATGCACACCGGTCTGCATGATGAAATTCTTCGTATCCAGCATGATGCCGGCGAGCAGCGCCTCTGCAATGAAGCGCGGCATTTCCTCGCGGAAATCGAAATACTGAATCATACCGGTCACAAGCTCCGCAGCCGAGGAGGCATGCGGATCATGCAGCTTAAGTGTAGTATTGTCAAGATAATTCACCATCTGCCGGTGGTGGTCGATGACAACAGTATGCTTTGCCAGACGATACAGCTCAGCATCCTCAACGATATCCTTGCTGAAGGTATCGACGATGACGAGCAGATCGCTGTCGTTGATCTGTTTCCGTGCCGCTTCCGGCGGAATCATGCAGCCGGGCATTTCCGTTTTGATCCGGTCGGTCAGCAGCTTTGCAACCGTTGATTCCGTCCGGATGACGATGTTATACGGTACGCCGCACTGCTCCGCAATAAACGCAGCGCCGACCGCCGCACCGACCGCATCGAGATCACTGGCGCGGTGTCCCATAATATAGACATGGCCGCAGCGCTTCATAAGCTTGAGCAGATCCTTCGCAACAGCTCGGTTTTTTGCCTTGCTGCGATGCTCGATGCCCTGTGAGACGCCGCCGTAGAAGGTGAAGCCGTTATCGGTCTTGACCGCAGCCTGATCGCCGCCTCTGCCGAGCGCCATATCAAGCGACTGCTGCGCAAAGCGTTCATTCTGTGCGAGGTCCTCACCGCTCCGGCCGATGCCGATCGAGAGCGTCAGACTGGATCTGCCGCGCACCGTAATCCTGCGCGCCGCATCGAGCAGCGGGAAGTGTGCACGTTCCATTTCGAGGCAGTGTCTCGCCTCTGTGATAATGAAGAACCTGTCCTCATCGAGATGCCGGAAGATGCTGTTCGTACCCTCAATCATTTTGTCAAACAGCGATTCCAGTGCTGCCAGCACAGCGGCGCGCTCGCTCTGCCGTGTGCCGCTGAACAGATCCTCATAATTGTCGATATTGATGAGCAGCACACAGGGACGGGTATCCATATAGAGCCGCTTGAGCAGGACATAATTGGTGATATCCTCAAAGCAGAACATGACAGTCAGATTGCTCTTGCGCGAATAATCCGTCCTCGAAACACGGAACTGCCTGTCGAACAGCCCGATGTCCATTGTCTCACCGCTGCCAAGCGCATCCGGACGGAACGGCAGGACTGTATGCAGCGGTTTGCCGAAAAGCTCCCTGTTGCCGGCGATCTGATCTGCAAAGGCATCGTTATACCAGACGACCTCATAGAGCGAATCGAGGATCAGAATCGGAACGTGCATCCGTTCCGGCGCGATCTGTCCGGTGTGCTCCAGCGTGTTATTCATCCGCGCGACATAGCGCAGCGCATTTTTTCGCAGAAGCCAAAGCTCATAGCCAAGCCATGCCGCCGCTGCCAGCAGAAACAGCAGCAGGATCCAGAATGCGGCCCCGCCGAACGATTTCCGCGAAACAATCAGTGCGACCAGCGCGATCAATGCGAGCAGTCCGCCCGCGGCGAGCAGTCGGATCGGTTCTTTTTTCTGCATAGATACCCCCCTT